>DLAA01000087.1 GCA_002493835.1 Lachnospiraceae bacterium UBA7060 | reverse complement strand
CATAGCCCATCATAATCGCATCCAGGTCATCCAAGCTCTGTGTGAACGCCCTGCCAAGATACACGATAGCTTCCTCTGGCTGGTGGTGACAATCAGCCAGGACCATTCCGATCATCGCGTTATTGGTCCCACATACATTATATTTTTTCAGCATATCCACACAGGTGTCCGCGTGACCGAGCGATAAATGGAGCCGAGCCATTTGGCGGTGGATCGACAACTCACTAATGTTTTCATCCGTGTTTTGCTCAATCAGGTTACAGGCCATATCAAAAAGTTCCAGTGCGCGGAAAGAAGCTTTTGGGTCTTTTTGCTCATAACCCTTTTCCGAGTAGATAACTGCACTCTGATACACGATGTCAAAGCAATTTGGATACTTCTTTAATGCCTTTTCTGATTCAATAACCCCTTCATCATATTGCGCTCTCTGGCGATAATCTATGATCCTGTCAAGTGCCGCGCCCATACTGCCATTACGCCACTCATATCCCAGTAGAACATCTGTGGATACTTCAAATAAATCTGCCAGTTCAATAATTAAATTCAAATCTGGATTTGATTGTTGAGATTCCCATTTATAAACAGCGCCAACCGTAACCCCCATCGCCTCCGCAAGCTGCTCCTGCGTCATCTTCCGTTCCTTTCGGAACGTTTTAATATTCTCGGCAAGCCTCGATTTCATATCTATTTCCTTCCATTTGGGGTGACTTGATGCCATTATTTTACCATTAACTATAATCTAAACAAACACCCTGACGGTATGGACAGAGAAAAATTTTTTATACCACTAGTGTTGGTTTCACATATACATTTAATCCATTCTTCAATACTTTCGCCTGTGTTACAGCCTGCAAATATTCTTTATCTATCCTCATAATGTTTTCACCTAATCTGATTCATCACTTCACCAATGCTGTCATGAAATACAAGATCTGCCCTGCCTTCCATCTTCGTTTTGGCTTTATTGATAATCACAAGATACTTCCCATGATACATATGCGCAAGCTGCGCTGCACTCCCCACCTCCAATGAGGTTCCGCCAATGATCAGGCAATCCGCATACCTAATGAGTGCGATGGCTTCTTCATATGCTCTTTGTGGCAGGAACTCTCCATACAAAGTCACATCAGGACGTACCATCTTGCCGCACTTCGGGCAGCGCGGTATTTCCTCTGTATCTTCAAAAATAAACTCCGTCCCATATTCCGCCCGGCAGCTTACACAATAGCAACGGAGCGCACTTCCATGAATCTCCCACACTTTCTTACTCCCTGCCTTCTGATGCAGTCCATCAATATTCTGAGTGACAATGCCATCCAGCTTTCCCTTCAGTTCCATTGCCGCCAGTTTCTTATGCGCATCATTCGGCTGGAAAGTTCGACAATCCAAATTCTTACGGAAATAAGAAAAAAATATCTCGGGCTTCTTATTCAGACAATCATAGCTGAGCAGGTACTCCGGCTTATACTTCCGAAATTTACGGTCCTGCTTATTATATAACCCGTCCTTACTCCGAAAATCTGGTATCCCGCTCTCTGTAGAGACGCCTGCTCCGCCAAGAAAAACGATATGCTTCGATTCTTCTATCATCTCGTTCAACGCATCTATTTTCTGCTCACCATTCAGCGAACGGAAGTATTTTTCCTTTTCCCTCAAAGATAAAAAATCTGGCAGCATCATATCAAATATTTCCAAAGGTCTAACATCATATTCCACATCATTCAGATTAATACTGAATGTCCAAACCTACATGAGCCATTACTATATTACAAATGTTTTTGCTTAATCTGATTTTATTTTCAAGCATTATATCTATACATTCTTTGACTTTTTCTGCTTGAATCAAACCTTTATCATATGCCAACATCAGAACACCCGCTGTCCCAATATGTCTTACATTGAGTCGTTTGGCAACCCTTCTCCCCTTCTGTTCATCCATCAATAAAAGATCCGCCTTTTGTTCGTCATACATAATAAGTGCTGCGCTTTCTCCTTCGTCTAACCCGGTAACCGCACGGAGAACGCTCACTGATTTTATATTTTCTACTTCAGCAGCCAGAAGGAAATCTGTGCTTTTAATAATCTCTGCCTCATTTATATACACGGGATTTTCTATAAGTTCTCTATAAACAGCCTGCGGCATTAAAACCTTATTGTACAATTTTTGTAATAATTCTAATTGCCCTGCCTTAAGTAACGAAATAATCGGGGTTGTATCCGAAATCACAATCATTTCATCACTTCCTTCAGATATCTGACCGTTTCAAGTTCCTCCTCTATTTCATCTTCTGACATCTCAATATATGGCAATCCCATTTTTCCATATAAAGTAATCAAATCCATTTTGAAAATCCCAAGAATCTCAGCCGCTCTCCCATGTGAAATTGTTCCTTGTTGTATATAAGGATATAATATCATAGCATTTATTTTAAGCTGTTCATCTTTGTTTGATGGCATTGCAAACTCTATCATTTCATCAGGTATTTCCATGCTTACTACTGCCATTGCTTTTCCTCCTCAAATTTTAATACAAGCTACTTTAAATATCTCTTATATTTATTTTATATTAGTATATACCCCAAAAGTCATTTTCTCAATCTCTTCTATACACGAATTCTGTTCACCATTATGCCTGTTCCATACAGTCCATTTCAGCATTAAGAGTCTCTCTGCATACTCCGGCTCATCTTTTTGACGAGTACCGTAACCTTTACGGCCTTTTCCCAATAATCATTGACAATCTGTATATCCTCAATATACCAGCCATCATCTCGGTAAGAACAATCAACGCTTTGAACAATATCATTTAGTGGATCAACACAAGCCATATGCAGAACCGAAACATCACAACCATTAAAGGTACTGCCCGTAGAATATCTTATAACTACCACATCAGCCTTTCCGTTTCCACTCAAATCTCCTGCAACAAGATAAGAAGATGCCCTCGAGTCCGAATAATCTATAAAAAATTACTGTCATCATTTAAAATAGCACTGACTTGGGTAAATGCGTAATCTCCACTCACAGTATCATATACCCGAACCCTGTCAATATTTCCATCACCGTTTATATCCGTCCGTACTTCAATTCCATAATCTATATTACTTTGACTTCCAGTAAAATTGTTGACTGTCTGCCCATCCCTCTCCATATCTGTATTATCTTTGCTTTCCCATCTTTTTCCACAGCCAGCTAAATTAGCCAATATAAACATCACCCCCAAAAATTTTATCCATTTTTTCATATCATTCTCCATTCTGCCTAATGACTTATTCATTATTTCACAACTCCTGTCGTAATCCCTGCCTCTTCCGATGTAAGAATCTGTACAGAATCAAAAGACTGCAATACCCTAAAAGTTTCAATCATAGAATGAAATCTAACTCCCACTCCCTCTGCTGCATCCACAATGCTGCTTGCAGTGATAACAAATACACCCCCAAGACCATTGTCTACAAAATAGACTTCCTTAACTTCACAATCCCATGCCGTTCCCTCATCTGCACGAAGATACAATCCTTTTGGAAGTTCAGAAACCATTATATCAGATACATCAGCATAGTGTTCTGACAGTTCTTCTCTCATTTCCCCGGCGGCATCTTCCACGGAAATCTCCTGTATCTGTGTAATACGAATCTCCTCTGTGGGCAAATTGTCATAAAACTCCTGTGTCTTCTCCACAATCTCTTGGATTTTTTGCTCCGCCTCTTCTTCAGATAAATCGGCAAGAAGCATCTCATTATTCCTGATGGCATCCTCTCTTGTATAAACAACGGGCTTTCCACGGATAATATGGCAATTCTCTTCTTCTGTCGTCTCAAAAGAATCCATATCAACATAAATGGCAAATCCTGCCTTATCTACATTTTCCCTCGAAATTTCTTCCGTTTCCTCAGGGAATTCTTCTGTTTCTTTTGACAGTTCTCCATAGATCTCATGGGGAATATTCTCTTCCATCCCCTCAAATGTCATCGGGATATCCTTTGGTGGGAACAGTTCTTCTAACAAACGCTCCACCTGCTCCCTAATCTGTGTCGCCATCACCTGCCCCGCAGGAACAAATCTCATAAACAGCACAACCATACAAGCTGCCGCTGCACTAATATAAAACACTCTTCTTTTTCTGCTTCTGCATATCTTTTTCATGTTCAAAGCCTCATCCAGCATTTTTTCCGGAATATTTCCTATCAGCTCTAACAATCTTTGATCCGGCATCATAGCGTAATCCCCTCTCTCTCCAAATATTGTTTTAGCTTTAATCTTGTTCGATTCAGTTTTGTAGAAACGTTGCTTTCTTTTATCCTAAATTTCTTTGAAAGGATAGAAATGCTTTCCATATAAAAATATCTTTGAATAAATAAAGCCCTTGTAGACAAATCCAGTGTTGATAAAAAAGCCTGAATAGCACTATTCACTGTATCATCCGCTGAAGCCTCCACATCCTGAGATGCCGGAATACAATCCTGCAATTCTGACAAATAGACTTGAAGATGGCTATCCCTCATTTGCCTGTGATTATATCGATATTGGGACAGTGCTAAATTACGCACAATCCGACTGACATAGGCTCTCAAACATATAGGTTCGTTAGGTGGAATGCTGTTCCATGTTTTTAAGTAAGTATCATTTTCACATTCCTCGGCATCTTCATTGCATTTCAGAATATTTAGCGCAATGTGAAAACAAAGCTTCCCATATTTTTGTGACAATTCGGTAACTGCCTGTTGCGAACGCTCAAAAAATAATTGCACAATGTCTTTGTCGTTCATTGTATTTTCCTCCCTCTGTATTTTTCCGCTCACCCTATATGACGTCATTCCTGTAATTTTCAGCACACAATATTAAAAATTTTTCGTTTATCTTTCTTATAATACTTTTTTTGCCATAATTGGCGGTATATACTCACTGATAGAGTTAAAATAAATCTCTATTTTCTGTGTCGTGCCCGCACTTCTTTTTCGGTCACGCTCATGGACTACTAGCAGCCCTTCTGCATTTCTATAACAAAAATAAAGAGTACTCCACCACCGGGAATACTCCTTATTTGTCTTAAGGATTTCAAGCTTCGCTTTTCAGAACAGCTGCGATGTTCTTTCATGAAGTATCTTTTTTAATTCTTCTTTCTCCGTCCACGGCAGAAACGCCGCTTCGATCGCACAGGCCGCTGCCTGTTTTAGTATCTGCTGATCAATCGGTCCAAAAGAATTGTCCAATGTCTGCCATTCCTTCACCAAAGTCGTATCGGAAACCGTGCGGTTATCCGTATTTACTGTAACCAAAATGCCCTCCGAACGCATCTTCGCCCAGGGATACTCTTCGATCCGCTTCACCGCTCCGGTCTGCAGATTACTTACCGGGCACATTTCCAAAGTGATCCCCTTATTCTTACAGATTGTTTTCATCTCTTCATCATCTGCGATCGTTACGCCATGTCCAATGCGTTTTGCCCCCATTTCAATGGAGATCCCAACATTCTCAATGCTGCCACATTCTCCTGCATGGATCGTAAAAGGAATCTGTTTCTCCTGCGCTTTGTGGAACAAACTGCGATAAAGCCGCGGTGAATATGCTGCCTCATTACCCGCCAGGTCAATACCTGCCACACCATACTGTCTCATTTCCACGGCACAGGTCAGGGTTTCTTCATTCTGCGCTTCTGTTTTCCCACGCATCATGCATAAAAGCAGGCGACTTTTCACACTAAAATCTTTTTCCGCTGCTTCTAACCCCTGTAGAACCGCCTTCACAGCCTCTTTTTGCGTCATCCCCTCACGCCCGTGATACAACGGTGCGAATCGCACTTCTGTATAAATCACACCTTCTTCTGCTGCCTGTTTAATCAGCTCATACGCCGCTATTTTCAAGTTTTCCTCTGACTGCAGAAAAGGCATTGCATTTGTAAAGCAGGAGAGATACTCGGCAAGATTTACCACATCGCTTTTCACCCGCATACTGTTCAATAACAATTCCACATCCTGATCCCCCTCACGGATGATCCTCCTCAAAGCCGGCTCACTAAGCGACCCATCCAAGTGGCAGTGCAGTTCTACTTTAGGAAAACTTTTTAATTCTTCTGTTTGCAAAGATACCTCCCTTCTGTCACAACTCCTCCATTCGAATCATTCCCTTGCTGTTTTCAAGAATCTTTAATATTTCAGAATGATAATTTTTCACTGGCAGCAATATATGTAGATTTACATTGACAACTTTCTTTAATACAATCTCGCCTTTCCCCACCTTATTCTGTAATTCTTCATCCATGTCAATATAAGAAAAAGAAAGAATACTGCAGTCATGGCTCGTTATCTCACTGATAAAATTATTCATATTCTTGGCACTGTCAAATGATACATTCAAGTCCATCACACGACTCTTCATCACCAGATGCTGCTCCACGTCGACAAGCTTTGTAAAAATCACCAGAATCAGAATCGCCGCGACAATTCCCCCAATATAAAAACCGCCGCCTATCGCAAGGCCGATACATGCACTAGCCCACAAGCCTGCTGCTGTAGTAAGCCCTTTGATCCGATTCTGTCTGTCCGTCAATATCGTTCCGGCCCCTAAAAATCCGATTCCGCTGATCACCTGCGCCCCCATCCTGGTCGGATCGCCTGTTCCGTGTGCAAGAATCAACTGCTCGTTTGTAACCATAACAAGCGCCGCTGCCACACAGACTAAAGTATGGGTTCTGACCCCAGCCGGTCTGTGTTTACGTCCACGTTCCAATCCTATAAATGCTCCTAAAACAGCTGCCAGCAAAATCCTTATGATTCCCACCATAGTTTGATGCCAATTACCAACTCCTATCATTCCAATAAAGTCAAAAAAATTGTTCATGCTCCGCCTCCCCATTTTACTTATTCAAGAACTGGAGCTTAGTCTCTCACTCATCCTGCAACGCTCTTCTCTGGAACCTTACTACTTTCTCTGCCATCTGCATGCCTACCTCGTAGGCAAGCCGCATAGCCGACGGCACTAACTCTTTTGGCATTCCCGGAAGATAATGCTGAATTTCAAAGTTAAACACGCCCCTATAATTTATTTCTGAAAGCGCACCTAAGATCTCGTCCCAATCGGCATGCCCCAAATAAGGAAGAATATGAATACTCTCTTCTCCCGCTTCATCAGAAATATGGGTTGCCACAATATGTTCTCCCAGCATATGCAGCGCTTTTCTCTGATCCAATTTCTCGATACTGCCATGCTCTACATCCCAGCATATTTTTACATTTTCACAGTTAACATCCTCGATCAGCCCAAGCAGTTCAACAGGATCTAAACAGTATGGCTTTTCGCCCGCCTTTGTTCTGCCCCACATATTTTCCACTGCCAGTCCGATTCCCTCTTTTGCTGCAATGTCAGCATATTTTCTCAAAAAATCTACATTCTTTTGATGCGTATCCGGATGAATCCTGCCGTCTACGAGATAACTGGAAGGATGGACAACCAGCCACGAAGCTCCCATCATTCCCGCTCCCTGAATGCTTTTCAAGAATAATTCTTCTTCTCTGTCATATTCCTTATCTACATTGCAATAATCAAAAATTGTGGCATGTGCCTGGACAAACTGCAGCCCCAACTCTTCCGCAAGATTTATGTATTCCTGTATCTCCTGACGCCACTCCTTGCTGTGAAAACGCTTTGATACCAATGATAACTCGGCAAACCCAAAATCGAGATACCGGAAGCCTGCTGCCGCGCACTGTCTTAACATCTCATCCACAGGAATCAAATCGTCGTCCTTGCGCTCAAAATAGATATTTGTCGATGTTGATAATATAAGGCCCTTCTCTTTTGGAGTAAATTTTCTGATCGCCTCCACGACACCCGCCGTATAGGAAGCAGTACATACATAATCTGCACATTCCTTTGTCTCTTCGGTCCCATTAGCCACAACTGCCCCAATCCCTGCAGCCCGCAGCATTTCCTGATCGTTTGCATTATCTCCCACCGCCAGCACATTCTCCATTTCTATGCCGCACACTTCACAAAGCTCAGCCAGCCCTTCTCTTTTGTTCACATTTTTATCCACAATCTCACAGCCGCTGTTTCCATACAAGGCGATGCAATACCGCTCCTTCAACTCGCAGATCTGTCCCCTCAGAGACGCAAATGATTCCTCGTCCCCGTCCGCCATGATATTTACTTTATAGACTGGATTCCCGCCTTTTTTTATATGTTCAATGGACGTGATGGGAAGTGTCCTCCCGGCTTCTTTCCGTATCCTCGTCCAATTTGTCTCCGAAAGTGCGTACTCTATGCCGCCCGCATAGACCAGAACAGTCAATCCCATATCCACCGCACAGCCTAAAATTGTTTCAAGCCCTTCTATTTCCATCGGGATGTCCTTCAGGATATGCCCGGTTTCCCGGTCATAGACAACTGCACCATTACAGCTTACGATGGGCGCAGTAATCTTCACCTTTTTTGCAAACCGCTCAACGGCGTAAGCGGGCCGCCCTGTAATAAAAGTAAAACGAATGCCCGATGCTTCCAGCCCTTCAATCAGTCTGACCGCCTCCGGCGATATTTCCTTTTCCGGTGAAAGCAGTGTATCATCTAAATCCGTAACTACCATTTTAATTTCTCTGTATTCCACCTCTGATCCCCTTCCTGCTTTATGATAGCAGCACCGGCCGCAAACACGGCCGGCACAGCGCCTTAAAGGATGCAGCGTACGCCGGGCATGTTCAAATCCCCTTGTACGCCTCCATGTTTTCCTGCACTTATCCGTTCACAGAGTGATATTCATCCAGTGCGGCATTACACTGCTCTACAATCTTGTTGACAGTTTCATCTACACTCGAATTTCCCTGACAGAATTCCAGCATAATTTCCGTGATAATACCGTTGATCTCATTATAGGTTAAGTCAAGCGGTTCCTGGGAAAGCGGATTTGCCGCCTTCATCTGCTCCAGCGCGACCTTATACTGTGGATTCTCATCATAGTATGCTTTCATCTCATCCAGCTCCTCACAGCCCACATTGACTGGAATATAGCCCGACGCCGTGGAGAAAGTGTACTGGCTTTCGGGGGACACGCAATACTGCACTACATCCCAGGCTGCTTTCGCTCTCTCATCGTCATCTCTGTTAAAAATATTCAGACAGCTTCCGCCAACAGCAGCCCCGCCTGCATCACCAGCATTTACCTTCGGCAGATAAGCAGTCATGTATTTACCCGGCATCAGCTCGTCCAGTGTTCCCATACGAGAGGAAGACATGATCACCATCGCTGACAGTCCCTGCGCAAATTCCTCATTGATATTGTCTTCTACGTATTTATAACCACCCGTGTCCAAAAGTGCCTGCAGTTTCTCCAAGAATGTTTTAAGCGTACCGTCATCTCCCGCAACAATCTTCGTCATCGGCGCTTCTCTGCCCCCTTGGTTATCGCCAAAGAAACTTACCTCGCCCTGGCTGACACAAAATTCAACAAGCTGGTATCTCTTAACCTGCATATTCAATCCATAACGCGACACTTCATCGCCTTCTTTTACTGTCAACGCTTTCACATAATCTACCAACTCATCCATAGTTTCCGGCGCCTTAGTAAACCCTGCTTCCTCCAGCATTTCCTTATTATAATACAGAAGCGGTATGGAATTAGAGAAAGGAACTGCTACCATCTGTCCCTCATAGGTACACGCCTGCTGCAGGGGCTCATAGAATGTATCCTTTGTCACCTCGGAACCTTCTTCATTCATAAATTCTTCTATATTGACTGTCCATCCCATATCCATCACTGCCGGGATCGTAGATGTCAAACCCACATTGATATCCGGGGCATTCTCGTAATCTTTTGTCTGATACGCAAGCATCACCTTATCCGTACCTTCATACCCCTGATATACCAATTCTACATGAATACCTTTTTCTTTTCCTCTTCCTTCATTATACTCATTGATAATGGAAGTCAATGCCGCCTCCGTGGCTCCTGAAAAACTGTGCCAAAATACAACCTCCTGAGTATCTCCGCTTGCCTGCTGTGTACCTGAATCTTTGCCTTCCTGCTCTGCCGTACCGCCTGACTGTGTTCCTCCCGCGCCGCCGCATGCTGTGGTTCCCAGCACCATCGCGCCGCACAACAATAATGCCAATAGTTTTTTCATACACGTTTCCTCTCTTTTCAATGAATTATTTATTTATGGTTTGCCGTTTATTGCAGTCTGTCCCTGCCTGTCACCAGCGGGGCAGACTGTTATTGCCTATCCTTTTACCGCTCCTGCCATTACACCGCCTACAATCTTGCGCTGGAATATCAGGAAAACCGCCACCGAAGGTACCAAAATAACCACAGCCGCCGCCATCACAGCGCCCACGCCATAATTGCTTCCTTCATTATTGTTCAGCATGGTAACCGCAACCTGCGCAGTGCGCATGGCATCCGTGTTTGTCACCAGCAATGGCCACAAGTAAGTATTCCATGTTCCCACAAAGGAAGAAATAAATACCGTTGTGATAACCGGAATGTTACTCGGCATCAGAATCTTCCGGTAAAACTTAAAGTTTGTACATCCATCAACCTGTGATGCTTCCTTTAGGGTAACGGAATAAGAAAGAAAGTTCTGCCGCATGACAAAAATATTGATACCCGAAATGAAGAAAACTACCATCATTCCTAGATATGTATTGATCAGCCCCAGCTCGGCTGTCGTAAAGTAGTTCTGCACTACCAACACATCCGCCGGGATAATCATGCTTCCTACTACCAGTGCGAAAAGCACGTTCTTTCCCCGATATTCAAAGAAGGAAAAGGAGAAAGCCGCCAAACTTGCTATGATCACCCTCACGATACTTGAAACACCTGCCATAACCAGTGAGTTCCACATAAACCGCAAGATCCTCGTATGCATGAACACAACCTTATAATTCTCCAAATACCCAAGCTGGCTGGGGAAAAAATGCAGCTTTGTTGTCAGGATCTCATCCTGCGGCATAAAAGAAATATTAATTGCGTATATGATCGGCAGGATTAGCACAATTCCAGTCACGATACATACTATTTGATACAACAAATGTTTTTCCTTTTTCAATCGTAATTCACCTTCCTTTTTTCAAGAACCAGACTCAGTGCCATCATGACTGCCGCCAAAATAAATCCTATCGTCGTCGCTGCAAACGCCGCATTATAATTTGTTCCCACAATTCCCTTACCGTAAACATATGACATGATCGTCTCTGTCGTACCGTTCGGACCACCGTTATGGAATACCGGATAGGTCAAGATCAGGGTAAAACTTGATGTCGTCATCGCATAAGCGATATCTTTCATCAAAAGGAACAAAAGTGTAGGTGATACCATTGGTATAATGATCTTTCCCAAAAGATGGATTCCTGTCGCCCCATCGATCTTGGCGCTCTCCAGAACATCCTCACTCATGCCCCGAAGACCTGACAGCAGGAAAATGAAATTATATCCCACATTTGCCCATATCTGGATAAATATGATAGCTCCAAGCGCTGTCTTTGGATCTGTCAGCCATGAAATGTTTGTCCCGAAAATCTTATTGACAATTCCCATGGAGGGGTTAAATGCCAGCTGAAAAATCATCGCAACAACTGAAACTGAAATCGCCATGGACATGGAATACATCGCTTCATACACGGAAGAAGATTTTGTCCTCTTTCTTGCCAACAGCGCCAGCCCGAATCCAACCACAATGCTGACCGGAACCGTAGTTACCACAAAAACTAATGTATTCCCAATGGACTGGATAAACTTCTCGTCTCCCAATACCTTGAGATAATTCGTAATACCAGCAAACTCTCTGATCTCTCTGAATTTGTTTACCGTAAAGAAACTCATTACCGTATTTTTAGCAAACGGATAATAGGCAAACATGATCAGTAGTAAAAACGCCGGAATCAGATATAAATATGGCTCCACTGTCTGAAACAGTTTTTTCCCAAATGTTTTTCCTTTCATAGACATCTCCCATTCTTGCTTGACTTACAAATGAAAGCCGTGCACTATTCATATTTACTGATCCTCGTAAATAAATCTTCCATTAACCTGTCCCTGTCAATACTGTAGACATACCGGATAAACAATCTTCGCTTGTCCTGTGCATAGAGATGGTCGTATTCCATCACTGGGCTGTTCTCCAGCCGGTCCAGCATAAATTTTTCATCATGCAGCCATGCAACAGCCGTAACATCCGAGATTGGTCTGCTCCAGCATTTGTTTCCATTGCATATCCCGGCTTCCCGCGCTGTCTTGTCTACAATATAGTCGCAGAATGCGTTCTTACCCTTTAACCAGTAGTCAAGTTCCGGTCCTGTTGTGGCAAAGCGCTCCACAACACCCTTGCCTGGAATTAAGACTAGTGGAACCCCGCTGCCAAGCAGCACCCGCGCGGCGGCGACATCCTGTCCGGCATTGAAAGACTTATTGTCATGCCAGTCAAATCCCATTCCTCCCAGCCACACTACAAACAGTTTCTCTTTCAGCTCCGGACACTTTATCAGCGCCGATGCAATGTTAGTGCATGCTGCAATAGCAATGACATACAGCGGATTCTGTGCAGAATAATCTTCTGCCATTTCGATCAGTTTATCTACCGCTTCCGACTCTACAGGTGTCTTCTCATCCACAAGAAACATCTCAGACCCCTTGTAGACGCTGTCACAGTAGCTCTCCCGTTTCAGAAGCTTTAAGACCCGGAAGATCTCCTCGTAACTCTTTTCCATGCCATCCTTCGGATTCTCCGAATGATGGTTAAAAAACGGGGCTGCAAGGATTGCCTTCAGGCTCATCTTCTCCTCCGACTGCAGCAAATAGGCCAGTGCAAACTGATCGTCTACTTCGTTGTACATATCTGAATCCAGTACAACATCAATTTTGCCCTTTGGTTTTTCCAATCTTCTGATTGATTGCGCATAATCTTCCATGGCATTTGGATTATTATCCGTAAACAAATATGGCTTTGGACTTTCCATTTTCTTATCCTCCTTTTCTTTGTTAAAAAACTAATTACAACAATATAATTTGTTTTTTAACAACTTATATTTGCCATAATTTGCTTTTTTCCAATTTTTATCATCATACCACAGAGAAATATATGCGTCAATTCCTTTTCTATCAATATTTCGTATTTTGTGAAGAATATACAGTTATCCTGTCGATATATTGTTGCTTTTTTCCAAATTATGTTCCATTCTATATTGGCTTTTTCCAACTTATCAAAAAAACAGACAAACACTGTTTGCAATTATGAGTATGCATATCAGGAATTTTCTGATAAAATAGAAAATACCAATTCCGGGAGGTTACTGCATGAACAGCAAATTAGACAAAAGACGCAAAGAGATACTGAACATATTAGCAAAAGTTCCTATCAGCTCCACCCAGCAGCTCGCCGAGGAGACCGGTGTTTCCAATGAAACCATGCGAAAAGACTTGGATGCACTTGCCGATGAAGGACTGATCATAAAAGTTCATGGCGGTGTCGCCCTTGCGGGCGGTGCTGTTGCAGAAATTCCCTTCGATCTGCGCGCGACGCATTATGTCACAGAAAAGCGGGCTATCGCGGCAAGTGCCATTAAATTACTTCAGCCTAAAGATATTATCATTATGGAAAGCTGTACGACAAATCTGGAATTATCAAAAGAGTTAGTTTTGATTCCTGAACTGCTTGAAACTTTAATTATCATCACCAACTCCTTTGCTATCGCATCCACTTTTGACGGCGGACGCAAATGCAAAAAAATGTTTTTCCTAGGCGGCTGGGTACACACCCAACAGTTTTCATGCCTGAGTTACCAGACTGTCTCCCTGTTAAAGGAATTCCATGTCAGCAAGGCCTTCCTAAGCGGAGCTGCTCTGAGTGAAAATTTTATTGTAACTGGTTACTATGACGAAGATGTGGCATTCCAACGTGCCATCCTCGAAGCAACACAGAAGTCTATCCTTATGATTGATCACAGCAAATTTGACCGCGCTGCCGTCTTCTCCGTCGCTTCCCTCGCTGATTTCGATTACCTGATCACAGACAAAGAATTGTCAAAGGAAGCACTCGCATATATCAATGAGCACAACATTACATACATCAAGGCAGAGCAATGATTTAAAAGAATGTAACCCATAGAGGGCATGCTGTGGTATACTATAGTTAACGACATTAAAAATTTCATTTATTAGTAAGAAAACAAAAACGATTGAAACGAGGTTACCTATGAATATTGTTCTTTTATCTGGCGGCTCAGGCAAACGTCTGTGGCCTCTCTCCAACGACACACGCTCCAAACAATTCATTAAAATATTCAAAACCGTCACGGGCAGCTATGAATCTATGGTGCAGCGGGTTTATCGACAGATCCGCTCAGTGGATACATCGGCTTCCATCACCATCGCTACATCGAAATCCCAGGTATCCGCAATCCACAACCAGCTTGGGCCGGATGTAGGTATCAGCGTAGAACCCTGCCGGAGAGACACTTTCCCCGCAATTGCATTGGCAGCTGCTTACCTGCATGATGTGAAAGGGGTTCCCAAGTCGGAGTCCGTAGTTGTCTGCCCTGTAGATCCTTATGTAGAGCAAGACTATTTCGAAGCGCTGAAACATCTCGGCGAACGAGCCGCAGTGAGTGAGGCCAATCTGGTTCTCATGGGCATTGAGCCCACCTATCCAAGTGCTAAATACGGCTATATTATTCCTGAGAATAAAGAGACTATCAGTCGGGTTTCCATGTATAAGGAAAAGCCGGACGAAAAGACTGCGGGCTCTTATATCCAAAAAGGTGCGCTCTGGAATGGCGGCGTATTCGCCTTCCGTCTGGACTATGTGCTCTCGCGCGCCCATGAATTGATTCCTTTCAATGACTATACAGATCTGTATAATAAATATGATACACTCGAAAAAATCAGTTTCGACTATGCAGTTGCAGAGCATGAATCATACATTGAAGTGATGCGCTTCGGCGGCATGTGGAAGGATATGGGTACTTGGAATACGCTGACAGAAGCAATGGAAAGCGAGAGCATCGGCAAGGCGATCTTAAATGATTCCTGTGATAACGTGCATGTGGTAAATGAACTGGATGTTCCCGTTCTGTGCATGGGCCTAAAGGATGTGGTAGTCTCTGCAAGCCCTGAAGGTATTCTTGTCTCAGACAAGATGCAGTCAAGCTACATCAAACCTTTTGTAGATGCTATCGATCAGCAGATTATGTTCGCGGAAAAATCCTGGGGAAGCTTCCGCGTTATCGATATCGAAGAAGGGAGCATGACCATCAAGGTTACCCTGAACGCAGGGCACAGAATGAACTATCACAGCCACGAGCGCCGAGATGAAATCTGGACCGTAATTGAGGGAGAGGGGCGCACTATCATTGACGGTGCGGAGCGCACTGTCCGCACCGGGGATGTAGTTACCATGAAAGCTGGTGTTCCCCACACCATCATTGCCGACACTGCCCTGCAAGTGATTGAGGTGCAGATCGGAACAGAAATCAGTGTGGGGGATAAGAAAAAATGGGAGTCCCCGGCTATTTAGCCGCCTCGCTTCCCACTTTATTGACCAGCGGCAGGCCATTTTCCAGTGCATAGGCATTCTCTAATGTCACCCTGGCAATGGCCTGCATCGCTTCTTTTGTAAAGAATCCCATATGAGAAGTAATCAATACATTGGGGAAAGTCATCAGTCTGGCAAGATTCTCATCCCTCATAATCTCGTTCGATTTATCCTCATAGAAAATCCCCTCTTCCTCCTCATAAACATCCAATCCTACACCGCCGAATTTCCCGGCCACAAGACCATCAATCAAGGCATCCGTATCAATGAGTGCGCCACGTGAAGTATTCACCAGATACACGCCCTTCTTCATATTCTCAATCGTCTGTGCATTTACCAAATGCCTTGTCTCCGAGGTTAAAGGACAATGCAAAGAAATCACATCCGACCGCGACATTAATTCTGAAACAGTAACATATTCCACTTCCAGATTCTTATTTGGGAAAGGATCATAGGCGAGAACATCCATGCCGTAGCCATTACATATACGGATCATAGCCTGCCCAATCTTTCCTGTACCCACAATGCCGGCAGTTTTGTGAAATAGATCGACTCCCATAAGTCCATGCAGACTCATATTAAATTCCCGCGTCCGGTTATATGCTTTGTGGGTATAGCGGTTTACGGTCTGAAGCATTGCCATGGCAAACTCAGCTACTGCTTCAGGCGAATAACTGGGCACACGCAGTACTTGAATTTTGTCCTCTGCTGCTTTCACATCCACGTGGTTGAAACCCGCGCTCCGAAGAAGAATCGCCTTCACATGCATATCGTAAAGCTGTTCAATCATAGCGGCATTCACATAATCATTGACAAAAATGCAGACCGCATCATACCCCTTTGCAAGGGAAACCGTCTCCTCATGAAAAGGTACCTCATAAAAATGAATCTCAAACCCGTATTCCTTTCCCATCGGCTCAAACCATATCTTATCGTAAGGCTTTGTACTGAAAAATGCTATTTTCATCTTCTTTCCTCCTTCACAGATTCTTTCTGTAGTAAAATATTTTTTCCCTTAATACTTTTTATATGCAAAAGACAACGTCAACCGCCCTGCCAGTTTCCTGACACAGGCGGCTGCAACACAAATTTATTCCTGATTATCCTGAACAGACAGACTGTCAAAAAAATTGCTGACACTTTCTTTTAGGCTCTGTATAAAACCTTGTTTTGCACCCTCCACAGCGCTGTTAACAGCATTCTCTATGGCTTCGTCAGCCTGCTCTGCCACATTCTCCAGGGCCTCGTCGGCCTGCTCCACCACGACTTCCAGCTTGTTATCTGCCTGTTCTGCTTGTTCTCCCAGAGCCTCATCTACATGCTCCGCCGCAGTCAGGCTGTATTCCTCATACATATCACTCACTTGATTTCTAATTTTGTCTGTTTCAGCTTTTATATCCTCCATGGCAGGCATGCCTTCTCCGCGGGGCAATGTGATCGCCAGATACCCCATACACAGAATTGCAGCCAGACATAATAACATTAAAAATTTCTTCATTGATCTCCTCAATCTTTCCTCCAATGAGAGCCAAATACCATCTTTTGGTCAAGTAGCCCGCTGCAGGATAAATCGATAAATGTCATCATACACATCTTGTCTGTCAGCCTCATTTAATATCTCATGCCGGTCTCCTGAATAAAGCTTCATCTGTATCTGCTCCATACCAATTTTCTCAAAAGAGCGGCGTACTTTTTCTACACCCTTTCCGTAATCTCCCACAGGATCTTCACTGCCGGCAGCCAAAAGAATCGGAAGCTTAAGAGGCATCTGCTTCAATCGTTCTGTATCATAAAGGTTCCAGATCAATTTCATTAAAGTCTGAAAGCCATTTGCAGTAAAGACAAAATTGCAAAGCGGATCTTGCTGAAAGCTTTTCACATTTTCCGGATTGACGCTGATCCAATGTCCTGAATCTGTATCACTCTTCGTGAGACCTTTATTATAGGCACCAAAGAGCATTTTGTCTAATTTCGTACATACATGCTTCGGCCCCAATAGAATACTTATTAATGTCGCCAGTACCCAGCCCAAAATCACTGTGCCCTTCGACTGCATACCGGTGCCCATGATAATCGCCCCGTCTATACCGCTTCCATAGCGCATCAGATAATTGCGAAGAATAAAGGAACCCATACTGTGCCCCAAAATAATATAGGGAATGCCGGGATACTGTTCCTGCATCAATTTTTTTAACCGATGTTCATCCCGCACAAGTACTGTAGCCGCATCTTCCTTACAAAAATATCCACGGATTTCCCCTTCCTTCACGGACAACCCATGTCCAAGATGATCGTCGCCCACAACAAGAATGCCTTTTCCTGCCATAAACTGTGCAAAATCTTCATAGCGCGCAATGTACTCTGTCATACCATGTATAATCTGCAGAATGCAGACGGGGCTTTCCGTTTCCGGTTTCCATTTAACCGCATGGAGACTGTGTTCGCCATCCCGCGATCCGAAATAAAATTCCTGTTTTTCTATCATCGCTTTCCTCATTCTGCAGCTGTGCGGTTCCTTCCTTGTGCTGTGGGATTATCGCCCTTTTCTTTAGCAAATCTCCGCGCCTGCCGGCATAAACCGCTCCGGTGTCATGACGGCAAGATTTCCCTCTTCATCCGCTGCGCTTAATATCATTCCTTCTGACATCATTCCCGCAATTTCCCGAGGCTTTAAATTGACCAGTACCATAACCCGTTTGCCGACAAGCTCCTCCGCTTTATAATACTGCTTAATCCCCGAAAGAATTTGTCTTGTATTATTTCCAATCTGAATCTGAAATTTCAATAACTTTTTCGATTTAGGCACTTCCTCACAGGAAAGCACCAGCCCCACTTGAAACTGACATTTGTCAAAATCTTCATAGGTAATTTCCGCCTTAGGTGCAAGCTCCACAACCTTTTCCTCCATGACGGCCCCGTTTCCCTTTTTGTCCCCATCGTCAGTCACGCCTGCGTCTGCTTTTCTCTCAGCAGTCATAGCCTCCACCTTCTCCATCACCTCAGAGAGATCCTGTCTCGCAAAAAGGATCTCCGGCTTCTCCGTCACCTGATTGCCATCGGGGTACAGAGACGCTGCTTTTTCTATATCCTGATTTTTTGCACATTCCTCCAATACGGAAAAATCGACAAGATCTGTCTTTATCTGCTCCGCAATCGCCTTTGCCGTGTCAGGCATATAGGGCTCCAATAAAGATGCACCCACCAAAATGCCATTTAGTAAATTATAAAGCACCGTGGCAAGCCTGTCCTTTTTCGCCTCATCCTTTGCTAAAACCCATGGCATAGTCTCATCTATATATTTATTGCAACGCTTAAACAGCACAAATATTTCAGTGATGGCATCCGCCACTCGCAGCTCATCCATTTTTTTGCTCACTCTGCTGTAGGTATCCGTTAGAACGCGGAACAGATCGGCGTCCACATCCTCCATGCCCGTTCTCTTGTTCTCAACTCTGCCCCCAAAGTATTTGTTGCTCATGGAAATGGTACGGTTCACCAAATTTCCCAGCGTATTTGCCAGGTCGGAATTCATGCGCTCCACCATAAGCTCCCAGGTAATAACACCGTCGTTCTCGAAAGGCATCTCGTGCAAAACAAAATAGCGCACCGCGTCCACACCGAAAAAAGCTATCAAGTCATCCGCGTAGATCACGTTTCCCTTCGACTTGCTCATCTTGCCATCTCCCTGCAAAAGCCAAGGATGGCCAAATACCTGCTTCGGAAGGGGTTCTCCCAGTGCCATCAGGAAAATAGGCCAGTAAATCGTATGAAAACGGATAATATCCTTTCCGATCAGATGCAGATCTGCCGGCCACAACTCCTTATACTGCTTAGCACTTTCACCCTCAGCCTCATAACCGATTCCGGTGATATAGTTGGTCAGCGCATCCAGCCATACATAAATCACGTGCTTATCATCAAAATCCACCGGAATACCCCATGTAAAGGAGGTTCGAGATACACACAGATCCTGCAGGCCTGGCAGGAGAAAATTATTCATCATCTCATTTTTACGGGATACAGGCTGAATAAATTCCGGATGTGTATTGATATGCTCAATCAGCCTGTCCGCGTATTTACTCATCTTAAAGAAATACGCCTCCTCCTGTGCAGGTTTTACCTCTCTGCCGCAGTCAGGACACTTGCCATCCACCAGCTGCGACTCCGTCCAGAAGGACTCGCAGGGGGTACAATAAAGCCCCTCGTAAGCTCCTTTATAAATATCCCCCTGCTCATAAAGCTTTTTAAATATTTTCTGAACCTGTCTCTCGTGAAATTCATCTGTAGTGCGGATGAATTTATCATAGGAGGTGTTCAGGGAATCACAGATACGCTGGATCTCCCCTGCCACCTTGTCCACATAGGCTTTTGGCGTTACGCCTGTCTCCTGAGCTTTCAGTTCAATCTTCTGGCCATGTTCATCCGTACCCGTTTGAAAATATACGTCATACCCATCTTTTCTCTTAAAACGAGCGATGCTGTCCGCCAGCACGATCTCATAGCTGTTTCCAATATGCGGCGTACCGGAGGTATATGCAATCGCTGTCGTAATATAATATTTTCCTTTATTCATGTCACGCTTCCTTTCCCGTTTCCCTTTATAGATAATGACATGAAAATTTTGCTTTCTGTCCTACAAAAGCTTTCCTGTATGGCTTGGCAAGAGCCGAAAGCAAAATTTATTATGTCATTTACTATCCATTAAAGTCTATCGTAAAGGCACGTGATTGTCAATTCCTGGGGACTTTTTCTAATAGAACAGCACGCCGTTGCTTCCCTTGATCACCGCACCTTGCGGTATATTCCTTAAGTAGTATAGCGCAATTTTGACATTAAATCCGTTTCTGCCATAGTTCCAACTGCGGAGCTTGCCATATGTGCCTCCTCCCTCCACCGTCAAAGACGGATCTGCCGCCGCATTGTTACCTCCGCTGTCAATATTAGCGGTATATGCGACAGCTGTCTCTATGTTCTCGGCCGCCGTGTAGCCGGCAGCAATTTCCTGCTGCACCATCTGTTTCCCATCTCCGGCATCTGGTGTTTCCGTTGATCCCTCAACTAAATCGGCCGTATCTCCCCCTGTCCCCAGCAAAAGTTTTCCGTTGACCCAGGCAGCGGTACCAGCAGACAGATTATCCGCCGTGGCAGCCTGAATACTGATAGCCTCCGCACCTTCTGAAAAGGAAGTGACAAGCCGTCCCTCCGGAGTTTTATAAAGCGTTGTGGAGGAAAGCATGCCATAGGATGCCAGGTCTGTGGGAATACTCTGACTGACTGCAATGCCTTCTAAAATAGCTGCAAAATCCAGATTGAGCGGATCTGCCTCCTCCCCTTCGCTTGGCTTGTTATGAACCGCAAAGACACCTTCTGCACTGGTCAGGGGGATACCTCCCCCTGTTTTTGTCAAATAAGTGTGCATAACCCCCAGTTGTTTTGTTACCCGCACTTTGAACAAATCGAGCCTGTCAGCCAGTGTGAAAAAATCAGCCGAATCAATCACCACGCTGTCCTCTCCCTGATCATAACGAATCACGCCGTTAGAGTGCAGACTGCTTCTTGTAGCAGTAGAATTTTCCGCCGCCATAGCGATCATGCCGATACTCATTGCCATCGTTAATATGATTATTACAGATACTATTTTATTTTTCATATCTACCTCCATCTTGTATTCTTATTCTTCCAAAGCATCCGGTTCCTGGATGTCCTCGGTTTCCTTCAAGCTTTCTTTCTGCTCTGCTGTTTCCGCACCATCCAGAGGTTCAGGCGGATTCTCCGCAGTCTGCGGCTGGTCGTCCGAAGCTGTTGTATCTTCTGTATCTTTTATGTCTTCCGTATCTTTTATGTCTTCTGTATCTTTTATGTCTTCCGCATCTTCTATTTTTTCCGCATCATCTATATCTTCCGTATCTTCTGTGTCTTCCATATTTTCTATATCCAGCTGCACCGGCATTTCCGTTTCGCCTTCGCTTTCTTCCTTTGGCTGCTCCTCCCCGGATATCGGCATCTGTCCGTTTCCGCACACACAGTAAAGTAATGCTGGATCTCTATCACCTTCCTCACCAGCTGCTGGCTGTTGAGTGAAGCTGCATTCCTCCTCCCCCAAAATCTGACCGCAGTCAATACATATCTTTTTATGATGTATTCCATCCTGGCAGGGCATATATGAGTAAGCGTAGTGCTCTTCCTCTATTGGTTCAAATCCCCTGCAAAAGCCTGTATCCTCTAATGCGCACCGGATCCTATGGTTTGTTTCATCCACCTTCTCAAAAACCAGTTCGTGGGCCGCCTCCCGCACCCACTGGTATCCACAGACACATCTGCAGCGTCTTCCGGAATAGGTTCCTCCCTTATAGGTAATAGGGTAATTTTCTTCCTGCTTGACAGTGTGGGTACTTGTGAGATCATAAATAGTGCCGCATATACTGCAGTGCTTGGTATGAGTTTTCTCGTTTATATCACGATATTCCCATTGATGTGTGTGCATATAACGGGCAGGATCAAAAGTATCCTCCGGAATGGAAGATATTTGATTCTTCAGAAAAATCAGATCTTCCGCGTACAACGCCGCCTCCGTATCATCCTGTTGGCAAATGATACTGCCTCGGGATAAAAGTCCAGTTTCCTTTGCCTGTACCGCACCTGCCTTTGGAATTACACTGAGAACCAATACAGATATCATCAATAAAGTAATTAAAATCTTTTTCACTGCTTCACCCCTTTCTAATTCGGCATCAAATAAAGCGTATTCGTTCTTTTATCATACCGGTACGAAAGGCATTCAGCAGAAACCGCATCTATTTTTTCAGTTATTTCCCTAATAATTTCTCTGGTCATTTCCTCATTTTTCTGCTCACTTTTTTCCTCCAGCTTTTTCAATGCCTCTCTGAGCTCCTTCTCCAATCTGCTCATATCATCTCCCATTGTGCCAAGCCGTTCGTCAATTTCTATCATATTTTTATCCATTGCTTCCGTGAGTGCCGCCTCTACGCCTGAAAGTTTAGACCAAAGCTTCTTGTCCTCCTCTTCCAACGCTTTCAACTTTTCGTTGATTCCCGATATATCTGTACGAATTTGTTCCGCCTTGCCTTGTATTTCTTTAATCTGCTGCTGAATGGCAGGAATTTTTTCCTGATCAATTACCTGAACCACATTAGACAGATTTGCCAGTCTGCTGTCCAAATTTTTGATATCCCCTATGACGGATTTTACTTCTGTATTCAGCGCGGTCAGCTTTTCTATTATTCGGGCATCTCCCTCCTGATAATCATCGGTCACCCTGGCTATCTCCGTCTGTACCTGCTCCATAACCGTCCGCAGTTCTCTAACTCTTTCTGTCAAGATATTGGTGAGTTCCTCATTTTTCTTTTTGCTCTCTTTTTCCACATTTTCCAGGGCCTCCCTGAGCTCCTTTTCCGTGTTCCCGAGATTTTCCTGGAACTCCTTTTCCGTATTCCCAAGGCTTTCCCTGAACTCCTTTTCTGTATTCCCAAGGCTTTCCCTGAACTCCTTTTCCGTGTTCCCCAGCTCTTCCTTGAGCTCCTTTTTCGTTTCTTCTAGAACCTTCTTAAATTCCTTTTCCAACTTGTCCATATCATCCCCCAGACTGTCAAGTCGCTCGTCAATTTCCGCCATATTTTTATCCATAGCTTCTGCAAGCGTCTCTTCAATCTTATAGAGTCTCGACCAGATCCTCTCATCCTCCTTTTCCAAAGCCTTCACCCTTTCACGAATACCAGACACGTCTGCACGGATCTGCTCCGTCTCACTTCGTATCGCTTTGATTTGTTCCTGAATCGCAGGAATTTTTTCATGTTCTATTCTCTGAATTACACCAGATAGATCTGTCAGTCTGCTATCTAGATTTTTAATATTTTGTACAAGTGCTTTTACTTCTATTTCCAGCACTGTGAGTTTTTCTGTCACTTCCGCATCTCCTGCCTGATAATCGATAACCACTTTCACGATTTCCTGCTGCACCTGTTCTATAATTGTCTGCAGCTCCTCCACCTTTTCCGTCAGCGTATTTGTATTTTCCAAATATTCCTGCCGCAGCTGCTCTCCCGAATCACTGGACATATACTCTTTCATTTTTTCCTCATATGTGGTAGCAACAAGTCCCTGGGCCTCCAATTCTTTCTCCAGCTCACTAACTTCCTGCTCCTGCGCTTCCTGTAATTGTTTTGCCCTCGCGGCTGCTTCTGACTCCTTCTTTTCCTGCACGCTATGGCCCCACCACAGAAGCAGGAGTAAAAGCACAATAATCACCACAGCCGCCGCACCAATAACAGCTGTTGCCAAACTGTTTTCCCGCCTTTCAGGGTCCTCTCTCCACTCATTAAAATAATCTGACACTTTTGTCATAAATTCACGCATAAACTCCTTGCAACCTCCTTTTGCTCTTTTCTCTTCTACTCTTTTTTACTGCTTATCTCTGGTAATGTACTGCCTGCCCCAATCAAATAAATCCCCTGCCGGAAATTTATCATACCCTGTTGTCAATGTTTGGAATGAAAAGGCGAATCGCCCAGACTCCGCATAGCTTAAAACAGATGTGATAAAAAGAAACTGTGCGAAATAAAGTATACTTTAAATTACTTCCAAAGATTGTATGATTACGATATCAAATCATAGCGCTGTTTGCAATATCGGAATGTTGCACAATTTTAGAGCAATAAAAAATCAGAGAACATCTACAATCTCGATGTTCTCTGGTTTTGATAGTTACAAACGGAATTCCGTTACTATAAATTTCGATTCATTTTAAGATGCTTTTCATTCCGATTTGAGTCACAGCGAAGCTGTGACATGGCGGTTAGTATGTCAAAATCTCATATCCGTTTTCCGTGACCACAAGCGTGACCTCCCACTGTGCAGAAGGCTTACCATCATCAGTGTAAACTGTCCAGCCATCGTCATCATCAATGTAGATATCCGCCTTTCCCATATTCACCATCGGCTCAATGGTAAACACCATTCCCGGTACCATCAGCATTTCCGTACCCTTACAAGTCACATAACTGACAAATGGATCCTCATGAAATTCCAGACCAATGCCGTGGCCGCCAATTTCCCTCACAATAGAATAGCCGTTCTTTTTGGCATAATCATTGATGGCCTGTGCCATATCCCCCAAAAAATTCCAGGGCTTTACCTGCTCCAGCCCCACATCAATACACTCTCTTGCCACCTTCACCAGTCTGCATGTCTCCTCTGGCACATTTCCCAGCATAAACATGCGCGATGAATCCGAAAAAAATCCCTTGTAGATGGTAGACACATCCACGTTGAGAATATCCCCGTCCTTCAGAATGCGATTTTCATCAGGGATGCCGTGGCAGACTACTTCATTGATAGACGTACAAACGCTTTTGGGGAACCCTTCGTAATTAAGAGGTGCGGCAATTCCTCCCATCTCTTTCGTCATCTCGCGCACAATCTTGTCAATCTCTTCCGTACTCATACCGATATGAATCTGCCGCTCAAGTTCATCCAAAATTGCAATATTCAGCTTGCTGCTCTCTCTGATTCCCTGAATCTGTTCAGGTGTCTTTAAAATATCATGTCTGGGCACAATGCAGCCCTTCAACTCATAGCTTTCTATCTTCTCATCCATCGCCATATGGCATGCCTTATATTTTTTGCCGCTTCCACACCAACAGGCGTCATTTCTTCCCAGTTTTTTCATTGCATGTCAGCTCCCAAACTCCTCTCTCAGAGTATCTATCATTACGTCGACTGGCGCCTCCTGCCCTGTCCACAGCTGAAAATTGAGCGCACCCTGATTTGCCAGCATACCAAGACCATTAACCGTCACAGCCTCTCTTTTTTCTGCCTCCTGCAGGAAAAGTGAGTTGGGATCATTAAAAATTACATCACAGACAACCATGCCCGCCTGTATCGTATCGTAATTAATATTCGGCTTCTGATCCACATGCGGATAAAGTCCCACAGAGGTTGCATTCACCAGGATATCCGTGCCCGCCGGAATATCAACCATGCCCGCCCAGGAAATCAGCCGTGCATCCGCAGGCGTTTTTTCATTTAAAAGCTGTACCAGCTCACTGCCGCGCTCAATCGAACCATTTACAATATCAATATGCTTTGCTCCCTGAAGGGCACATACCACACTGATCGCCCTGGCAGCACCGCCCGCACCCAAAATGACAATATTTTTTCCCTCTACGGTAATTCCTCTGTCGGTGAGGGATTTTAAAAATCCTTTGCCATCCGTATTATCTCCCCAGAGAGTACCATTCGTGTTTACAACAATATTGATAGCTCCGATAATCTGCGCTTCCGGCGACAATTCATCCACATAGGGGATTGCGCTTACCTTATGCGGGATTGTCAGATTAATTCCCCGCATATTGAGCGCTTTCACAGCTTTCATTGCTGTTTCAATATCTTCTTTTTCAACTTTGATCGTCAAATACCTGTAATCCAGCCCTTTGGCTCTAAAAGCTGCTTCCTCCATGACTCCGGTTGGATTTTCGTCAATAGGACAGCCAAACGCGCCCACCAATTCTGAACGATAATTTTTACTCATGTGCAATGACCTCCTTTTTAAGTTCTTCTACCGCCCTCTCAAGCTGATTGTCCACGTCATTTTCATAGTAAGCGTCACCGTCAAATTCGCAGACAATATCTGGTTCAATGCCGACACCATGAATATTATTGCCATTGGGGGTATAATAAGCACTGATGGTAAGCTTCAGGGCTGTGCCATCCGTCAATGGCAGAACACGCTGTACAATGCCCTTGCCAAAAGTGGTTGTACCGATCAGTATACCTTTTTTGTAATCCTTAATAGCCCCGGCAAGAATCTCGGAAGCACTAGCAGAATTCCCGTTCACCAAAACCACCAGCGGAATATCCAATTCTTTCTTCCCATCACAATTATACTCATCACGCTCACCGTATTTATCTTCTGTGTAAACAATCAGCCCTTTCGGCAAAAGCTCTCTGGCAATATCTACCACTGCACTCAGACTGCCGCCAGGATTGCCGCGCAGATCGAGAATAAGCCCTTTTGCGTCAGATCCCTTAATCACAGCCAAAGCCTCGGTGAACTGGTCTGTGGTCACATCATCAAACTCGGTAATCTGAATATAACCTATGTCATTTTCAAGCATTTCATATTTCACCGTAGGGGCCTCAATCTTGCGCCGCTCCACGTCTATTTCTAAATAATCGCTCTCACCTTCCCGGTAAATAGTGAGATGTACGGTGGTTCCTTCCTCACCTTTTACGCGGGCCACAATCTCAGAAAGCTCCAAACCTAAGGTAGCCTCTCCGTCCACAAGATAAATCAAATCGTCCGCGCGAAGACCCGCTTCCTCAGCAGGAGTATTTTCAATAACACCCGATATTTTCCCAAAGCCTGTATCTGGATCCAACATCAGATATGCACCGATGCCATAGTAAATGCCCTCAGTCTCCTGCATGAGATCTTTCCACTCCTCCTCGGTATAGTAGACGGAGTAAGGATCTCCCAATGCATTCACCATACCCGCATACATTCCCTCGGTCATGGCATCCACATCAATATCTGCATCTTGATAATAGTATTCGTCAATCACATTCTCGATGGCTTCCAGCTTCTCCTGTGTATTTTCGTTCACAACACTGTCCGCACTGCCGCTCTTCGCCACGTTCCTGCTGTCTACTGCCTCATAAACTCTATAACCCACAAATGCAAACCCACAGACAAGCACTGTCAGCGCAATGCCGCTGACCAATCCTAAAAGGAAGTTGCCGCCGCCCTTCCCACTTTCCGGATGGGGGGGCTGTGGAGGCTGACTGCCATTATAACCATTATAATAAGTGTTCGGCTGACGATTATCGCCGCTATATGGGTAATCATTATAATAACGATTGCTATTTGAATCCAAAGCAACTCATCTCCTCACTATTATTTTAGGTAGTTCCACGGACTTGTATAGGAACCATTCAGACGGACGCTGAAGTGCAGGTGCGGCCCGGTAGAGCGGCCCGTGGAGCCAACAGCCGCTATGCTCTGTCCCTTGGAAACACTCTGTCCCTTGGAAACATAGAGCGCAGAACAGTGCATATATATCGTATAAAGTCCACTCCCATGATTGATCATGATATAGTTGCCCATGCTGCCGCTATAGTCCGCTGCTACCACATCTCCGTCGTAGGCAGCGAGAATGGGTGTTCCCGAGGCCGCCGCCATGTCCAGGCCATTGTGAAACTTCTCCACACCGAGTATTGGATGCATACGATTACCGTATTCGTCAGAAATACGTTTGTAACCAGGACAAGGCCAGGCAAACATGCCGCCGTTATATATTCTTGCCTGGGCGTTTTCCGCTTCCAGCCTCGCTCTCTCCTCAGCCACCGCTTTTTCCAAAGCTGCAATCTCAGCGTTCTCCTGAGCAATCATATCCTCATATTCTTTAATGGCTGCTTCCTTATTGGCAATATCACCACTGACAGAAACGATCTGCGCCTCTTTCTCCCCGATCAGGGTGTTGACATTGGCCTCCTCCTGCTCAACGGCCTCCCTGGCTTCATCCAGAAGCTGTTTCTCCATTTCCAGCTCCTCTTTGCAAAGTTCTACATACTGCCTGGTTTCCACATATTCATCCAGTTTCTCCCTGTCATAACGAGAAAGCGATTCAATATAGTCCGCACGATTTACAATTCCCGCGATACTGTTGGAACCAAAAAGTGTTTCTAAATAGAAAGAATCGCTTCTCTCATACATAAACTGGATACGTTTTTTCATAGCCGCATACTGTTGTTCCTGCCTGGAAAGCGCCTCATCCAAGTCTCTGCCTGTCTCCACAATCTCTTCTTCTTTTTCAGTAATCATTGTATTATATTGCGCAATCTTATCCTGTATGTCTGCCAGCTGGCCATCCAGCTGTTGTACATAGGCAGTCAAATCATTTTTTGACTTCTCCAGCTCCTTTTTTAACTTTTCTACATCCGTCAAATCGCTCTTTAAACCGGAGACCTGCTCCTTCGCCTTTTCGATCTCCCGCTCCTTTTCCTGAATGCTCTCACTTGTCACTGCCTGTACATAAGGACCAGGAACCGCACAGGAAAGAACAAGGACAGAGCATAAAATGACGTGCATAATTCTTTTACTCTTTTTCCGCATTTCCTTCTTCAAATCCTCATTTAAACTCTCAGGTGTCTTCTCACCGTCACGATACTGCCCAAAAAGCCGATACCTACACCAAGTCCCAGAGATACAGGAACCAACACATTGAACACCTCCTGTACAGACACAAAACTTAGAAGAGAGGTGAGCTGCGGGAACCGTTCTGTCACATAGGATAGTACTACATTGTAGACCGTATAGATAAAACCCAGTGGAATGCCCGCTCCAATCAATCCGATCATGATACCTTCCACCACGAAAGGCGATCGGACAAAAAAGTCAGTGGCTCCTATGTATTTCATGATATTGATCTCTTCCTTACGAACAGAGATACCGATAGCTACTGTATTGCTAATCAGGAAAATAGAAACTGCAAGAAGGATCGCTATAATACCCACAGACACATAAGCAATCAGGGCATTAATTCCTGTCAATGTGGTAGCTACCAGCTCCGAGCGGTTAACCATCCGCACGCCGTCAATGGATTCCAAATAGGTCACCAGAGCTGACTGCATGGAAACATCATTCAGATACACTTGATAGTTTGCAGAATTTTCCAGCGGATTCTCCGTAAAACCGTCGCCGTACTCTCCCAAATACTCGTCCCGAAAATCCTCCCATGCTTCCTCAGCGGAAATAAAGTCCATCTTCGCCACCTCAGGCCTCTTCGCGATCATATCGCCGATCTGCTGGATACGCACATCCTCAAGACCCTCGTCAAAAAATACCCATACCGAGACGCCCTCCTCCGCATTTCTCACAATATGCTGGAAGTTTGCCACAATCGCATAGAAGATACCGAAGAGGAAAAGGCAGGCTGCGATCGTCGCAATGGATGCCAGCGAAAAGAGCTTATTGCGGAAAATATTCCGTAAGCCCTGCTTCAGCGTATAAAACAATGTATTAATCCTCATCGATGTAACCTCCCTTTTCCTCGTCGCTGATGATAACGCCGCGCCGCAGGGTTACCACACGCTTCTGCATGGCATTTACAATTTCACGATTGTGGGTAACAACGATGACGGTAGTGCCGTTCTCATTAATCTGCTCCAAGAGTTTCATGATCTCCCAAGAGTTTTTCGGATCCAGATTCCCTGTAGGCTCGTCCGCCAAAAGAATTGTCGGCTGATTCACCAGCGCACGCGCCAGCGCCACTCTCTGCTGCTCACCGCCGGAAAGCTGCTTGGGTTTCGCCTTATATTTGCCCGCAAGTCCTACAATGGCCAGAATACTAGGGACGTTCTTCTTAATCTCCTTATTAGATTTCTGGATAATACGCTGAGCGAAGGCCACGTTCTCATAGACATTCCTGTCTTTTAACAGTCGGAAATCCTGGAACACAATGCCCAGATTTCTTCTGAATTTCGGTATCTTTCTGTGTTTGATCTTAGTGAGGTCATAGCCCATCACGTTAATATAACCGCTAGTGATAGTAAGTTCCCGCAATAAAAGCTTGATCAGGGTAGATTTACCCGAACCACTGTCGCCCACGATAAAAACAAACTCGCCTCTGCTGATGTGAAGGTTCACATCCTTAAGCGCAGGCGCACCCGTCGAATAAGCCTTGCTCACGTTCGTCAGATTAATGATCTCATTCTCCACCACCGGAGCTCTTCTTCTTTTCTTTACTGCCACGTTCTTCTCTCCTCGTTACCCTTCGTTTTCCATCTTAATCTTCGTTATCAGAAAGTTCATGTACTTTCCGCTTCGCCTCGTCCAGGTCCTTGCATCCATCCAGAATCATAGAAATCATTTTAATAATCTTATCAAATTGATTATCTGCCATAGTTTCGACCGTGTTCTTTCCTCCATGCTTTAAAATTCATAGGACTCCATATACTTCATATATTTTACAACCATGAGCGCGATCTTAAACGTAATCGCATCTTCGAACACACGCAGGTCAAGACCCGTGCTCTTTTGAAGCTTATCCAGCCGGTAGACCAGGGTATTTCTATGAATGAACAGCTGCCTTGACGTCTCCGACACATTCAGGGAGTTCTCAAAAAATTTATTAATCGTGGTGAGAGTCTCCTCGTCAAACTCGTCCGGGCTTCTGCCATCGAAAATTTCCTTAATAAACATCTTGCACAAAGGAATCGGAAGCTGGTAAATCAGACGGCCGATGCCCAGCTCACTGTAAGCAATGATATCCCGCTCTCCAAAAAAGATTTTCCCCACATCAAGCGCCATTTTAGCCTCTTTATAAGAACCGCTCACTCCCTTGATGTCATTCACTACAGTGCCATAGGCGATCCGTACATTCTTGAATCCTTCCTTCCTCAGATAAGCCGCCACCGCAGAAGCACTCCGCTCGATTTCCCGGGGACTGTCATCCTCAGACAAGTCCTTTACCACAATGACATTATTTTCATCCACAGCTGTGGTGAAATCCTTGTTATTTACACCAAAATATGCGCGCACACTCTCCAGTGCGTTGCAGTCCTTTCCGTTATCCGTCTCCACAATGAGTGCTACACGTCTAACATCCGTTTGAATATGCAGCTTTTTCGCACGGCTGTATATATCCACTAAAAGCAAATTATCCAAAAGAAGATTCTTAACAAAATTATCTTTATCAAATCGTTCCTTGTAAGCCACAAGCAGGTTCTGGATCTGAAATGCTACCATCTTCCCCACCATATAAACGTCCTCACCGACGCCGCCCGCCACAAGAATATATTCCAACTGTTGTTCGTCAAAGATCTTAAAATATTGATATCCCTGAATTTCCTGGGAATCCGCTGGTGATTCGGCAAACTCCGCCGCCGCTCTGCCGCAGCGCTCCATCTCATTCGTCGTCATGGCTGCCGCCTTCCCATCCACATCCATAACGCAAAACTCCACTCTTGCAATGGCCTTCAATCCTTCAATCGTATTCTGCAAAATCTGATTCGAAATCATTCCCCTACCCCTCTTTTGTTTCGTAACAATTCACTATGCTCTGCAGGGCCTTCTCTTCCCAAAAAGCAAAAGCTAGGTACTATTTTAATCTATATCTACAAAAAAATCTACCTATATTCGTGAATAATTTGTGTATTTTTTAAGATTTTTGACAAATTTAGAGATTTCCCGAAATTAGACATTTTGTACAACACTGCAGATTTGTGTGTTGATTCCGCAATTGACAGCTTCAAAAAATATACCAAATCTATTGTTGTTATGATATACTTGACGTGTAGGTAAAATATATTTATTTTAGGAAAGGCCAGGTGATTTTATGGATATTGCAGAATTATCCATGGCTATGTCTTCTGCAAAAACCAATGACGCTTTCGGTGTAGCGATGCTCGCCAAGAGCCTGGATCAGGCAGAGAGCACTGGCAGTCAGGTTGTCGGCATGATAGACGCCGCTGCAATGGAGCGGTCCGTCAATCCCCATATCGGTGGGAATTTTGACATGACCGTGTAACTGCCCTTCTGTGTGAATGGAATAACTCCAAGCTGGAGAATATCTGTTTCGACATTCTCCTTGTACAGCCGATTGTGAATCTCATATTCGCAATCGGCTGTTATCCTATTCTGTAGAAAATTGCAGCCGTGTAAATAATCGAGGGAGAATGCGCAGCATTCTCTGAATCGAGTGCGCTGGCGCTCGATTTTTTATAGGAACAACTCCAAACTCATATAACCCAGGCACAATACTACCGCCAAAATCAAAGGCACACTCAGCAAATATCCGGACGCTGCCCGTCTTTTAGAAGTTAACATCTCTTTCACAGCTTCCTGACGCCCCTCATTCTTCACAATCCAGGCGATCACACAAATAGCAATCGGTGTCGTAACAGATGCAATCACCAAGTAAACCGAAAGTACCGCCAAAAGATCCTGTGTCGTAATCTCCTGCGCCTTCTCACTCACTGCCTGCCCATATACGCTGTTTAACAGCCGGCCGGACAGATACATGAGAACCACCTGACAGGAATTAAAAAACATATGACAGCATATGGAAGCCCACAAACTCCCCGCAGCCTCCACAAGAAACGCAAGAAAGACACCTATCCCAAAAGCATAGAGAGCCTGATTAAAATTCATATGCATCAGACCGAAAGTGAAAGCCGACAACAATACCGCTCCTATCCCCGCATTTTTTCTGTAACTTCTATACATAATGCCGCGAAAAACAAACTCCTCGCAAAAAGGTCCAAATATCCCAATCATGAAGAGCATAATAGGAAATGGCGTATCTAAAATGTCCCCCTGCAGAGCCGCCACCGCATTGTCTGTAAAAAACATGGTTAAGGCATTCAGCACCGTCACCAGAGGCATGATAAGCAGTGTACACAACATTGTCATCAGCAAAGTAGATATCTTTACCCGCCGAAACATAATCGATTCCGTTTTGATATTACCACAGGCACCCATGGATCGGCTGCCCTTACGTCCGAAAATCATCAGAAACAAAAGCGCCGGCACCATCAGTATACTCTCGCTCACTAAAAAATTTGCAGTAATATCTATCGTTATGTTTTCTCCTCCAAAAAGAAGAAATAAAACTGTTCCTATATGCACCAATATAATCGTCAAAAACAACCAATTTGCTTTTTTACTTGTCATTACGTCTTATCGCTTTCTCCGTTATCGTTATTTTTCCCGCCTTTAACAGATTCCCAACCGCCCTTTTGAACTCATTTTTGCTCATCTGCAGCTCGCGCCGGATTACTTCCGGCGACGCCTTGTCATTAATCGGAAGCACTCCGTCAAAACTGTCTATGACTTGCAGCACTTTCTCAGCATCTGCAGCAATCTGCAGATATGCCTTTTCCCTTATGCTCAAATCCAGCTTGCCATCCTCCTTCACCGCTGTGACTCGGGCATTTACGATATCTCCTATATTCACTGTCCCATAAAGCTCTCTCTTTGGAATAAGAGCTGAATACCTGTCATCCACCGCCACAAAAGCACCAAAATTAGGACTGATTTCATAAACCGTTCCACTCACTCTGTCATCCTTTTTGTAACTACTGTTATTCTCCAGATATGGATAGACATTCATTGTGGCACAGAGCCTGTTCGACTTATCAATATAAAGGGCTGCCAAGCATTCCTCACCTGCAGACACTCGTCTTGTCTGCTCCTTAAAGGGCAGAAGCAGATCCTTTTCCAATCCCCAGTCCAAAAAAGCTCCAATCTTGCCTACCTGCGCCACTTTAAGCCTGCCAACACTATGAAGAGTAATTTTAGGTTTGTTTGTGGTGGCAATCAATCTATCCTTAGAATCCCTATACACGAAAACCTCAATCGCATCGCCAGCCTGTGCATCAGCCGATACTTGCTTTTGGGGGAGAAGGACCTTCTCCTCCCCATTCACACCATCATATAAATAAACGCCAAAGTCCACCTTCTTTGCAATCCGCAATGTCTGTATCTCACCTAATCGAATCATCATCTCTCTCCATTTCTGTTTCATTCAACCATATCTGTCTGCCAATTTCCTACAATCATATGTATGTATTTTCGCACTTTACCTACTGACCAGCAGCTGGTTCAATTGATGAAGTAAACTCTACCACACAAAACGGATTTCCCTTCCCGTTGTTCAGGGAGACCGTGTATAGGTTTCCCTTTTCTCCTGCCGCCAGTACAGGATGTATCTCATCCCCCAGAACCGCCTGACTCTTATACTCCACACGTAGCTGCCTGATTTTAAAATCTCCTGGGATACAGTCCATCGCCATGCGCACGTATTGTCCATTGTTCACATGATGGTTTGTGTCCAGATGATGCGATTTCACTGTAAACGGCTCCAGGGCCTGCCCGTCCGCAGGTACCGCAATCTTTCTGGATGCGTATTTCATCGAGTATTTTTCCTCCAGTACATAGCCTGCAAGCATATCGGCATTTGGCTTTACCGGCCGCATCGAATTGATGTCCATCAATGACCAAATTGAATTTGCACAGGCCAGCGTCTCCCCCTCCTTCGTTTGCATGAGAAAATTACGATACCCCATAAATCCCCGGAACTCGTAAGGCATCGTACCTGTCACAATATGTTCGCCAAAGGCAGGATATCTTTCCACACAGATCTGCCATGCAGACAAAAGCCACACCTGCCCAAGTTCCTTCATATAAGCGATCCCCAGACCAATATCTTCGGAGTGAAAGATGGAGCAGTCTTGAAAATAATCCAAAATCGCCTGCAGACTTATACAGCCGTCCTCGCCCACTTCACTGTACCGTACTCTGCCGTTAAAAGTATACATGTTCAATGCTCCTTCCAAGAATTCCTTTCATCTTCGCAATGGCGATTCCATAATTTGTAACCGCCGCCCCCTGCCTTTGCGCAAAACGCATACGCCGCAAAACTTCCCGTTCATTCAACATACAGCCGCCGCAGTGAATAACCAGTGCATAGGACGAAAGATCCTCGGGGAATCCTGTCCCTGAGGAAGTTTCTATTGCAAGCTCCTTCCCCGTATATTTCTTCAAAAATCGAGGGATTTTCACTGTTCCTATATCATCACACTGTCTGTGATGAGTACAGCCCTCAGCAATCAGCACGCGGTCACCATCCAGCAGCTTGTCAATCGCTTTCACGCCCTCCACTGCCATACCTAAAAATCCCTTATATCGTGCCATCAAAATAGAGAAAGAAGTAAGCGGAATGTCCTCCGGTACAACCGCCGCCACCTCCTCAAATACCTGACTATCTGTAATAACGAAAGCCGGCTTACCGGAAAGCATTGATGGAACGTGTGAAAGCTCTTTCTCCCGCACTACTACAGGAATCGCCCCCGCTTCCAGCAAATCCCGTATGACCTGCTGCTGAGGCAGAATCAGTCTTCCTTTAGGTGCCGCTGAGTCAATAGGCACTACCAGCACCACAGTATCCAAAGGTTTCACCAGATCTGCAGCAAGACAGCGTTCTTCCTTTTCGGGAAACAGGGCGGCAAGTCTCTCCTTCAATTCATGGACGCCTGCTCCCGTGGCCGCGCTCGCATATATAACATCAGTTATTTTATCCTCTTCCTGTCTTCCCGGTTTCTTCCCGCCAAAAAAAATTTCTGCACTTACTTTATCATTATTAAAGTCCCATATATCGGACTTATTACACACTATAATATATGGTATACCCCGCTCTGCAAAAAGTGCCGCAAGCTCCCTGTCACAATTCGACACACCTTCGGAGGCATCCACCACCAGCACAGCCGCATCGGTTTTCTCAAGCACTTGTTTTGTTTTTTTAACACGCTGTTCTCCCAGCTCTCCCTCATCATCAAAACCAGGCGTGTCAATCAGCACGACCGGCCCCAGCGGCAGAAGCTCCATGGACTTGTACACCGGATCCGTGGTGGTGCCTCCAACCTCTGAAACCACCGCCAGCTCCTGTCCGGTCACAGCATTTAAAAGGCGGGACTTACCCGCATTGCGCCTACCGAAAAAGCCAATATGCACGCGCTCCCCCAAGGGGGTATCATTCATACCCATATTGTATCCTGCCTTTCCCAAAACTAACATTCGCAGCGAAAATCCGGGCAGTCCATCTTGAAGATGGCTGCTTCAAAATAATTTCTGACCGAATCCAGCTCAACTAGAAACGAAAATCGCGAATGCCCTCCTCGATTTTCTGCAGATGATCCCTTGCAATCTCCCTCACTTGCTCTTTCGGGATATTGGCAAGCTCCGCCTGTATCAATGCCTCCCCGATCATTTTTGTCTCCTCGGAGGCATAGTCCATCAGATACTCCTTCAGTGTCATCAATGCGTTAGGGTGACAGCAGTTCTGAATCTGCCCGGTTTTGCATAGACTCATAAACCTATCACCCGTCCTGCCCTCACGGTAGCAGGCTGTACAGAAAGAGGGAATGTATCCGAGCTCCATCAGCCACTTAATGACCTCATCCAACGTCCGTTGATCAGATACATCGAATTGTTCCGTATCTGTAGGGCGCTCCTGCTCGGTGTAACCTCCCACAGAAGTCCGGGAGCCGCCGGAAATTTGGGATACACCCAGACGGATTACCTTCTCCCTCACTGCCTGGCTCTCCCTGGTGGAGATGATCATTCCCGTATACGGAACCGCAATGCGGATCAAAGCGCAGAGTTTTGCAAAAATTTCGTCATCTATACCATTGTCAAAGGCAGACGGATCAATATCATCCGCGCGCTTAATCCTGGGCACGCTGATCGTGTGCGGTCCCACCCCGTGGACGGCTTCCAGATGCTCCGCGTGCATGAGAAGTCCCGCAAATTCATATCTATACAATTCCAGTCCAAAAAGCACACCCAGCCCCACATCATCGATACCGCCCTCCATAGCGCGGTCCATTGCTTCCGTGTGATAATTGTAGTCATGCTTGGGGCCCGTGGGATGAAGCTTCAAATAACTCTCCTTGTGGTAAGTCTCCTGAAAGAGAATATAGGTGCCAATCCCTGCCTCCTTAAGCATACGGTATTCCTCCACTGTAGTGGCCGCAATATTCACATTGACACGTCGGATGGCTCCGTTCTTATGATTAATGGAATAAATTGTTTTGATGCATTCCAAAATATATTCAATAGGATTGTTTACAGGATCTTCCCCCGCCTCAATCGCAAGGCGTTTATGTCCCATATCCTGCAGTGCGATTACTTCCTGTCTAATTTCTTCCTGCGTCAGCTTTTTTCTCGGAATATGCTTGTTTTTCATATGGTAGGGACAATAAACACAGCCGTTAACACAATAATTCGACAAATAGAGCGGCGCAAAAATCACAATTCTATTCCCATAGTAGGCCAGCTTGATCTCCTTCGCCAAGTCATAAATCTTCCCCAGCACTTCCTTATCCTCACAGGCTAAGAGCACCGAAGCCTCCCTGTGGCTAAGGCCTGTGCACACCGTAGAATTCCCCTCTCTCCTGGGTTTTGCCTTCTCCAGAATTTGATCAATCAAAACCCTATTATTTTTATTTTCTTCCGCATATTTGAGAGTTGCAAGAATCTCCTCATGATTGATAAAATCATCTGCACATAATGATTTCGGATCGTACATATTATGCCTTCTTTCTGTCGTTTTGTTATACTACTCTGTTACTTTTTGTTCAGCTGGCCATCCGATGTGGCACAGCCTGTCTTAGCCGGATCCCCTCTGTCAACCACAACCTGATATCCTGCTGCCATCACTTGTCGACTCAAATAGTCAACACTCTCTGCAGCCTCTTCCCCTGTACAGATCTTATTATCGTAGAGAGAATACTGCTTCCGCACCGCCGCCGGAGACAAATTTGGCATGACCACATTGGCACCTGCCTTAAGACCCAGTTCCCTTCCCTGCGGATGAATCGTTGCCAGCGCAGTTGTCGCGGGAATAAGCGCAGTAGGAAGCGTCAGCCGGACAAGTGCCACCATGGTGAGCGTCCGCGCAAGGCTCCCCCCGGGACATGCCGCAAACGGCGTATCATGATGAGGAATAAACGGGCCGATTCCCACCATATGGGGCCGAAATTCCCGCAGGAAACGCATGTCTGCAATCAAATCCCCCGTCTCTTGAAAAGGAGATCCCACCATAAAGCCACAGCCTGTCTGATATCCAGCCTGCTTCAAATTGTGCAGACATTCCATGCGGTGTGCAAAAGTCTGTTCATGTGGATGAAGCTTTTCGTAATGCACACAGGACGCTGTCTCATGCCGCAAAAGATACCGGTCAGCTCCCGCCTGATGCCAAATTTCGTAATCTCTCCGGTCACGCTCCCCCAGGGAAAGTGTCACTGCACAATCAGGATATCTCTCCTTTATAGTGGAAACCACTTTTTCAACCCACGCTGTGGTATGAAAAGGGTCCTCACCGCCCTGCAGTACAAAAGTGCGAAAGCCAAGCTCATAGCCCTGTTCACAGCAGGAAAAAATTTCCTCCTCCGAGAGACGATAACGGCTGGCATTTTTATTGCTTCTGCGTATACCGCAGTAAAGGCAGTCATTTTTACAAAAGCTGGATATCTCAATCAGTCCTCTGATATAGACATCCGTCCCGTAATATTGTCTGCGCACCTTGTCGGCCTTGTCAAAAAGACGCTGTTTGTCGTAGTCTCCCTCTATCAAAAACCGCCACTCGTCATCGGAAAGATCCCGATCTGAAGGAAGACTGTCAATCAGATCTGCCATACTTCCTGCCTCCATATAGTGCAGAAAATCCCGACAGATCTTATCCGCCGGGATATTAAATGATTCAAACATTAAAATGCTCAATCTATCACTGACCTATCCATCTCTTATTTTACTAATTATCATGGATTTGTCAACTTGTACCTAAATAAAACCTCTTTCTAGCTGTCACGAAAAGCTCTCCGCGTAGGAATCGAGTATGCAATATTTTCCGAGAATCAAAAAACCTCGACGAGCCATTTTCATCGAGGTTTTCAAGCTGGGCTACAAGGATTCGAA
>DLAA01000125.1:35290-56419 GCA_002493835.1 Lachnospiraceae bacterium UBA7060 | reverse complement strand
AATGGATACCCATATGGGAAATATCTCAATTGACCAGGAAGTGATTGCACAGTTTGCGGGAAATGCGGCTATGGAGTGCTTCGGTGTGGTTGGCATGGCGAGCATGAGTGTCAGGGATGGATTGGTGAAGCTTCTCAAAAAAGACAGCATGACGCGGGGAATTCAAGTGTTGTTGAACAACAACAAACTCACCATCAATTTTCATATTATTGTCGCTTACGGTGTGAGTATTCTGGCAGTATCGGACAATCTGATTGACAGTGTAAAGTACAAAGTGGAAGAGTTTTCCGGGATAGAGGTAGAAACGATCAACATCTTTGTGGAAGGTGTGAAGGTGATTGACTAACTATCCATACAAAGTGAACTGTATTGACATAACATATCAAAGGATGAGATTTTCATAGTAAGGAGGACCGAGTGGTGGATTCAAATACGATAGATGCCGGATTGATGGCCAGAATGTTTCTGGCCGGTGCGAAAAATCTTGAGAGTAAGAAGGAATGGATCAATGAATTAAACGTATTTCCTGTGCCGGACGGCGATACAGGTACAAATATGACAATGACCATTATGGCGGCAGCCAGAGAGGTATCTGACCTCTATGATATGGGAGATATTGATATGACGTCTCTTTGTAAGGCGATATCTTCCGGGTCTTTGAGAGGGGCCAGGGGAAATTCGGGCGTTATTTTGTCCCAGCTTTTCAGAGGATTTACAAAGGGCGTAAAGGAGTGTACCGAAATAACGGTTCCCGTGCTTGCGGCCGCTTTTGAGAAGGCGGTTGAGACAGCTTACAAGGCGGTGATGAAGCCAAAGGAGGGAACAATCCTCACGGTGGCCAAGGGTGGTGCAGTGAAGGCACGCGAGCTTGCTGATGCTGGTGTGACGGATATGTCAGAGTTTTTAAGCCAGGTGATTGCCAGGGCTGACGAGGTGCTTTTGCAGACACCAGATCTTCTTCCTGTATTGAAGCAGGCTGGCGTTGTTGACTCGGGCGGTCAAGGTTTGATGCAGGTGCTAAAGGGTGCCTATGATGCTTATCTTGGCAAGGAGATTGATCTGACGCTGGATAAGGGAAAACAGGCGGCTTTCGAGAATGCATCCAGGAGGTCGAACTTCGAGGCACAGGCAGGCGCAGATATTAAGTTCGGTTACTGCACTGAGTTTATCATCATGCTAAACAAGGTGTTCAATATTAAGACAGAGATGGATTTTAAGGCATATCTGGAATCCATCGGAGATTCTATTGTAGTGGTTGCGGACGAGGACGTGGTAAAGGTGCACGTACATACCAACGATCCTGGTCTGGCGATTCAAAAAGCGTTAAAGTACGGTGCACTCTCCAATATGAAAATTGATAACATGCGGCTGGAACATCAAGAAAAACTCTTCAAGATGTCCAAGCAAGAGGAAAATCCTGTGGAGGAGGATCTTCCGGGGCCGAAAAAGGATGTAGGTTTTATCGCTGTCTCTGTTGGCGAGGGAATTGGTGAAATATTCAAAGGACTGGGCGTTGATTATATTATCGAGGGCGGTCAGACTATGAATCCCAGTACAGAGGACATGTTAAACGCCATAGAAAGGGTGAATGCGGACAGTATTTTTATTCTGCCAAACAATAAAAATATCATACTGGCAGCCAACCAGGCACAATCACTTGTGAAAGATAAAAAGATTATAGTGATTCCCACAAAGACTGTTCCTCAGGGTATTACGGCTGTTATCAACTATGTGCCGGATTTATCCCTCGAGGAGAATGAAAAGACGATGCTTATTGAGATGCAGAAAGTGGCAACAGGGCAGGTTACCTATGCTGTGCGTGACACGAACATTGATGAGAAGGAGATCAGGCAGGGCGATTTTATGGGGCTTGGAGACAAGGGAATTCTTGCAGTCGGTACAGCGATTTCTGATGTAGCTCTTAATATGGTGGAGGCAATGATGACTCCTGAAAAAGAATTAATCAGTGTCTATTATGGGGAAGAGATTCTGGAAGAAGACGCGGAGAAGCTAAAGAAAAAGATTGAAGAGAAATTTTCAGACTGTGATATCGAGCTGCAGTATGGCGGACAGCCGATTTACTATTATATTATTTCAGCAGAATAATCGGACTAAGTATGGATATAAAAACTTTAAAGGGCGTCGGTGAAAAAACCGCCGCCCTCTTTGAAAAATTACATATTTCTACGGCGGAGGACTTGGTATTTTACTATCCCAGAGATTATGAACAGTTTTCGAAGCCCGTTTCGTTGAGCGAAGCGGCGAATGGGGAGTTAACGGCAGTTGCCGGGCGGATTGTCGGCAGCGTGGCAGTCAAACATGTCAGAGGGTTGTCAATCACTACCTTTCAGGCGGCCTGCGAGGGAGGCACGCTGCATCTGACGTACTTTAATATGCCTTATCTGAAGAATAGCTTAAAGCGCGATCAGACCTATATTTTCAGAGGATGCCTGCTAAAAAGGAACGATCGGAATTTGATGGAACAGGCCGGGATTTATAAACCCGAAGAATACAATAAACTGACAGACTGCATGCAGCCGCGGTATTCTGTCACAAAAGGGCTTACCAACAACGCTGTCACAAAGGCGGTGAAGCAGGCTGTCAAGCTGGTGGATTTGTCCGAGGATCCCCTGCCAGAGTATATCCGCAGAGAACTCGGCTTCCCCCATTTCCGTGAGGCGGTGGAACAGATGCATTTCCCTGCGGGGAAAGAACGTCTTCTGAGTGCCAGAAACCGATTGGTGTTTGATGAGTTTTTTCAGTTTATTTTATTACTTCGCAGAATGCGGGAAGAGAATGAAAGGACAAAGAACGGGTATCCCATGATCGAGGTGGCTCAGACAAAGCGGCTGATCGAGGCGCTGCCTTATCATTTGACAAATGCCCAGCAGAGAGTCTGGGGAGAAATTCAGACGGATCTTGCTTCCGATTTTGCCATGAATCGTCTGATTCAGGGAGATGTAGGCTCTGGAAAGACGATATTAGCTTTTTTGGCACTGGTCATGTGTGCAGCCAACGGTTTTCAGGGGGCTATGATGGCGCCCACAGAAGTACTGGCCAGACAGCATTATGAGAGTCTGTTAAAACTGAAAAAGGATTATGGATTACAGATTCGCCCGATATTATTGACCGGATCAGTCAAGGCAAAAGAACGGCGGGAAATTTATGCGCAGATTGAAAGCGGTGAAGTGGATGTGATTCTTGGCACGCACGCTTTGATTCAGGAAAAAGTGGTCTATAAAAATCTTGCCCTTGTGATTACAGATGAACAGCACCGGTTCGGAGTCAGGCAGAGGGAGAGCCTGGCACAGAAGGGGGGCGCTGTTTCTGTTCTTGTTATGAGTGCCACGCCTATTCCCAGAACACTTGCGATCATTCTCTATGGGGATTTAAACATATCTGTTCTGGATGAACTGCCTGCAGACAGGCTTCCCATAAAGAACTGTGTGGTAAATACTTCTTACCGCAATACTGCCTATAAATTTATAGAAAAGGAAGTGGAAAGGGACAGGCAGGTCTATGTGATTTGTCCTATGGTGGAGGAGGGCGAATCTCAGGAACTGGAGGACGTCGGCTCTTACACAAAGAAGTTAAAAAGTGTGCTCCCTGAGACTATCCGGGTAGCGTCTCTGCATGGCAGAATGCGCCCCGCCGAAAAAACCCGTATTATGGAGGCCTTCGAAGCACATAATATCGATGTGCTGGTGTCTACCACAGTCATTGAAGTGGGCATCAATGTACCGAACGCTACAGTGATGATGGTTGAAAACGCGGAGCGATTTGGTCTGGCACAGCTGCATCAGCTGAGAGGCCGGGTTGGCCGCGGGGATAAGCAGTCTTACTGTATTTTTGTAAGCAAATCGGAACGCCCGGAGACTATGGAGCGTCTGAAAATCCTGAAAGAATCCAACGATGGTTTCTATATTGCCGGCAAAGATCTGTCTCTTCGCGGGCCGGGGGATCTCTTTGGAATCAGGCAGAGCGGGGATCTGCAGTTTTCTTTGGGCGATATCTATCGGGATGCGGCGATTCTGCAAAGTGCAAGTGACTGGGCTGACAGAGTGCTGGAGGCTGACAGGGAGCTTTCGGGAGAAACATATGCAGTGTTGAAAAAAGTTCTTGATAAACGAAAAATAAAGGATGTTGACTTTAGAAGTATCTGACGGTAAACTCGTAAAGGAGACTTGTGTGCGGGGGTATCCGCGCGCTTAAAAACATAAAAAAGAGGAATACTATGCTATGGCAAAGAAAATTGCGGTCGTAACAGACAGTAACAGCGGCATTACCCAGTCCCAGGCTAAGGAGTACGGCTTGTATGTGCTTCCTATGCCTTTTATGATCAACGAAGAGACATTTTATGAGGATATTACACTGACCCAGGAACAGTTTTATCAAAGGCTGTCCGAGAAGGCTGACGTGATCACCAGTCAGCCAAGTCCTGAGGAAGTAATGAAACTCTGGGACGAAGTGCTTACAAGCCATGATGAGATTGTGCATATTCCCATGTCCAGCGGTCTAAGCGGTTCCTGCCAGAGTGCACGCATGCTTGCCGAGGATTATGACGGGAGGGTGCAGGTGGTTAATAATCAGCGGATCTCCGTGACACAGAGACAGTCGGCACTGGATGCAGTGATGCTTGTGAAACAGGGAATGGATGCAGTGCAGATAAAGCAGATTCTGGAGGAGGACAAGTTCAATTCCAGTATCTATATTATGCTGGATACGCTCTATTATCTGAAAAAAGGAGGCAGGATCACGCCTGCGGCTGCAGCGCTTGGCACAATACTGCGTCTGAAGCCTGTTTTGCAGATCCAGGGTGAGAAGCTGGATGCGTTTGCCAAGGCGAGAACGGTTTCTCAGGGAAAGAGTATGATGATAAATGCTATGCGCAGCGATATGGATAAACGTTTCGGCGGCGCAACAGCAGACAATATCTGGCTTGAGCTTGCCTACACCTATGATCTGGCGGCAGCCGAACAGTGGAAGATGGAAGTGCAGGAAGCGTTTCCGGGATTTGATATACACATGGACCCTCTTTCTCTAAGTATTGCGTGCCATATTGGGCCGGGATCTTTGGCGATTGCGTGCTGTAAACGATTGAGCGCTGAGCGGTCAATCTAGAGAATGCTTTGCATTCTCAGCGTGCAGCTTTTGAAATTGTACGTTTGCTTATCAAGAGAATGTATAAATAATAGTAAGAGGAAAATAAATTGACGAGTGAAAATAAGACGGAATTAGAGCGTCAGATGAAATATATTGAGCAGTGTAAAGTTTATACCGCTGCATTTCAGGTGGAACATGGCCGAATTCCGAGGGCATGTGTAGTTACTTTTGGCTGTCAGATGAATGCCAGAGATTCTGAGAAACTGTCGGGAATTCTGGAACAGGCGGGCTATGAGCTTACTGATTCAGAAGAGGAAGCGGATTTTGTTCTCTATAATACCTGCACAGTGAGAGACAACGCTAACCAAAGGGTTTATGGACGGCTGGGGCATTTAAACAGCTTGAAAAAGAAAAGACCGTACCTGAAAATTGCGCTCTGCGGCTGCATGATGCAGGAGGCGGCTGTAATTGAAAAGATACAGAAAAGTTACCGCTTTGTGGATTTGATTTTTGGAACCCACAATCTTTTTCGTTTTGCCGAGCTGCTTTCAACTGTCCTGGCATCTGAAGACATGATTGTGGACATCTGGGAGGAGACGGACCAGATTGTAGAAAACCTGCCGGTGAAGCGCAAATACAACTATAAATCCGGTGTTAACATTATGTTTGGATGCAATAATTTTTGCAGCTACTGCATTGTGCCTTACGTGCGCGGGCGGGAGAGAAGCAGAACGCCGGAGGAGATCCTCTGTGAGATTGAACAGCTGGTGGAGGACGGCGTGGTGGAGGTTATGCTTCTTGGGCAGAATGTCAATTCCTATGGCAAAAATCTGGAGCATCCCATCTCCTTTGCAGAACTTTTGCGCAGAGTAGAAAAGATCCAGGGGTTGAAACGAATTCGATTTATGACGTCTCACCCTAAAGATTTGTCAGATGAGCTGATTGAAGTGATGCAGCGCTCTCCAAAGATATGCCGTCACCTGCATCTGCCTTTGCAGGCCGGTTCAAACAGGATCTTACAGGCTATGAACAGGCACTATACAAAAGAACAGTATCTGGCATTGGTGGACAGGATCAGACATGCCATTCCCGATATTGCGATCACTACGGACATCATTGTGGGCTTTCCAGGGGAGACGTCTGCTGATGTGGATGAGACCATAGATGTGGTCCGCAGGGTGCAGTTTGACAATGCCTTCACATTCATCTATTCGCCGCGGACCGGCACGCCGGCAGCGGCTATGGAAAATCAGATACCTGAGGAAGTCGTGCATGAGAATTTTGACAGACTCCTTTTTGAGGTGCAGGAGACGGCGAAAAGCCGGGCGGCACTCCTGCAGGGAAAAGTGATGGAAGCCCTTGTGGAGGGGGTAAACGAGCAGGATCCGGCTTTTGTGACAGGCCGCCTCTCCAATAACATGCTTGTGCATTTTAGGGCAGACCGGAGACTCGTTGGAAAATTTGTTATGGTAATATTAGATGCCTGCCATGGCTTTTATTATACAGGACGAATGGTTGACTGGCTGAGTCAAACCAAACACACAAGACTAGGAAAGATGGTTGATAACCAATGGCTGAACTGACACCTATGATGCAGCAGTACCTGGAGACAAAGAAGGAGTATCAGGACTGCATTTTATTTTACAGGCTGGGTGATTTCTATGAGATGTTCTTTGATGATGCCCTCATCGCTTCCAAAGAGCTGGAAATCACTTTGACAGGAAAAAGCTGCGGCCAAGAGGAGCGGGCGCCCATGTGCGGCGTCCCTTATCATGCGGTGGACAGCTATTTAAACAAGCTGGTTTCCAAGGGCTACAAAGTGGCGATCTGCGAGCAGGTAGAGGACCCAAAGAGCGCAAGAGGAATTGTCAGGCGGGAGGTCATTCGTGTGGCTACGCCGGGAACGAATTTGAACATTCAAGCCTTAGACGACAGCAAGAACAATTATCTGCTGTGCGTAGCCTATTTTCCGGGAAAAATTGGTCTGTCGGTAGCGGATGTTACCACGGGAGACTACTATTTGACGGAAGTGGAGGATATCCGAAAGCTTCAGGATGAGATCAATAAATATGCGCCTTCGGAACTCATCTGCAACGAACCATTTTTTGTCAGCGGATACGATATCGAAGACTTAAAGACGAGGCTGCACGTGTCCGTTTACTCCCTGCAGTCGCATTATTTTGATGAGGATGGCTGTAAAAAAACGCTCATGCGTCACTTTAAAGTGAATACGCCAAAAGGGCTGGGAATTGAAGATTTTCCTGTGGGAATGATGGCGGCGGGAGCCCTGTTACAGTATCTCTATGAGACACAGAAGACGTCCCTTACCCATTTTACCCATTTGTACCCATATCTGAGCAGCAAATATATGTTGCTAGACAGCTCTACCAGACGAAATCTGGAATTGCTTGAGACATTGAGAGAAAAGCAGAAAAAAGGTTCCCTCCTTGGGGTATTAGACCGCACGAAGACAGCCATGGGGGGAAGACTTCTGCGCAAATACATAGAACAGCCCCTGATTGACAGAGAGAAGATAGAGAAACGTCTTGACGCGGTAGAAGTGATGTGTAAAAGAAGCATTGACAGGGAAGAGATTCGGGAGTATCTCCAGGCCGTCTACGACCTGGAGAGGCTTCTTGGACGAGTCAGCTATAAAACCGCCAATCCAAGAGATTTGATTGCCCTGAAAAATTCTCTTGCCATGCTGCCTTCCCTGCGGACAGTGCTTGCCGACTTTGAGACGCCGCTTCTCGTGGAAATATTGGGAAATATGGATCCGCTGGAGGATATCTGCAAACTGATTGATGATTCCATCACAGAGGAACCTCCCATTGCGATCAAAGAGGGCGGCATTATCAGGGAAGGTTTTAATGAGTCCATAGATGCCCTGAAAAAGGCAAAGACAGACGGCAAGAAGTGGCTGACAGAGCTTGAGGAGACGGACCGGGAGCGAACAGGTATAAAAAACCTTCGCATCAAATACAACAAGGTTTTTGGCTACTACTTTGAGGTAACAAACTCTTATAAAGATCAGGTGCCGGAGGACTATGTGCGCAAGCAGACGCTTGCCAATGCAGAGCGCTATACCACACCCCGCCTAAAAGAGCTGGAGGACTCTATACTAAATGCGGAAGATAAACTTTTTGGGCTGGAATATGATCTGTTTTGTGAGATTAGAGAGGCTGTTGCCGGGGAGGTGGAACGGATCCAGAAAACTGCCCGGGCAGTGGCGAAGCTGGACGTAATCACCTCTCTGGCATTTGTGGCAGAGCAGAATCACTATGTGCGTCCGGCTTTGAATGAGAAGGGTGTGATCGATATCATGGAAGGGCGGCATCCGGTTGTGGAGCAGATGATCCAGAATGATATGTTTATCGCCAATGACACCCACTTGGACGAGAAAAAACACTGCATCGCTGTGATCACAGGCCCTAATATGGCAGGTAAGTCTACCTATATGCGTCAGGTTGCCCTGATTGTACTGATGTCTCAGATCGGTTCCTTTGTCCCCGCGAAGAAAGCGGATATTGGAATCGTGGACCGAATCTTCACCAGAGTGGGCGCATCTGACGATCTTGCCAGCGGCCAGTCTACTTTTATGGTGGAAATGAATGAAGTGGCCAATATTTTGAGAAATGCCACGCCGAACAGTCTGCTGGTACTCGATGAGATCGGACGGGGAACATCTACTTTTGACGGATTGAGCATTGCCTGGGCTGTGATCGAACATATCAGCAACCGCCGCATTCTTGGTGCTAAGACGTTGTTTGCCACCCATTACCACGAGTTGACAGAGCTCGAAGGCAAGATGGATAATGTGAACAACTACTGTATCGCCGTCAAAGAGAAGGGGGATGACATTGTTTTTCTGCGAAAAATCGTAAAAGGCGGAGCGGACAAAAGCTACGGTATTCAGGTGGCAAAGCTGGCTGGCGTACCAGATATGGTCATCGACCGTGCAAAAGAGATTGTGGAGCAGTTAAGTGACAACGATATTACGGAGAAAGTACAGAGCATTGAGGTAGATCGGAGCAAAGGCGAAAAGAAAAAAAGCGTGAAATATGACGAGGTGGATTTGGAACAGATCTCTCTGCTTGACACAGTGAAAGATGAAGATGTAATTAGAGAGCTTACCGAAATTGACATTAGTAATCTGACGCCGGTTGATGCACTTAACACCCTGTATCGTCTGCAAAATCGTTTGAAAAATCGGTGGGGAACGTGAGAAGGGAGAAAAAGTGGCTAAGATAAACATACTTGACAACCAGACCATAGATAAAATTGCCGCCGGTGAAGTGGTGGAGCGTCCCGCCAGCGTAGTAAAGGAGCTGGTGGAGAATGCTGTCGATGCAGGGGCGGACGCTGTCACAGTGGAGATTAAAGACGGGGGTACCACTTTTATCCGTGTCACGGACAATGGTGCCGGCATCGAGAAATCTCAGGTAGAGAACGCTTTTTTGCGCCATGCTACCAGCAAAATATCTACTGCAGAAGATTTGACCAAACTGGTCAGCCTCGGCTTCCGGGGAGAGGCTCTGGCCAGCATCGCGGCGGTGGCCCAGGTAGAATTAATCACAAAGACAGCGGAGGACTTGACGGGAGTCCGGTATGCGATTGAAGGAGGCGTAGAAAAGGAGCGGGAAGAAATCGGTGCACCCCAGGGAACCACACTGATTGTGCGGAATCTCTTCTTTAACACACCACCGCGCAGAAAATTCCTAAAACAGCCGAGAACAGAAGGGTCTTACGTTGCAGACCTGATGGAACATCTGGCTATGTCAAATCCAGAAGTCTCCTTTAAATTTCTTTTTAACGGTCAAACTAGATTTTATACCACAGGAAGCGGGGATCTACGGGAAATCGTCTACCGGATTTATGGGAAAGATATCGCCGATGCCCTTACAGATTTCTCTTATAAAAGAGACGGCATGGCGATTACGGGGCTTCTGGGAAAGCCTGTAATCAATAGGGCCAACCGTTCTTATGAGATATTTTATATCAACAGCAGATACATCCGGAGCAATCTCATCAGTAAAGCCGTGGAAGAAGGATACCGAGAATATCTGATGCAGCACAAGTTTCCCTTCTGTATTCTGCATTTTCAGGTAGATACTGAGAAGATCGACGTCAATGTTCATCCTTCCAAGATGGAAGTGCGCATCTGTGATGGTCCTGCCTTCCACGAGGAGGTACGATCAGCAGTGGAGGAGGCTCTTCGCGCGCAGGAAATGATTCCCGAATTGAGCCTTTCCACGGAGCAGGAGCGACGCGCAGAGACGAAGGCCGCAGAGAAAAAGGAAAGGCTTATGAGAAATACGGCACCGGAGCCTTTTGAAAAAAACCGCCTGGCCGCGAAGCCGGAACACCGGACGGAGCCCGCACAGATACAAACATCGGTACCAGAGAAAGGAATGCCGCCGCAGGCGGCGGCAGTGCGTGCAATTTATGAGAAGAGCCGTCCTGCAGAGGCAGCCGTGTTAAGACAGAATCAAAGCTATGGGGCACAAACCGTTATACAAAAAGATACGCAGACACAACAAAAGCCGTTTCTAAAAGCGGAGCAGCAGACACAGAGAGAGGCTGTTTCGAAAGCGGAGCCGCAGACAGAGCAGATGAGCCTGTTTGATGAACGAATGCTTTCAGCAAAAGCAAAAGAGCAGTATGAAATGATCGGTCAGATCTTTGAAACTTACTGGCTGATTTCTTATCAGGATAAACTGTTGATCGTGGATCAGCACGCGGCTCATGAGAAAGTCAGATATGAACGTTTGATGCGGCGTTTTCGGGAGAAGGAGACGGTATCTCAGAATATTATTCCCCCCATGATAGTGACTCTGAGTAATCTGGAAAAGGAATGCTTTTTAAGCCATGCGGCGGATTTTGCCGCTCTGGGGTTTGTGATCGAGGAATTTGGCGGGAATGATTATGCTATTCGAGGTGTGCCCATGGATTTGTATGGCTTCACAGAAGGCAGTTTCTTCTATGAAATTCTGGATGAGCTGGCAAAGGAGCCGGGAGCCGGGACAGTGGAGAGTATTCGAAGCCGTATCGCATCCATGGCCTGCAAGGCGGCGGTTAAAGGGAATATGCGGATGAGCAGACCCGAGATGGAAGCTTTGATTGATGAGCTTCTGACGCTTGACAACCCTTATAACTGTCCCCATGGCAGACCAACGATTATTTCTATGAGTAAATATGAACTGGAAAAAAAGTTTAAGAGAATCGTGTGAGTTGTGTGAAAAGTATATGAGAGTGTCTTGAAAGAATATTCTTTGCAATAAGGGAGGTATGGATGGATGGAGACAGCAAGGCAGAATGCTGATCGGCCGCTGATTATTCTGACAGGTCCCACCGCTGTGGGGAAGACTGCTTTGTCTATTGCCCTGGCAAAGACTGTGGGCGGAGAGATCATCTCGGCTGACTCCATGCAGGTGTACCGTCATATGGATATCGGTTCGGCGAAGATCACACCAGAGGAGATGGCGGGTGTGCCCCATCATCTGATCGACGTGCTGGAACCGATCCAGGAATTTAATGTGGTGGTATTTCAGGAAATGGCAAGGCAGGCGGTGGAAGAAATCTATGGGCGGGGCCATATTCCCATACTAGTGGGCGGCACTGGATTCTACATTCAAGCGTTGCTCTATGATATTGATTTTACCGAAAATAACGAGGATACCACTCTGCGGCATTCTTTGGAGGAACTTGCGCGCAAAGAAGGGACGGAGGTGCTCTTTGAAAGGCTGCGCGCCGTAGATCCGGAGTCCTGTGAGAGCATCCATGCCAACAATGTAAAAAGGGTAATCCGTGCCATTGAATTTTATGAAAAGACGGGAAAGAAGATTTCCTCCCACAACGAGGAACAGCGGCAGAATCGTTCCCCCTACCGATTTGCTTATTTTGTGTTAAACGACACAAGAGAGCAGATTTATCAAAGAATTGATGAGCGGGTAGACCGGATGATGGAGCAGGGATTATTGGAGGAGGTACGCGCTCTCCGGGCTCTTGGTTGTCACAGCGGCATGGTTTCCATGCAGGGACTTGGCTACAAACAGATTCTTTCCCATCTGGAAGGCGAAATTTCTTTGGACGAGGCTGTATACCTGATAAAACGGGATACAAGACACTTTGCAAAAAGGCAGCTCACCTGGTTTCGACGCGAAAAAGAAGTAACTTGGGTGGGAAAAAACATTTTTGACTATGATAGTCATAAAATACTGGAATTTATGCAAGATTTCCTGCACGAAAAAGAGATCATCCTGTAAGGATTTGTCAAAACAGGATAAAATCAGTCTTTTGGGGAAAGAAGAGAAAGAAAAATGTCGAAATGTCAATTCCATATACTGCGTTATTTGGGATAGATATTGTTATTTATATGGACAAAGGCTGAAGAAAGGTGAAAAGAGTAAAATGATGGAATTGGGTGAGCAATATAAGGAATTTGGAATTTCTAAGGCAGTCTATCATTTTGGGGAAGAAATTTTAACTGCTTTAAGACCGCGATTTGCCCAGATTGATGAGACTGCAGAGTATAACCAGCTCAAAGTAATCCGGGCCATGCAGACTGCCAATGTGAGCGAAGCCTGCCTGCTTGGGACTACCGGCTATGGTTATAACGACCTTGGCAGGGATACCCTGGAGAAGGTGTACGCCCACGTTTTTCAGACAGAGGATGCGCTTGTGCGGCCTCAGATTACCTGCGGCACACACGCGCTTGCGCTTGCGCTGATGAGCAACCTGCGGCCCGGGGACGAACTATTGTCTCCTGTGGGGAAGCCTTACGATACACTGGAGGAAGTAATCGGAATCCGGCCTTCGCGAGGCTCTCTTGCAGAATACGGCGTCACCTACCGTCAGGTGGATCTTCTGCCCGACGGCAGATTCGACTATGAGGGCATCAGGGCCGCCATAGGAGAGAAGACAAGACTTGTCACTATCCAGCGGTCCAAAGGCTACCAGACAAGACCGACCTTGTCCGTTGCGCGTATCGGGGAGTTGACTGCCTTCGTTAAAAGTATAAAGCCTGACGTTTTGGTGATGGTGGATAACTGTTACGGCGAGTTTGTGGAAACTACGGAGCCATCCCAGATGGGAGCTGATATGGTGGTTGGTTCTCTTATCAAGAACCCCGGCGGCGGCCTTGCCCCCATCGGCGGCTATATCGTGGGGGAAAAAGAGTGCGTGGAAAACGCTGCCTGCCGTCTGACCTCCCCGGGACTGGCAAAAGAGGTGGGTGCCTCCCTTGGTATACTGCCCGCCTTTTATCAGGGACTTTTCCTTGCGCCCACCGTGACAGCCTCCGCTCTGAAAGGAGCCATATTTGCGGCGAACATCTATGAAAAACTTGGCTTTGCGGTGGTGCCTGACAGCAGTGAGAGCCGCCACGACATCATTCAGGCAGTGACTTTCGGATCGCCCGAGGGCGTAATTGCTTTTTGTGAAGGCATCCAGGCAGCGGCTCCAGTGGATAGTTTTGTCACGCCTGAGCCGTGGGATATGCCAGGATACGATGCAAAGGTCATTATGGCGGCCGGCACTTTTGTGTCCGGCTCCTCCATAGAACTTTCCGCAGACGGACCTATTGTGCCGCCCTATGCGGTCTACTTCCAAGGCGGGCTTACTTTTCCCCACGCGAAGCTTGGCATCCTGAAGAGCCTTCAGAATTTGGTGGACAAGGGGATATGCAGGCTTTGACATGATTTTATGGCCAAACTGATATAAAAAATTCCCATTTTTTGTGTACATCAAAATCGGATTGTGTTAAAATGGGCGTTGGAGAAAGGAGTTTGTATTTTTTATGCGCAAAAATAACTGGGCCTGCTTCCTGTTGATTTTGGCGGGAATTGTGATCGGCGGCTTTATTGGCAGCCTTTTCCCATCGACCTGGCTGAACTATGGGCAGTCCTTCGGCTTGTCACAGCCCCTGGTTCTAGATCTTGGTATCCTGAGCGTCACCTTTGCCTTATCAATCAGGATTACTATTGCAAGCATACTGGGGATTGCAATGGCAATTATTATATACCGTTTGATTTAATGTGCTTGTTCCGCGCAGGAATACAGCCCGGACTTTTTGGAGAGAAAGCTGTCGGGAAAGAGATTGCATGAAATCAGGCAAGTATGAGAACAATGAATATTGTGGACGGCAAAATCTTCCATACGAGAGATTTGCTGCTTACGGAGGTGAAAACTTAACGGATCCAGAACTTCTGGCGATCCTTTTAAGAACGGGCACAAAAGGTGTGAGCGCCTGCAAACTAGGTGAACGGGTTCTTGAACAGACAGCCCGGTACGGAAACGGTCTCTTGGGTCTTTATCATATTCCGGTCAAAGAATTGCAGAAGATCGAAGGAATCGGAGCGGTGAAAGCGATACAGCTCAAGGCCATTGCCGAGTTTGCGAGAAGAATGGCCAGAGAGAAAGCGAGGAGCAGCCTTTCTTTTCATGATCCGGCAAGTGTTGCGGATTACTATATGGAACAATTTAGACATGAGAGTGTGGAATATACGCTGCTTCTATCTTTGGATTCCGGGTTTCACCTGATCGGGGAGGAGATTCTCTCAAAGGGAACGGTCAATGCCTCCCTTCTATCACCGAGAGAAGTATTTATTCAGGCATTTCGAGATGGAGCTGCCTATATTATGATCCTGCATAACCATCCGGGCGGTTCCCCAATGCCAAGCAAAAATGATCTTCTAGCCACGGAACGGATCGAAAGAGCGGGAGCTTTGGCAGATATTCCATTACTTGACCACATTATCATCGGTGATAACAGTTTTTTTAGTTTTAACGAAAGCAAACTATTGACAGGAATGTCATATTACGAAGAAACGTCGGTTGACAAATAATTTATTATTTTTATGAATCAACAAATTTGAGCCGGAGCCGCCAATTGGCTCTGACATTAAAGGACTAGAAGAAAGGGGTAAACTTACCTTGGCAAACAATGCATTTGGAATTGACCTTGGCACCAGCAATATCAAAATCTATAACCGTGCGGACGACGATGTCTTTGTGGAGAAAAACATGATCGCCATAGAAAACAAAAAGACGCTTTTTGCGTATGGCGATGCGGCTTTTGAGATGTATGAGAAGGCACCCAGCAACATAAGCATCACCTACCCGCTCAGCAATGGCGTGATCGCGGATATTCAGAATATGGAGACACTGATCCGCTATTTCCTGAGCGGTATGATGAAAAATAATGTGCGTCCGGCAGACTATTACATCGCTGTTCCCTGGGATGTGACAGAGGTCGAGAAACGTGCTTTCAAGGATTTGATCAAGGAGTCCAACGTGAAAGCCAGGAAAGTCATGGTGGTGGATAAGGCTGTGGCCGACGGGCTCGGCATGGGGATTGATGTAAAAAATTCCCAGGGCGTTTTGGTGGTAAACGTGGGATTTGACACTACAGAAATATCCATTCTTTCCTTGGGCGGCATTGTTTTGAGCCGTCTGATCAAAGTGGGCGGACGGAAATTTGATGAATCCATCAAGGCAGCGGTCCGCCGGGAGTTCAGCCTTATTATCGGTGGTAAGACGGCTGAGGTAGTAAAGACCTCGCTTCTTGACTTGGAGGATCAGCGGCTGGGAGCTGTAGTATATGGCCGCGATATTGTAACTGGTCTTCCCGTGGAGCGGGAAATCCCAACAGCCCTTGTGGATGAGTGCTTGATTGAGCATTTCAACTCCATTATAGATAATATCAAAGTGATTTTGGAGCGCACGCCGCCTGAGCTTGCCGCTGATATCTATCGTCACGGTATATACTTGACTGGCGGCGCTTCCCAGGTGAGCAAGCTGGCTCAGCTGATGAGTAAAGGGACGGGACTGCAGGTGAATGTGTCTGAAAACCCGGTGACCAGTGTTGCCCTTGGTCTTGGAAAGGTTATCAAGGAAGAGAATTATAAGACGGTAGCATATGCAATAGAAGGAATGAGTAAATGAGTCCAATCGTCAAAAAAAAAGGAGAGAAATTTACATTACCCAGTAAATATCTCCTTTTTATTTTAACAATCCTCTGCACGGCCTTGGTGCTGCTTACTTTCAATACGAAGTTATTCAGCGGGCCTCTGTCCGCGCTGGCAGGTTATATTGTTGTTCCCTTTGAGGAAGGAATCAGCGTTGTTGGAAGCTGGCTGTCAGGCCGCTCTGAGGAACTTGTGCAGATTAGAGATCTGCTCGTTCAAAATGAGCAGCTTAAGACACGGGTAGATGAGCTTACCATTGAGAATACCAGACTTCAGCAGGATCGTTATGAGTTGAACAATTTGCGGGAACTTTACAGTCTGAATGCCCAGTATGACGAGTATGAAATGACTGGTGCACGCATTATTGCAAGGGATTCTGGCAACTGGTTCTATTCCTTTGTCATCAATAAAGGAGCCAGTGACGGCATCGCTGTCGATATGAATGTAATGGCAGGAAGCGGGCTTGTAGGCCGTGTGGTGGATGTGGGTCCAAACTGGGCGAAAGTCAAGTCCATCATCGCAGATGATTCCAATGTGAGTGCTATGGTACTTTCCAGCGCAGACCGCATGATTGTCTCAGGAAATTTAAAGCTTTACGCCACCGGCGTGATCGAATTTGAACAGCTGGTGGACAGCGACAATGTGGTGGTGGAGGGAGATAAAGTGGTAACTTCCGATATTAGTGACAAGTATCTGCCTGGAATTCTGATTGGCTATATCAATACGATTACTCCGGATGCCAACAATCTTACCAAGTCCGGATATATAACACCAGCTGTGGATTTCGAACATCTGGAGGAAGTATTGGTGATCAGACAGTTGAAACAGACCATCCCCGAGTGAAAATGTGGAAAACAATGGAGAATTTACTATGAAGCGTGGCATTATTACGGCAGTATTAATTCTTATATGCTTTATTTTACAGTGTACTGTATTTCGCGCGCTTGCTTTTGGAGGTATTGTCCCCAACCTCCTGATTGTATTGACAGCCTCCTTCGGCTTTATGCGTGGAGAGAAGACAGGACTTTTAATCGGTTTTTTCTGCGGACTTCTGGTGGATATCTTCTTTGCCAGTGTCATTGGCTTTTATGCGCTTTTGTATATGTATATTGGCTATATGAACGGCAAGTTTACGACGATTTTTTATCCCCAGGATATCAAGCTTCCTGTTTTTTTGATTCTTTGCAGTGATTTTCTCTATGGGGCCGGCTGTTATGTAATCCTTTTTCTTCTGCGGGGGCGTTTGGATTTTACATACTATATTTTGCATATTATTTTACCGGAGATCGTATATACCATTGCGGTCACCCTTCTTTTATATCCGCTCATTCTCTGGATTAATACAGGGCTTGAGCGCAGCGAACTGAGGAGCGGGAAAAAGTTTGTTTGAGGAACTATTAGAGCAATTTAAAGAAAATTTTCTGAATATGGTTACCTCTCGGCTGATTGTTCTTATGCTGGTAATCATCGGTATGGGCGGATATCTGATTTTCTGGCTTTTCCAACTGCAGATTGTGGATGGAGAAAAGTATTACAATGACTTTCAACTGCGGATCAGGAAGGAGAGGACAATTCCGGCAACCAGAGGTAATATCCTGGACAGGAACGGGGAGCTTCTTGCCTACAATGAGCTTGCTTATTCGGTCACCATTGAGGATGTGTACGAATCCGGGCGGGGAAAAAATGCAAACCTTAACCGGACAATTCGCAGGCTTATTGACATCGTTGAGGAAAACGGGGATCAGGTAATCAGTGATTTTCATATTGAGGTGGGAAAAAGCGGTGATTACCAGTATAATGTGGAAGGTACACAGCTTTTACGTTTTCTGGCAGACATTTACGGTTACGCCTCCGTCGACGACCTAAAAGAACGGGAGAGAACGGCATCCCCGGACGACGTAGTCAAGTATCTTTGCAGCACTTCCCGCTATGGGATTGGCGACTATACGGATGATAAGGATTCAGACAGTTTTGTGGAAGGACTTGGCTTTACGAAGGAGGAAGTGATAAAAATTATCACTATCCGTTATGCTATGAGTGCCAACAGTTATCAGCGATATATCGCTACCACGGTGGCAGAGAATGTCTCCCAGGAGACGGTGGCAGTTATTATGGAAAACGAGGACAGTCTGGACGGCGTTTCCATTGCGGAGGGCACTATCCGCAAATACAATGACAGTATCTATTTTGCCCAGGTCATCGGTTATACGGGAAGAGTGGCTCAGGATGAGCTGACTGCACTGCAGGAGAAGGATCCCTCCTATGATCTCAATGACACGGTAGGTAAATCCGGGATAGAAGCTTCTATGGAAATGGAACTTCAAGGGGAAAAAGGTTCTGAGACAGTGTATGTGGACAATATGGGAAAAGTGGTGGAAGTCAATGACCGAGTGGAACCTATGGCGGGCAATGATATTACACTGACTCTTGACAGCGGGCTGCAAAAGGTATGCTATCATATTTTAGAGTCAAAGCTTGCCAGTATTCTTCTTGCCAAAATACAGAATATCAGGGAATATATTCCTCCGGAGAGCGGGAGCGGAGGAGACATTCCCATTCCAATCTATGACGTATATTATGCCTGCATCAACAATAATGTGATTGATACCTCCCATTTTACTTCGGAATATGCGGAAGAGACGGAGCAGGCTGTACTGGCAGCCTATCAGGACAAAAAAACCAGAGTTTTCGCAGCTTTACAGGATGAATTGACGGAAAGCCGTACCCCTTACGAAGCGTTGACAGAGGAGTATCAGGTATATGAAAGTTACGTGGCGTCGCTTCTCTATGACAAGAATATTCTCATGGAGGATGCTGTGGACAAAAATGATGCTACCTATATCGCCTGGACCATCGATGAAGTCATCAGCCTGAACGAATATCTTAACTATGCCATTGCGCAAAACTGGGTCAATGTTTCCAAACTTGACATTGACTCCCGCTATTCCGATTCGGTGGAAATATATAATAAAATATTAGAATATATTTTTAATCTGTTGGACAAAGATCCTGATTTTGATAAACGTATTTATCGGTATATGATTTTAAATGATGAGATTACGGGAAGACAGATCTGCCAGCTTCTTTTAGAGCAGCATATCGTAGATCCGCCGGAGACGGAACTGGCCCAGTTTGAGGCAGGTGTACTCACGCCGTTTGCCTTCATGAGAAATCGAATAGAGCAGCTGGATATCACACCGGCACAGCTTGCTCTTGACCCCTATTCCGGTTCTATAGTCGTCACAGATGTAAATACGGGGGATGTGCTGGCCATTTCCTCCTATCCGAGCTATGATAATAACCGAATGGCGAACGGCGTGGATGCCGCCTACTTTGCAAGTTTGAGAAACGATTTGTCCAGTCCCATGCTAAACTACGCGACCCAGCAGCGGACAGCTCCCGGATCTACTTTTAAACCAGTTTCCGCCACAGCAGGGCTTTTGGAAGGTGTGATTACACTTACGGACACCATTACATGTGCCGGTATTTTTGACAAAATATCTCCACCGGCCCGATGTCATATTTATCCCGGCGCCCACGGTTCTTTAAATGTGTCGGGAGGTATCCGTTACTCCTGCAACGCTTACTTCTATGAAGTGGGCTATCGGCTGGGGACTGTGGGAGACACTTACAATGACAGCGTAGGTTTGAATAAGTTGGCAAAATATGCGGATATGTACGGCCTTTCGGAAACTTCCGGGATTGAGATAGAGGAGTATGCGCCGGGGGTGTCCGATTTGGACGCCGTTCGTTCTGCCATCGGCCACGGCACCAACAACTACACTACAGCTGGCCTTGCGCGATACGTTACAACCGTTGCTAACAGTGGAACATGTTATAATTTAACTCTGGTAGATAAAGTGGAGGATAAGTCTGACGGTACGGTTCGGGAAAATGCGGCCACAGTCAGAAACAGGATTGATATGGATCCTGCCTATTGGAATGCAATTCACGTCGGCATGCGCGGTGTGGTGGAGAACAAGGCATATTTTTCAGATCTTGATGTGAATGTTGCAGGGAAGACCGGTACAGCCCAGGAAAACAGAAACCGTCCTAATCACGCGCTTTTTATCAGCTATGCTCCTTATGAGGCACCGGAGATATCCGTGACAGTGCGTGTGGCCAATGGCTATACATCCGATTATGCCGCACAGATAGCAAAGGATGTATACGAATACTATTATGGGCTAAAGGAAGAAGAGGAGATCATCACCGGCACGGCGGGTGCTCTTGCCGGCGGCGAAATAGGCGCCGACTAACAGGCGGCAATGTGAGAATAGAGGTGTAAATATGAAAAACGCAGTGATTATCAAGAGCTTTCCCAATGGACTTTCCATCTTTCTGGACAGTGAGCTGCCCTTTTCACAGCTCCTGGAAGAAATATCCATGAAATTCAGAGAATCCGCCAACTTTTTTAAAGACGCAAGCATGGTGCTTTCTTTTGAGGGAAGAGAGCTCTCTGAGCAGGAGGAACGCCAGATTGTGGATACGATATCAGCCAATTCCCGGTTGAATATTGTCTGCATCATGGGAAAGGATGAGGAGACAGACCGAAATTTTGTAAAGGCTCTGCAGAAGCTCTCTTTCCATCAGGAAGTTATGGAAAATGCCGGCCAGTTCTACAAGGGCACTTTGAAGGACGGGCAGATTTTGGAAACCGAAAACAGCATCATTGTACTGGGTGATATCTATCCGGGCGCATGTGTCATATCCAGCAAAGATATTGTAATACTGGGCGGACTTTACGGCCAGGCATATGCCGGTGGGAACGGCGAGGAGGGACATTTTGTTGTTGCGCTTGAAATGTCGCCGGAGAAACTAAAGATTGGCGATTTCAAATACAAGACATCCGAGAAACAGAGCAAGTGGTCGATCAAACCCAAGATCCAGCCCAAGATTGCTTTTGTGAAAGACGCCAGAGTGATACTAGAGCCGATTACCAAAGAATTACTGAACGACTTACCTTTCTAAGGTGGGCCGGGCCTGCATAAGCAGTGCCCGCGAAGTTAATTCCGCAGGAATTTACTTCGGGTCAGGGGACGATAACAATTCATGTAAT
>DLAA01000125.1:0-34954 GCA_002493835.1 Lachnospiraceae bacterium UBA7060 | reverse complement strand
TGGAACAGGTCTGGCAGCCATGGGCAAGAAGGTTATTTTGATAGATACAGATATCGGCCTTCGAAACCTGGACGTAGTGATGGGACTGGAAAATCGGATTGTCTACAATCTGGTCGATGTGGTGGAGGGAAACTGTCGCATTAAACAGGCTATCATAAGGGACAAGCGTTATCCCACCCTGTTTCTTTTACCGTCAGCACAGACAAAAGACAAAAGCGCGGTTAATCCCTCACAGATGGTGCGTATGATCAACCATCTGAGGGATCAGTTTGACTATATTATTTTGGACTGTCCTGCGGGAATTGAACAGGGCTTCCAAAACGCCATAGCGGGTGCAGACAGAGCTCTTGTGGTGACTACGCCGGAGGTTTCCGCAATCAGGGATGCGGACAGGATTATCGGTCTTTTGGAGGCCAACGATATACATAGGATGGATCTGATCATCAACCGAATCAGGCAGGATATGATCAGGCGGGGCGATATGATGTCCTCGGAGGATGTGGTGGATATTCTTTCTCTGCCGTTGATCGGAAGGGTGCCGGATGACGAGAATGTGGTGATAGCCACAAATCAGGGAGAGCCGCTGGTGGGAAGCAACACGCTGGCGGGGAAGGCATACCAGAATATCTGTTACCGGGTGACCGGCGAGGAGGTCCCTTTTATGGATTTTGATAAAGGTACCTCATTCTGGGCCAGGTTATCAGGTGTTTTCCATAAAGGTTAGGGGGAGGGATCAGTGTGTTTAAAAATCTGTTAAAACGGAAAAGCTCCAGGGAAATAGCAAAGGACAGACTCAAAATTCTGCTTATTTCTGACAGGGTAAACTGCTCCCAGGAGATGATGGAAATGATCAAAAACGATATTGCCCAGGTGATATCTAAGTATATGAAGATAGACACCCAGAGTATGGAGATTCAAATTACACAGACAAACGGTAAGGGACATGGTATCAAAAATCCAACACTCTATGCCAATATACCGATTTTGGATTTGAAACAATAACAAATCGAGCGCCCGCGCGCTCGATTCAGAGAATGCTCCGCATTCTCCTTCAATGATGCACGCTATCGCATTTTTCTGCCCGCGCGCTCGATTCAGAGAATGTTGCGCATTCTCCTTCAATGATGCACGCTATCGCATTTTTCTGCCCGCGCGCTCGATTCGAAGAATGTTGCGCATTCTCCTTCAATGATGTACACTATCGCGTTTTTCTGCCTGTGGGCCTGGTGGGAGAGGATAAAGGTATGTTAAAGCACTATCATATCAGGGATTATGATTTTAAATTGATTATTCTGGTGGCAGCAATCACTACCATTGGTATTCTGGCTATCGGAAGTGCCAAGGAATCTCTGCAGTCCAGGCAGCTTGCGGGAGCTGTTTTTGGTTTTTTTCTGATGCTGGTCATCTCCTTGTTTGATTACACGATTATTCTTAAGTTTTATTGGATCATGTACGCAGTAAATTTGATTCTTCTCTGGCTGGTACAGGCAATCGGCGTGAATGTAAACGGATCGCAGAGGTGGCTGAACCTTTTCGGCATCCAATTTCAGCCCTCTGAGGCGGCCAAGATCCTGTTGATTCTATTTTATGCGCAGTTTATCATGAAACATAAGGAGTCGATGGGAACCTTCCGGATTGTGGCAGGCTGCGTGGTACTGTTTGCACCTTCGATTTATCTGATCTTAAAGCAGCCGGATCTTTCCACCAGCATTATGGTGGTGATTCTCTTCTGCGTAATTATGTTTGTTGGCGGTGTGAGTTGGAAATACGTAATTCTCGCCATTTCTGTGGCGGTGCCGGCATTTATTATCGCACTGACTCTGATTTTGCAGCCGGAGCAGCACATCATAAACGAATTTCAGCAGAGGCGTATTCTTGCCTGGCTCTATCCAGACGAATACTCCGATACGGAGGCATACCAACAGACGAATTCCATGACGGCGATAGGATCCGGCATGCTGTACGGTAAAGGTTATAACACCAATGAAATCAGTTCCGTAAAAAATGGAAATTTTATTGCAGAAGTGGAAACAGACTTTATTTATGCTGTAATTGGGGAAGAATTCGGATTTGTAGGCGGCTGTGCCGTAATTGTGTTATTGATTTTCATTTCATTTGAATGTATTATGGTAGCTAGGAAGGCAAAAGATTTAGCTGGCACGATCATCGCAGCGGGGGTTGCAGCGCTGGTCGGTTTTCAAGGAATGCTCAATATTGCAGTGGCTACCGGCGCAAGCCCGAATACGGGAATACCGCTTCCTTTTGTCAGTTATGGGCTCACTTCGCTGGTGAGTCTCTATATCGGAATTGGGTTTGTGATGAACGTACGGCTACAATGTAAAAACGACAGGGGTGTTAGTAAAGATGAATATCGCATTGATCGCGCATGATGCAAAAAAACAATTGATGCAAAATTTCTGCATTGCATATCGGGGAATTTTAAGTAAAAATGATCTCTATGCAACAGGAACGACAGGTCGGCTGATTGAAGAAGTGACAAATCTGACTATTCACAAGTATTTAGCCGGCCATTTGGGAGGCGCACAGCAGATCGGCGCGCAGATTGAACATAACCAGATTGATCTGGTGATTTTTCTCCGTGATCCGCTGTATCCCAAGTCCCATGAGCCAGATGTAAACAATGTGGTCATGCTCTGTGACAGGCATAATATACCACTTGCCACTAACCTAGCGTCCGCAGAGCTTTTGATCAAATCACTTGACAGAGGAGATCTTGAGTGGCGTGAAATGTATAAATGATTTGCCTATGGCAAACTTGATTGAGAACCAAAGATTAAATATTGTTCGATCACGAGGACTGTTCTCAGCAGCCACAATTTCAAAATGCAGACGGTTGTGCGCGCTTCTGACTGCGGCTGCTTTTTTTCTCACAGGCTGTGGGAGTGTGAAATATGATATGCCCTATGAAGAGCAGGGCAGTGTCAGCAGCTATCAGCTCATAAATATAACAAACAGAGAGACCATTGAGCCTTTTGCGAAGGATCTGTGCGTGGCGGCAGGTGATGTGACAGCCGGAGGTTTGGATCTGCAGCAGCTTGGAGCGGCTGCATTGTTCGACACAAAAAATCTGGATACGCTCTATGCAAAAAATATTCATAATCAGCTGCATCCTGCCAGTCTGACGAAAGTGATGACCGCGCTTGTGGCGTTAAAGCATGGTTCCCCAGATGACATTTACACAGCGTCGGAAAATGTACTGATTTCAGAACCGGGAGCTGTGTTGTGCGGTATAAAGCCGGGGGATAAAATGACTCTGGACCAGGCACTGCATGCGCTGCTTATTTATTCTGGAAATGACGTGGCTGTCCTGATCGCTGAGGGAGTGTCAGCTTCCGTGAATGGCGGGGTTGGTTCTGTAGAGGCCTTTGTGGAACTAATGAATCAGGAGGCGCAGGAGATCGGTGCAACAAACTGTCATTTCATGAATCCAAACGGACTGACGGAGGAGGGGCACTATGTGACAGCTTATGACCTCTATCTGATCTTTCAAGAGGCACTTCATTATGAACTGTTTAATCAGATCATACAGATGACTTCTTACAGTACAATCTACACAGCATCAGATGGATCAGAGAAAAAGCTGGAGATGGAAAGCACAAATCTTTTTTTGCGGGGAGAGTATGAGGCACCTGAAAAAATAACAGTTGTTGGAGGAAAAACAGGGACCACGAATGCAGCAGGCCACTGCCTGATCCTGCTTTGCAGAAGCAGCAGCGGAACTCCCTATATCTCTGTTATACTGAAAGACGAATCCAGAGAAGGGCTTTATGTGGATATGCGTGATTTGCTCGGAATCATTCAATAGGTAGTTGTTTTTTCAGAACAGTTCCTGTATAATTGAGATAGACAAGCGTGGCCTGGACGGCAAGTGAAATATTACACAGTAGGAGGGTATGGACATGGTTCAGTTTATTGTAGGAAATAAAGGAAAGGGAAAGACCAAGCATTTATTAGATAAAGTAAATACGGAAATAAAAGAAGCGCAGGGCAACGTGGTGTATCTTGATAAAAGTACAAAGCATATGTTCGAGTTGAATAATAAAATCCGCCTCATTGATGTTCCCGAATATCTGGTATCGAACAGTGATGAATTTGTTGGTTTTGTATGTGGAATTATCTCGCAGGATCATGACTTGCAGCAGATGTATTTCGACAGCTTTTTAAAAATTGCATGCGTGGAGAAGGATGGCGTGGAGAATGTGGTTAGTAAGCTGGAGAAGATCAGCGAGAAGTTTCATGTTGATTTTGTGATCAGCATATCACTTGATGAGAGTGAGCTTCCTGAGAATGTTCGCAAAAACATTATTGTATCCCTCTGATATATACATAGTTAATATAGAAAGTTATGAAACCTCGGAGGAATCTTCCGGGGTTTCTTCTATGGCAGGCCCCTTGCGAGATTAGAAACACGGGCTGTGCCGCGGGCAGGAAAAAGTTTCTCTGTTCGAATACAGTTTTTGTAAGGAGAGTTTAATTATTGGCAGATAAACGAAATAATATAACTGAATACAGCAGACATGTTAGAGATAGAAAGGTCCTCAATTTAAACATCGGCATGATGGTATTTCTAGTGATCCTTATCTATGTCGTAATATGTGTAATCATGTACTTTCGGACAGATCATATTGTCCGCTACAGTGTGCAGGAGGGTTCTCTCACTTCCAACAGTATATACAGGGGAATTGCTCTCAGGCAGGAGGAAATTGTTACCAGTAAGGATGCCGGATACGTCAACTACTTTGCCAGAGAGGGGGAGCGTACGGCAGTGGGGGATCTGGTTTATACGGTTGATGAGACAGGCCGGCTTTCCGATTATATCAAGGCGGGGGCAAATGGAGAAAATTCCCTCTCAGACAGCGATCTAGCCGAACTTAAAACAGATATCACGGCTTTTATGCATGGCTTTGACCGGAAGCATTTTGATGAAGTGTACAATTTTCGGCACAATATGGAGAGTATGGCGGTTAAGCTGGCAAATTACAATATTTTGGAGAATGCAGATGCTTTAAACGATACCTCAGGAATGGCACTTATCAATTATCGTTATGCAGAAAAAAGCGGTATTGTACTTTATTCTACAGATGGTTATGAGAATCTGAGGCTGGAGGATATGACGGAGGAGCTTTTTAATGAGGAAAACTATGAACGCACCTATATGGTGAATAACGGGCTGGTTGCGGCCGGTGATCCTATCTATAAACTATCTACCGCAGAGGACTGGTCTATTGTCATTCCAGTGGAAAAAGAGGCAGCGGATCAGCTTCTCGAAAAGGAATATATTGAAGTACGCTTTTTAAAGAATCAATACACGGCATGGGGGAAGGTGGCAGTTTTTACCAACGAGGCAGGTGATACCTTTGTATCTCTTATGTTCACAAATTCTATGATTACTTTTTGTACGGAACGCTTTATTGATATAGAACTTTTGCTGGAGGAAGAAAAAGGATTAAAAATTCCAAATTCTGCTATTGTACAAAAAGAGTTCTTTATTGTGCCGAAAGCATATGTTACCAGGGGCGGAAATAACGGCGGTGACGGTGTGCTTTTGGAAACTTACAATGAAGAAGGCGAGGCCACTACGCAGTTTGTGGAGACAGAGATTTATGAGGAGACGGAAACCGATTATTATCTGGATAATTCTACTCTCCGGGCTGGAAATTATATTGTTATGCCGGAGACGGGGGAAAAGTATGCTGTGAGCAGAACTGGTACTTTGCAGGGTGTGTATAATATCAATAAAGGTTATGCTGATTTTAAGCAGATCAGTATTCTGTATGACAACGAGGAGTATTCCGTGGTAAAATCGAATACCTCTTATGGCTTAAACGTATATGACTATATTGTTCTTGATGCCAGTACCGTCAATGACAATGAATTTATTTATGAATAACCAGTCGTTGACAGTGGCGTTTATATAAAAAGAAAGGTTTTATGGATATGGGAATAAAGGAAAATTTGGATATTGTGGAAAATCGCATAGCGAATGCCTGCGAAGCCTGCGGCAGGAAACGTTCAGAAGTGAAGCTTGTTGCTGTCAGCAAGACAAAACCGCTTACGGACTTGGAGGAGGCTTACGCTTATGGCTGCCGGGATTTCGGGGAGAACAAGGTGCAAGAGCTTGTGGATAAGTATGAGGCCCTGCCTAAAGATATTCGTTGGCATATGATCGGTCATCTGCAGCGCAACAAGGTAAAATATATCGTGGACAAAGTCTTTCTAATCCATAGTGTGGATTCTCTGAGGCTGGCGGAGGAGATCGAGAAAGAAGCAGCGAAAAAAGCCGTAACAGTCAATATCTTGGTGGAGGTGAATGTCGCTGGAGAGGAAAGCAAGTTCGGAACAACAGTTTCAGAAGCGGTTTCTCTCGTGGAAAAGATTTCCCAAATGCCTCATATCTGTGTGAAAGGGTTAATGACCATAGCACCTTATGTAGAGGATGCGGAAGATAACAGACGGTTTTTTGCAAAATTAAAGCAAATTTATGTTGACATAATACATAAAAACATTGATAATGTTTTTATGGAGGAACTCTCTATGGGCATGACTGGAGACTACGAAGTCGCGATAATAGAGGGTGCGACTTACGTCAGGGTTGGCACCGGCATATTTGGAGAGAGAAAATACAAGGCAAATTAGTATACATAAGTTAAGAATAGAAAAGATAAAAAGATTTAAAAGATTAAAAGTCTAAAAAGATTTAAGGCAGAGACTGGATGGAGGATTTTGCAGATGGGTGTTATGGACAAGTTTATTAGCGCCATGAAACTGAGTGAGGATGAGGATGAAGGATACTATGATGACGACTTCTATGATGAGCCGGAACCTGTGAGAAAACCTGCACCTGGAAAAGATGTGGATGCCCAGGATGAGGATAAAAATCGAAAGCTTACTCCCAAGGTTACACCTCTTAGACAGGCAAAAAAAGCGGGAAGCGGGGGGATGGAAGTATGCGTGATTAAACCGACTTCGGTGGAGGATGCCAGAGAGATTACGGAGACGCTTTTAGCAAATAGGACTGTGGTTTTAAATCTGGAGGGGCTGGATGTAGATATTGCCCAGCGAATTATTGATTTTACTTCTGGATCCTGTTTTGCAATCTCGGGTAATTTGCAGAAGATATCCCATTATATTTTTATTATCACACCGGCCAGCGTGGATATTTCAGGTGATTTCCAAGATATCCTGTCGGGATCTTTTGATGTGCCGATCGACAATGGGTTTTAAATGAAAAAATCGAGTGCATAAAGCACTCGATTCTTTTATTCTTTAGGAAATTGCAGCAGCGTAAACTATTGAAGGAGAAAAGATGTATTATGGCAAACCGAATGACTATCAATTATGAAAAAAAGCCTTGCTACGACATTGTATTTACAAGAGATTTTTCCCTGCTTGCGGATGAGCTTTCCGCCTTACAAACAAAGGAGCGCAGAGTTGCTGTCATCTGTGACAGCAACACAGAGCGGCTTTTTGGAAATGTGGTGACAGAAGCGGTTTCCGGGGTGTGTAAAAAAGTGGTCCTGCACGCATTCCCGGCAGGGGAGATGTATAAAACCCTGGATACGGTAAAAGAGATTTACAAGAGGCTCATAGAAGAAAAGTTTGACAGAAACGATCTGCTCGTAGCTCTGGGAGGCGGTGTGGTGGGTGATATTACCGGCTACGCGGCGGCTACCTATCTGCGGGGCATTGACTTTATTCAAATTCCCACCACACTGATTGCGCAGTCTGACAGCAGCATTGGCGGCAAAACGGGGGTGGATTTCGACGGTTACAAGAATATGGTTGGGGCCTTCTATATGCCAAAGCTGGTCTATATGAATGTAGGCACATTGAGGGAGCTGGATGACAGGCAGTTTTACGCTGGCTTTGCAGAGGTGATGAAGCATGGCCTGATCAAGGATGCATCCTTCTATGAATGGCTGCTTGATCACATGTATGAGATCCACGAGCGGGACATGGATGTCTGCGAAGAGATGGTGATGAAAAGCAGCAGCATTAAGAAGCTGGTGGTGGAGAAAGATCCCACGGAGAAAGGAGATAGAGCTCTCTTAAATTTTGGACACACTATCGGTCATGCGATTGAAAAGGCGAAACATTTTAAAATGCTGCACGGGGAGTGCATTGCCTTAGGAATGGTTGCTGCGGCTTATATCTCCTGGAAACATGAATGTCTTTCCATGGAGGAATATTATGAAGTACGAGATATGTTTGTTCCTTTTCAACTTCCCATCAGTATTGATGATATTGATCCAGAGGAGATTTTATCTCTGACCAAATCCGATAAAAAAATGGATGCGGGACAGATTAAATTTGTTCTGTTAAAAAGAGTTGGCAAGGCTTTTGTTGATAGAACCGTTACCGACAAAGAGATTTTAGATGCTGTCAAAGAGATATATTTCAGTGATGAGGATATGCGGGAATGAGCATAAAAAAGAAACTTTTTCTTTTACTGGATCTTGTGATGATTGTTGGATTGATTTTTTTTGACCAATATACCAAAGGATGGGCGGTTGTTTACCTGAAGGATAAGCCGGCTTATAACCTGATTAATGGGATATTGGAGCTGAATTATCTGGAAAACAAAGGAGCAGCTTTTGGCATGCTGCCAAATCAGAAAATTTTCTTTATATTTGTAGCCACCGTCATTTTGTCTGTAGTGGGCTATGTGCTTTTAAAGATGCCAGATCATAAAAAATACACCATTTTGCATTTCCTTTTCAGCTTGATCGTGGCAGGCTCTATTGGCAACATGATTGACCGCATCAGATACGACTATGTGGTAGATTTTATTTACTTTGTACGGATTAATTTTCCGATTTTTAATGTAGCAGACGTCTATGCGACTCTCTCCGCGTTAGTGCTTCTGATTTTGCTTTTGTTTGTCTATAAGGAGAAGGATCTATATTTTATCAGCTTTAAACAAAAGCGTTACCGTGAATTTAAGTAAAAATTGCATTCTTACAGCGGTATTTAGTATATGCTATTGCCGCCATTGCGGAAGGATTTTGCATGGAAACATTTAGTTATCAGATCGAAATGGGTGAGGATGAATGTCGGCTTGACAAATGGCTGAGCAATTCGCTCCTCAATCTATCACGCTCTTATATTCAAAAGTGTATCAAGGAAGGGCTCGTCTTTGTAAATGGGAAACCTGTTAAGGCAAACTACCAGCTGCGGGTGGAGGATGAGATTGTCTTTCAAATTCCTGAAGCTGTCGAACCCGTGATTGAAGCAGAGAATATTCCTCTGTCCATTCTCTATGAAGATGAGGATGTCCTGGTTGTGGATAAACCTAAGGGTATGGTGGTTCATCCGGCACCAGGACATTATACTGGTACATTGGTCAACGCAGTATTATATCACTGCAAGGGACAGCTTTCCGGGATAAACGGTGTGCTGAGGCCAGGGATTGTCCATCGAATTGATCGAGATACCACAGGTTCCCTCATTGTCTGTAAAACCGATCATGCTCACAGAGCTATTGCGGCACAACTCAAGGAGCATTCCCTCAACAGAAGTTACCGAGCCATTGTCCATGGCGTGCTTAAGGAGGATGAAGGCACTGTCAACGCTTCCATTGGAAGAGACGAAAAAGATAGAAAGCGTATGGCAGTCAATGAGAAAAACGGGAAAGAAGCCATTACGCATTATAGGGTACTTTCGCGTTTCCAGGAATATACTTATATCGAATGCAGATTAGAGACCGGACGTACCCACCAGATTCGTGTGCATATGACCTCAATTGGACATCCTCTTTTAGGTGACGAGGTGTATGGGGCGAGAAAGACGGCTTTTCATCTGGAGGGACAGACGCTGCACGCATATCTGCTGGGCTTTATTCATCCAACGAGTGGAGAATATGTGGAGGTGACGGCACCGTTGCCTGCATATTTTTCGAATATTTTAGACAGATTATAAACAAATTATTAATAAAATGGAAAGAAACTCTTAAAAAAACTTGAAATACGAGTCATAAAATGTTACTATTTATGATATGGTTTTTTGTGAAAAATTGAGGGATTATGAGATATTCAAGAAGTGAAATCATAGATATTTTGTTAAAAAGCTATATTGCCTACTATGATATAACGGACTACGGATCAAAACGGGAGCCGCTTCGGGCGCTGTGTGAATATTATGAGCACGCCGAAAAGTATATGGTTTCCAGGAAGATATCGCTTTGGTCTGCAGATCGTGAGGAATTTATCTATCTCTTCGATGTGCCGCATCTCACTTTAGGGGCTTTTGAAAATTGCAAGAAAACAGCTTATGAGGACGGTATGGAGCGTCTGCATATTGGACCGGGGCATATGTATTCTTATATTACACCCATCATTGTATGTGACACCTGTGATGGGGATGCGATAAAAACATTAAAAAAGTGTCACATTTACAAAAGTTTTCAGTTTTCACTGCACGGCTGGATGGACTTTCATGCGGCGGCGGTCATCGGGGATAGTGACCGAATTGAGAGTAACCGTGCCGGACGAACGACAGCGAAAATTTTGAAAAAAGTGTTATACTCCAAAAAATGAAAAAGAAAGGGAGAGATAGTATGAATTCATTGTTACTGTTAATCATTTGTATTGCCATTCTTGTTCTCGGTTACATATTCTATGGCGGATGGCTTTGCAAACAATGGGGTGTTGGTGAGAGCAAGAAGGCAACACCTGCACATGAGATGGAAGACGGTGTGGACTATGTACCGGCAAAAGCACCTGTACTGATGGGCCATCATTTCTCATCCATCGCGGGGGCAGGCCCAATTACGGGTCCGATCGGCGCAGCTATGTTTGGATGGGTTCCCGTTGTGCTCTGGATTTTGGTTGGCGGTATTTTCTTCGGCGGCGTCCATGACTTTGGCGCGCTGTTCGCATCCATCCGTCATAAAGGCCAGTCCATTGGTGAGATTATTTCCACCAATATGAGTAAGAGAGCGAAGCTTCTTTTTACCATTTTTGCATATCTGACCCTAATTTTGGTGGTTGCGGCATTCGCATCCATCGTTGCTAGCACTTTTGGTGCGGTGGTGGATGACGCCGGTTCGATCGACATAGCAGCGTCTGCAACGAATGCATCCGTTGCTATGGTATCCCTGTTATTTATTTTGATTGCTATCGTTTTTGGTTTCATGGTTTACCGCCGCAATGCCTCTATGGCTGTTTCCACAATCCTCGGTGTGGCCGCTATCGCACTCTGCATGGTGATTGGAATGAATTTCCATCCGATTTACCTGAAAACGAACACCTGGATGATTATCGTTGGGATCTATATCGCAATTGCCTCCGTGACACCCGTGTGGATTTTGCTGCAGCCCCGTGACTACTTAAGCTCTTTCCTGCTCTATGCAATGCTTGCCGTTGCCTTGGTTGGTGTAGTCATTTCCCATGCAGGTATGGGCGGTGCTGATGGTCTTGCAGCATTCAATGGCTTTGCTGTTGATAACGGCAATGGTATGCAGTATCTGTTCCCTGTGTTATTCACGACGGTTGCGTGCGGCGCGATCTCCGGTTTCCATTCACTGGTATCCTCCGGAACCACTTCCAAGCAGCTCGATAAAGAGACAGACGCAAAGCCCATCGCTTACGGCGGCATGCTCTTAGAGTGTGTACTGGCAGTTATCACTGTCTGCGCAATCAACTTTGCATATAAGAACGGCATCACAGCAGGTGCTACAGCGATCTTTGCGGGCGGCATCTCCCAGATGTACGGCGGTATTGCGTCCGAAGGTGTAGTAGCAGCCCTGAATACGCTGCTTGTGCTTACCTATTCCGCATTCTGCCTGACCTCCCTGGATACGGCGACACGTCTTGCACGTTTTATGTTCCAGGAGTTCTTCCTTGAGCCTGGTCAGACTGTAGACGATGTGAAGGAAGGCTGGAAGAAGACATTGGTAAATCCTTATGTGGCAACTATTATTACCGTTATTCTCGGTATCGCGCTTGGTATGACAGGCTACTCCAAGATCTGGGGTTTGTTCGGTGCGGCGAACCAGCTCCTGGCAGGTATCGGTCTGCTGGCTGTAGCTACTTGGCTTGGCAATGTTGGCAAGAACAACAAGATGTTTTTGTTCCCTATGGGTTTTATGATCATCGTTACTATCTGTTCTCTGTGTGTGACCGTTAAGAATCAGATTGGCATTATCTCCGCCGGCGGCGCAGATTGGGGTCCTTATGCACAGGCAGTTTTGGCAGTACTCCTGATTGTGCTGGCAGTCATTCTTGTGATCGAGGGTGTACAGACTTTGGCAGGCAGGAACAAAAGAAGAGTATAAAGAAATTGATAAAAAGGAATAAGAGACAAAAGAGGGCAGATTTCTGTCCTTTTTTGCATGAAAGAAATAGTAATTTTATTTAGACAAAATTACTTGTTTTAAAGCATTTCTCTTGATTTTATTGTGCAAATTATATATAATAAAATTAACCAAAAGACATTTCGCGTTTCTGCGCATTTAGGGTACATGGATCAAGCGGGACAACAGGGGATGTAAAGACAGAAAGGGGTTGGTGTTTATGAATACCATTATTACAATAGGGAGACAATTTGGCTCCGGAGGCCGGGAGATTGGAAAGAAGGTAGCGGAGCATTTCGGAATTAAATTCTATGACAAAGATCTTCTTACAAGGGCAGCAAAGGAGAGTGGATTTTGTGAGGAAATGATTCAGAGTCATGATGAACGCCCCACCAATTCTTTCCTCTATAATCTGGTAATGGATACTTATTCCTTTGGCTATAACTCTTCTTCGTTTGTAGATATGCCGATCAGCCACAAGGTATTTTTGGCACAGTTTGATACGATTAAAAAGATAGCCAATGAAGGTCCCTGTGTGATTGTGGGCCGTTGTGCAGATTACGCTCTTCATGATTACCAGAATTGTCTGCACATATTTATTCATGGTGAAGAAAAGTGTAAAGTAAAACGGATTATGGAGCGTTTTGATGATATTAATACTGAGCAGAAAGCGCTTGATATGATGAACAAGAAAGATAAACAAAGACAGAGCTATTACAATTACTACTCCTCCAAAAAGTGGGGAAGAGTAGACAGTTACGACCTGGCAATAAACAGCAGTATTTTGGGAATTGACGGCACGGCAAAGCTGATAGAGCAGTTTGTTGAGGATTTTGAGAACAGATGATGTTTTAAAATGTGTAGTATTGAGGCCAAATGGGAGCGGATTTGTGTCCGCTCCTTTTTCAACGTTCGCGGTAGTCTTCAGAACTATTATATTTCGTCACATAGGTGCGATAGGCATTTTCTTTGTCGCGCAAGTCCTTGCGGCTTCTGATACGGTCATAGGAAGCGTGATAGTCCCTGACAGAGTTTAAATCTGCGGATTTAGACCTTCTTCGCCTTGTAATACGGCGCATATAAAAAAAGATGAGCAATACAACGACAGCGGTAAAGAAAAGAACATGAATCATATGAATCCCTCCTAAGATTTCTGTGAACGGTCTCTTTCAGGACTGTTTTTTTGCTTTGCTGTCTTGTTTACTGCCTTTTTTTTGACGGGAGGCACATATTCAGTAAAAGCCATGGACTCTTCAATCTGGCCGACCGTCATATATGGGTTAAGTTCCGTCGGCAGATTTTTTTTGTGCAATGTCCGATTGACAAGAGATTTCACACCTGCATAAAAGACAGCAAAGATTGGAACACCCACAACCATGCCAAGGACACCAAACAGGCCTCCAAAAATGGTGATAGAGAAAATCACCCAGAAACCGGAAAGTCCCGTGGAATCGCCGAGAATCTTCGGGCCAAGAATATTGCCGTCAAACTGCTGAATCACGATAATCAAAATACCAAAATAGAGCGCTTGCTTTGGATCCACCATAAGAACCAGAAGGGCGCTGGGAATACCGCCGATCCAAGGGCCAAAGAAAGGAATGACATTGGTTAAACCGATAATCATGCTTACCAGTATAGAGTAAGGAGTGCCGATGATACTGGTGCATACAAAACAGATAATGCCAATGATAATAGAGTCCACAATCTTTCCGCCGAGAAAACCGATGAAAGTACTATGGACAAATCGAAAATTTGAGATCATCTCATTGCCAGCTTTGCGGTCAAAAACAGCATAGACAATTTTTTTTGCCTGCCCTGCAAACTTCTCTTTACTTCCCAACAGATATACTGAAATGATGAAACCAATTATAAGATTCCAGAGCGCCTTAAAAACACCGAGTACACTTAAAGAGACGGTTTTTAAGACTTCGTTGATATGGGGAAGGAGATTGGTGTTTACATACTCCATCACTTTTGTGGAATACTGGTTGATCAACGCATTCACAGTGGCTTCCAGATCAGGGTTATCTTTCAATAGAAGGAGCGCCCAGTTGGAAAGATTGTTGACATAAATAGGAAACTGAAAAATAATGCTCTGCACACTTCGAACAACCTCCGGGAGAATAAGGGCAAACAGTTCATAGAAAACTAAGAGAATCACCACCAATGTAGCCAAAATGGACCCTGCACGAATGCGGCGTTTCACTGTGGGTGTCATAGAAAGACCGGCTTTTAGGCATAGTGGCTTGATAATGGACTTTTCTATTTTGTTCAAGATAGGCGTGAACAGATAAGCCAGCACAAAACCATCTATGATCGGCATGGCAATCGTGATAAATTTGTCAAGGCCTCCAATAAAATTGGATCGATGGAAGAGGATATAGTAGAAGAGGATTGCTCCTGCCAAAGCAAGAAATGCTGTAATTCCCCAATATAAGTATTTTTTTTCAAATTTAAATTTCATTTGCAAAACCTTTCGAAGAGTTATTTTAGAACAAACATGTCTGTTCTTCTCTTAGTTAATTATACCAATTTGGCAGGCCGGAAACAATACCAAAGATCGTGAAAAAAAATAATGCCAAGAGAACAAATATTCTGTATAATATACTTAATACTAGAGAAAACAACGTGCAAATGTCCAACAAAGACGGACAAATCATATAGGCATAGATTTCCGAACGGAGTATAGAGGACGAAATATGAAATTACAACAAGTTTTAAGTTTGACAAGAAAAGCTGTGGACGACTATCATATGATTGAGCCGGGAGATAAAATTGCCGTGGGGATTTCAGGTGGAAAGGATAGTTTGACTCTGCTCTATGCACTGCAGGGACTACGGCGTTTTTATCCCGCTTTTTTTGACCTGTGTGCAGTGACAGTCGACCTTGGTTTTGGAAATTTAGATTTTTCAAAAATAGAGGCACTTTGTCGAGAACTCGATGTGAGATATGATATCATAAAAACAGATATTGGAAAGATAATTTTTGAGGACAGGAAAGAGTCTAATCCCTGCTCCCTGTGTGCTAAAATGAGAAAAGGGGCGTTGAATAATGCAATAAAAGAGCTTGGCTGTAATAAGGCGGCCTATGCACATCACAAGGATGATGTGGTGGAAACCATGATGATGTCACTGATTTATGAAGGACGGTTCCACACATTTCGTCCGGTTACTTATTTGGACCGCACGCAAATTACAGTGATACGTCCGTTAATATATATGAATGAGGCAGATGTGATAGGTTTCGTAAATAAATACAATGTCCCTGTAGTCAAAAGTCCCTGTCCTGCGGATGGACATACGAAACGGGAAACCGTAAAAAATATGGTGCAGGAAATTAATCGGGAGGCTCCAGGTGTAAAAGAACGTATGTTTACAGCAATTATAAACGGAAACATAGACGGCTGGAATAAGCCGGAAAAGAGGTAAATGTCATGCCTGCTAAAAACCATACTTATCATGAAAAAAAGGAAACAAGCTATACTTTGCAGTTAAGAAAACTTTTGGAAGAGCTTCCTCCTTATACGCGGGACTATTTTCGCGCACTTGAACAGAAATCCAGCGCCAAGACTAGAATATCATACGCCTATGATCTGCAGGTATTTTTACGTTTTTTAACAGAAAGAAATCCGGCGCTGTCAAACAAAGGCATTCACGGAATCACATTGGAAGATTTAAACTGTCTGAACAGCGTAGATATTGAGGAGTATCAGGAATATTTAAAATATTATGAGTCTGACACGGGCGAACAGAAAAACGGTGCAAGCAGCATTGCCAGGAAAATGTCTTCTCTCAGAAGCTTTCTGGATTACTTCTATAAAAAGGAACTGCTCACTAAAAATGTAGGAATGCAAGTGGACATGCCCAAGATACACGAGAAGGCAATTATTCATCTGGAACCTGACGAAGTAGCAATCTTTTTGGACAGTCTGGATAATTATGAAAAACAGCTTACTGGTAAAAAGAAAGATTTCTTCCTGAAAACCAAAATCCGGGATATCGCCATTGTCACACTTTTTTTAGGAACAGGCATTCGTGTGTCGGAATGTGTGGGACTGGATATAAATGACGTAAATTTTCGTGAAAACAGCATACGCATTATCAGAAAAGGCGGCAACGAAGCGATTATTTATTTTGGTGAGGAGGTAGAAAAAGCCCTGCTTGACTATATAGAAGGACCGCGCGTTCATATTGCCGCACAGGCGCTTCCCGGTGAAGAAAACGCTTTGTTTTTCTCTTTGCAGAAAAAAAGGATCAGCGTACATGCTGTGGAGAATCTGGTAGAAAAATATGCGAAAGAATTTGTCCCACAGAAAAGAATTACGCCTCATAAGCTGCGTTCCACCTTTGGTACAACTCTTTATCAGGAAACTGAGGACATTTATCTGGTAGCTGATGTTTTAGGACACTCGGATGTCGGGACCACCAGAAAACATTATGCAGCCATGAAAGATCAGAATCGTCGAAAAGCTGCCAGAGCAATTAAATTGAGGGAAAATTAATTATCATTTGACTGAAGAGCGCTGTGATGAAGGGATATGTGTTCTATATGTTTTTATGTCCAACTATGAAATAAACCGATATTTGTTTCATAGTTGGACTTCTACTTCTATAAGGCATTTCTATTGCTTAGGCGAATGCCTTCTATTTATGATTCTTTTAGTCCTACATAAATATGGATTTCTGCATTTTCCATGTCGTCGTTTTGGTATTCCTCAAAATCGCATAAAAAAGTCCTAGGAAGATCCATTTGCCAAATCTCAACCCATGCATTTGCAACAGCCTGAACCATATCACCATGAATAATGAACTTTGCATATTGTCCTGCCGGAATTTGGCAGACCGTATATTTTTCCTTTTCCTGAGGACATTCCTTTGCCTCGCATGCAACAACTATAGTGTAATCATCCCGCGCATCCCCGGCGTAATCCGTATAGATTCCTAACGCTTTTTCGTTTACCTTACCAGGTATGGAGGCGTAGACCCCTTCGTTATAAAAACGATTCCACAGTCCACCGATGACAGCCCCCATGTCTGGGGAAGCATTGTTTGTTCTTGCTGAGATACCAACAGCAATTTTTTCTTTTAATGTTACAATTTCATATTCCATAATAAAACCCATCCTTTCTTCAAGATGGGTTTATCATATCAAATCAAACAAGACATCTGTATGTCTTGTTTGATTTGATATTTATGTATGTCCTAGACCAATTCTCTTTTTAAACGATTTATCACAAAGTGACAGCATGTTTTTTCAACCTATTTATCCAGATATTTATTTCGAATATCCTCAGCCAAAATTAAGATATCCCGTCTGAATTCCGCGGGCTCCAACAGCTCTGCACCGCCTCCAAATGAGACAATCCACCCTATAATGCTAGTTTTGTCTGTAAATGCCGCTGAAAATAACAGCGTTCCATCCGATTGGAGGACAAAACTTTCCGGACCATATTCTTCCACCAGCCGCCACTTATATTCTGGTTGAATCTTTGCTTTTACCTGATACAAGGAGGGAAAAATCTTATCTGAGGCCAAATCTGGAAGTGTTACAGGTCGCTTGTCAAAAACCTCCGCAATTTGCAAATCCGTCATACGCATCAACTTAAAGAGACGAAAGTCTTCCCTGTTCTCGCACCATCCCCAGAGATACCAGCCGGCCCATTGAAAAATTAAATCATAGGGCTCTACGGTTCGTTTTGACTCTCCTTTTGGTGCATGGTAGACAAAAGATACTTTATGTCCAGAGAGCATGGCACTGTGCAATAATTCAATTTTAGGGGATAAAGATGATTTATACCAGGAAGAAAGGTCAATCAGGATATGGGTATCTCCAGCGAGCAAATTTGATGCGCCCGCAGAGAGTTTCTCCATCAGTTGAACATAGCGGTTTGTTCCGCTCACACTGTCCAGGCTGCGAAGACCTGCCAATATGGCCTGCATATCCGAAGTGGAAAGCAGGGTACGATCGATTTTATAACCTTCCATGATAGAGACACCGCCGTTTTGCCCTTGTTCTGTAACCAAGGGAATCCCCGCCATAGAGAGCGCTTCCAGATCCCTACTGATTGTACGCCTGGATACTTCAAATTTTTCTGCCAAATAGGGAGCGGTTACCTTCTCTTTCTGCAGTAAGATGGACAGAATGCCGATCATTCGATCAATTTTCATGGAATACTTCCTCCTCTGTGCTGTGTTACAGAGATCAGTATACCACAATTTAATAACATCTGCCTGTCTTAATAAGCGAAATCAAATCATCAATGTCATCAAAAAATTCCTGGTTTACGCTTCATATGGATTGATGCCTCCTCTACTTACAAGATGCAGTCGCCACAGGTGCAGCATCGTAGTAGGGAACAATCAGATGGGCGTCTGCATAAATCGCATCGCTTGTAAGGGCATTGATCTGCATGACTTCCCGAATGTATTCATGGATGGATTCATAATGCTCTTCGTCCATATAAGTTTCGGCAATGGACCAGAGAGTATCACTGTTTGATACAATAATGCTTTTGTAGTATTTGCAGGACATAGTTTCCGTATCGTTTTTCGCGCTGGATCGAAAAGAACTGACAGCTGCGGAACATGTGATAATCAGACAAAGTGTTATCACAAACATAAGGAAATGTTTTCTCATCTCCCGTCTTCTACGAATACGGTTTTCACGGATTCTTCGTTCACTTTTGATATCTTGTGGGGTTCTGTATTTCTGTTCCATTAGCTGCCGCTCCTTTCTCTTCAGAACATATGTTGTGAACAAATGTTCTTTGTTGATAAGAGAATTATATCGAACAAATTTTCGGCTGTCAATATATTTTGAAGAAATAATCGAACAAATTTTCTGAATATATGTTTGCTTTTTTCAAGCTGCTGTGATATGATTAATTTAGATTATTATATGAAACCTATTATTCAGAAACTTGTTATCGGCCAAAAGGCTGGAGAAAGGATAAGGATTTGAAGATGGCACAGGGAAAGATCACTGCGAAACAGCAGCAGATTCTTGATTATATTAAAGACGAGATTTTAAAAAGAGGATATCCGCCTGCAGTTCGCGAAATCTGTGAGGCAGTTAATTTGAAATCTACTTCGTCAGTTCACTCTCACTTGGAGACCTTGGAAAAAAATGGTTTTATCAGACGCGATCCCACAAAACCTCGTGCAATAGAAATCTGTGATGACAATTTTCAGATGGTACGCACGGAGATGGTTTCTTTGCCTGTGATTGGCCAAGTGGCTGCCGGACTTCCGATTCTGGCAGAACAGAATATTGAGAGATATTTCCCGGTTCCCGCTGATATGGTACCGACCGGTGATTCTTTTGTTTTGAAAGTCAAAGGTGATTCTATGATCAACGTTGGTATCTACAGTGGCGACCAAATTTTTGTAAATTGTTGTCAGACAGCATCCAATGGAGACACGGTTGTGGCTTTGATTGATGATTCCGCCACTGTGAAGACATTTTATAAGGAAGACGGACATATTCGTCTGCAGCCGGAAAATGATTCCATGGAACCTATTATTGTGGATGACTGTCAGATACTCGGAAAGGTGTTTGGCGTTTTTCGGCTGTATAAACATTAAATTTTCAATTATATATGCGCATTTATTTCCAGCATAGCTGGTTTTTATTCAGGCATACTACATAATAATCGTAATTGTTCGCAGGGATAATTACGATTAGATAAACGATCTTTTGTTTGACAAACAGCAGGGATTGGATATCTTATAAGGGGGGAAGGAAAATGAAAAACAGAGTTTTGGATTGCCTTGCCCTGACCATTGCCATTATCGGCGCTATTAACTGGGGATTGATTGGCTTTTTCAGATTTGACCTTGTGGCATTTATTTTCGGTAATATGTCATGGTTTTCGAGAATTATTTACGCCCTGGTGGGTATCGCTGGATTGTATATCATTACGTTTTATATGTATACAAACGGCACGGCAGAGTCAAATAAGGCATAGTTTTATGCGGTGCGGAACCGGCGGCTGTAAAGTGCGCCGGTTCCGTTATTTTCCTATTTTTCCGACTCGGTATGATTTCTGAAACAGCAGTTTAAAACTTTATCACATGATATTTAAAAAAGTCAAATGTTTTTTAACGTATCTTTATCAATAACAACCCCGTCCCTCCAGATTCGCTCCAAATCATAGAATAGACGGTTCTCTCGATCGAAAATATGGATAATAATATCTTGAAAATCCATCAGAACCCAGTTGGCGTTTTGATAGCCCTCCGTTTGTCTGGCAGTGATACCCGCTTTTCCCAATATCTCCGATATATTGTCAGCCATAGCCTGAATCTGGCTCTTATTACTGCCGCCTGCAATGATAAAATAATCCGCAATGGTGGATATTTCACTGATATCAATAACACGGATATCCTCCGCCTTTTTGTCCTCCAGCGCATTTATGGCTAACAGTGCGGTTTCCTTTGTATTCATAGGTTTATTCACCCTGCCTTTCCTGAAAAATGCTAAATTGTGCTAATGTTTATAATAATGGTAAGTTTTCACTGTCATTTCATCTGTTATACTTCCTGTTTTCCGCAGATAGGCGAGTGTATCAGACAATATTTTTTCCATGGTGCAGTCCAAATCTTGATAGGCAAGCCTTCTGACATAATCCAGATCAACGATCTGTTTCCTGCCGGGCTCAATGTAATCCGCGATATAAATAATCTTTTCCAGTCTGCTCATATTGGGACGGCCCGTGGTGTGGTAACGAATGGCATTTAAAATATCCTCGTCTTTCACACCGTATTTGTGCTCTGCAAGATAAGCACCCACTTTCGCGTGCAGAAGGGATGTGGGATTGCTGCGCTCCACCGCTGACATATTGAGGTGGGATTTTTCACAGATGGAGACCAGCTCAGAACCATGCATGGCTTTTGCACAGTCATGCAGAAGGCCCGCTATCATTGTACTTTCCAGATTATCAATTCCATGAGACATTGCCAGACAAGATGCAGTAAAGGCCACACCAAGGGTATGGGTATATCTGCCAGTGGACAATTCCTTTTCCATTGCCCGCCGCAGTTTTTCAATTTCCGGCGAATAGTTACTTTTACTCATTGAAGATATCCTCTCTTTATGTTGAATGATAATTAATCTGTACTTTTTTCATATAAATGATGCGTCAGAATATAATTTTCCACTGCCTCCGGCATGAGATTATGGACAGATTCTCCCATTTGTATCTTTTCCCGAAGCTTTGTGGATGAAATGTCGATTCCCTGGAACTTCAAAATTTCAATGACAGCTCCAAATTTTTCCTGCAGATATAATATTTGTCTGTCAAGCAGCTTCTTTGCGTTTTCCTCCGAAGAACCCTTTTCCCACCTCACAGCAGCCAGTATGATACAGTCCTGAAAAATCAGCCGGGGGTTCTTCCAATGTTCAATCGTCTGTAAACTGTCCGCCCCTAGAATAAAATAATATTGTGCTTCCGGATCTAACTGCCTCAGCTTTTCCAATGTTTCAAAAGTATATGTGTTTTTTCTTGTCTCTGCATCTGAAGCTTCCATTTCTGATAATTCAAAATAAGGGATATCTGCGATAGCCAAAGATGTCATCTCACATCTGACAGAGACAGGCAGAACTTCCCGTAGATTTTTCATATAGGGAACGCCGCTTGGCAAAAACATGACCTTTTCCAATAAAAATTGTTCTCTCGCTCTTTCAGCGATGGCCAGATGCCCATTGTGAATGGGGTTAAAAGTACCTCCCATAATACCGATCCGTCTCATCTGCACCTCCGTGTCAGGCTTTAGGCAGCACAATTTTGGGATTCTTTTTGTCTGGTTTATAAAGAATGATCTTTTTCCCAATCACCTGCACAACCTGAGAGTGAGTTCTCCCCGCCACAGCCTCGGCGATTACCCTCGGATCATCCGCGCAGTTCTTTAAGACGGCGATTTTCAAAAGCTCCCTTGTATTGAAGGCGTCAGCGATGGACTCCGTAAATTCCGGGGTCAGGCTGGCTTTTCCAACCTGAAAAATGGGATCGATGCCGTTGGCAAGACTTTTCAAATAAGCTCTCTGTTTGCTGGTCAATTCCATAATTATTTTATACTCCTTTCGAGTTTGCAAAGCAAACCCCGCGACTAAACTATGCTCAATCAGCTATTTATAGTAATCAAAGGAAAGTCCATACATCCTGACGGTACTGCCCTCCTCAATGCCAAGTGTCTCAAGCTGCTCCAGAATCCCATTTTTTTTCATAAATTCTTGGAAAAACTTAAAACCCTTTTCGGATTCCAGATTGGTGTAGGAGAGCATTTTTTCAATGCGTGGTCCCTCCACCACATACTCGTCTTCCTTCTCGTCGTAGACTACCGTAAACGGCTCATTTCCCGTATCAAAATGAAACTCAGGAAAGAATTCCTGTTCAAAGGTGAGCGTCTTTTCCGGAAGCTCCTCCAAGCGATTGTTGATGGCGTATAGGAGTTCTCTCACTCCCCTGCCGCTCAATGCGGATATCGCGTATACGGGAATCCCTTTGGGTTCAAATTCTGTACGAATAGCCTCCACGGGATCACTGTCTTTTTCATAGATCATATCCGTTTTGTTGGCAGCAATAATCTGGGGCCTGCCGGCAAGTGCCTCATCATAAGCCGCAAGCTCCTTGTTGATAGCATAAATATCTTGTATAGGATCACGTCCTTCGGTGGAAGCCGCATCCACAATATGCACAATCAGCCTGGTCCGCTCGATATGGCGTAAAAACTCATGGCCAAGTCCCACACCCTCCGAAGCACCCTCGATCAGCCCAGGAATATCGGCGATCACAAAACCCTTGGCATCCGGCAGATCTACCACACCCAAATTGGGATTTAGAGTGGTAAAATGATAGTTCGCAATTTTAGGTCTGGCATTTGTCACTTTTGACAAGAAGGTGGATTTTCCCACGTTGGGAAAGCCTACAAGTCCCACATCGGCAATCACTTTGAGCTCCAGCATAAGCTCCAGCTCCTTTGCCGGCTGGCCTGGCTGGGCATATTTGGGAGCCTGCATGGTGCTGGTTGCATAGTGTTGGTTGCCGCTTCCGCCCCGGCCGCCCTTTAACAAAAGAAAATGTCGGTTTTCCCCGGACATATCGGTTATAATCTTGCCGCTCTCGGCTTCGCGGATCACTGTGCCTTCGGGCACCTTGATTGTGATATCCTCTCCGTTTTTACCGGCGCAGTTTTTTTTGCCGCCCTCCTCGCCGTTTCCAGCGCAGTACTTACGAATATGTCGGAAATCGGTCAGGGTATTTAACCCCTCATCTATCTCAAAATAAACACTGCCCCCGCTGCCTCCGTCGCCTCCGTCAGGGCCGCCGTTAGGTACATATTTTTCCCGCCGAAAGGAAACGTGGCCATCGCCTCCTTTGCCGCTCTTCACATAGATTTTCGCACGATCTGCAAACATAATTAACCCTCTTTTAGAAAAACGGCTCCAAACATTAGAATGTTCGGAGCCGCCTTTTTAGTTCTTACTTTTCTACAGGATAAACGGAAGCCTGCTTCCTATCTCTTCCCTTTCTTTCGAAACGAAGAACACCGTCCACCAAAGCAAACAGTGTGTCGTCCCCGCCCTTTCCTACATTGACACCGGGATGAATCTTAGTTCCACGCTGTCTATATAAGATATTTCCTGCTTTGACGAACTGTCCGTCAGCTCTCTTCGCACCTAATCTTTTGGATTCGGAATCACGACCATTCTTTGTGGAACCGACTCCTTTCTTATGAGCGAAAAATTGAAGGTTCATATTTAACATGGCATTACACCTCCTCAAATGTCAGTTTACAGTGTTTTTTCCCGTACTGTGCTTCGATTCTGCCCAGTCCAAGCGCCAGGGAATCCATCAATATGTGAGAACCTTCCTGCAGAGGCTGTCTCAAAAAGCAACAGCTGATCCTGCCACTGTCCTCTTCCACATCCACCTGTATGGGCTCCCTCGTAATCTCTTCCAAAGAGTTCACAGTGTTGATCACCAGTGCTGAGATCGCCGCACAGACAATGTCCCTGCCGCGGTCTGCGTATCCAGTATGACCATCACAGATGAATCTGCGGTATTCACCTGACTTCGTTTTATAAATGGTAATCTGTGTCATTACGCGTTGATCTTGTCAATCTTAATCTGCGTATAGAGCTGTCTGTGACCGTTCTTCTTATGATAGCCGGACTTTCTCTTATACTTGTAGACGATGACTTTCTTTCCCTTGCCCTGCCCTGTAACAGTTCCTGTCACAGTCGCATTCACCACATCGCCCGCAACCTTAAGCTCCTGATCACTCACAGCGAGCACCTGATCAAAGGTAACAGTAGAACCAACTTCAACGTCGAGCTTCTCCACTCTAATCTCATCACCCTCTGATACCTTGTACTGTTTTCCGCCTGTTGCAATGATTGCGTACATTCCGCGCACCTCCTATTCATGGACTTTCATCCATTTACTCGCTAACTGCGGTGATGTCCAGTGGACACACTTTTACCTCGTTATGCGGCATACTCATGTATTGTAACGGGTTTTCCTGCTTTTGTCAATAAAATTTAAGGATTTTTCGTCCTGCCCAGATGAAAAAGTTGGTCCAACTCATCATCTGTATAGTAAAAAAAGAGCAGCAGCGCCAACATCGCAACCCCGACAGTGATATATATATCCGCCACATTAAACTTTGGAAAATTAATGGGAACAAAATAGATAAAGTCCACCACATATCGCCTTGTTATTCTGTCAAGCAAGTTCCCCACTGCACCACTAAAAATCAGCAGCAAACACAGCCGCATCCAGACAAAACGGTGCTTCATCGGCAGAATAATGTACTTCCACGCAATAAGAAAAATGACTATAGTAGTCAAAACAATGAGAAAAGTCTGTTTTCCCTCAAAAGAGCTGAAGGCGGCACCCGTGTTTTCCAGATAGGAAAATTCCAATATTTTGCTGATCAGGACGAATGGTTCCTGCCCTTTCAATCGAGAGATGGCGAGATACTTGGTATATTGGTCAGCCAAAAGCAGAACACATACTGCAATCATGGATAAACATAGATTTCGTTTTCTCAAGCTCATAATTTATATAGTAATTCCTTCCCAAAACTGACGAAATAATAAAAAAATCGACGTTTTAAATTGATAAATTGACTAAAATAGTCGGTTTGTACTTTAAAATGACGGATTTCTTGCAAAAAAGTATGCAGCGATCTGTGCCCGGGAGCTGAACTCCTCTGTTTCAAGCAGTTCTTTGACCTCTTCTCTCGTATAAAAATCAGCGGTAATCTGTTCGTTTTCGGAAGTGTGGTCTTCAAATGTACCTTCCGCTTCCACAAAAGCGATCTGTGTCTTTACATCGGAGAATGCCACTGCGGCGAAGGACGGGGGCAGAACGCTGTGGATCTTTTTTACATTGAGACCGGTTTCCTCGTAAAGCTCCCGCTGAATGCATTCTTCCAGAGATTCTCCTTCATTGATCATCCCTGCACAGAGATTATATACAAAACGATTAACACCCATACGGAACTCCCGTAAAAGCAGCATTTTCCCTTCATGAAATGCGACGATAGAAACACCGCTGACATGCCCTCCAATGGCTTCAGGACCGGGAATATCATTCCGGCTGACTATCTCATATTTTTTTTCTCTGCCAGCCTTATTCATGTAAGTCAGTTCATAATTTTTCAGGTATTTTCCGTCTTTTACCTTTTCTATATGTAACAGTTTCATAATTCGCGCATCCTTTCTACAACAAATATGCCAGTGCGTACTTCACTTTAACTGCTCTGCAAGACTTGGAGATATCTTTTTTCTGGTCAGCTCCATCAGTCCGAGAGCTGTGATATCCAGTGCGCTTGCGTGAATGGGATCTTTGTTTAAAAGTCTCCGCATATGTTCTAAGAGGAAAGTCTCCTTCTCTTTCCTTTTCATATTAATAAAATCAATAAGGATCATGCCCGAGAGATTTCTTGCCCGCAGATGAAGGGCTATCATCTCGGCGGCCTCCATATTGATTTTGAAAAATGTCTCTTCGCTGTCCTTTCCCGCCTCGTATTTTCCCGTATTTACGTCAATGGAGATCAAAGCTTCCGTCGGCTCTATAATGAGATAGCCGCCAGACTTCAACCATACTTTTTTCTCAAGGAGTTCCTGCATGCGGGCTTCCACAGAATAAAGCTTATAGAGAGGCAAAAATGAATCCTCGTAGAAACGCAGAGGAATTTTGTTTATTTCACAAGTTTCCTGCAAAGTGCTGAAGATTTCCGGCAAATCAGTAACCACTTCATCGTACTCTATTCGGTAAGCATTTTCCACAAAGGAGACACAGTCCGGCTTACTTCGATACAGACAACTATAGCAGGTACGTGTTGCTGCAATTTCTAATATGCGGTCCAGCGTATCTGCCAGAGTCTGCGCCTCTGCAAGCAGCGGGGTGTCCTGGGAAAGCACGCCTGCATTCGTCCGCACGATTAGTATATATCGCTCGGCGATCTGTGTCAGCACACTTGCATTTCTAAAATGCTCCTGTTTTTTTCGGTCCAGCTTGGCAGAAACCTGCACACTGCCCTCTTTTTTTGCCGTTTTCATACCAACAACAGCGTACTGCCCAGCCAGGGAAAGTCTGGTGGTAACCACAGCCTGCTTTGTTTTCATGGGTTCCTTGGTGATTTGGACAAGAAGTTCGTCTCCCACTTTCAGATGTCCGCTGGGTTGACGGTTAGTGATCCTGGCATGACAGACTTCTGAAAACGGCAAAAAAGTAAGATACCCTCCGCCCAGATCTACGAATGCAGCAGCAATATTTGGGGAAATACTATGTACTTTTCCCACATAAATATTACCCACTGCGTGATCGTCCGGCTTAAGTACTTGTGCAGAGAGAATCTGGCTGCAACGGATAAGAACGGCGAGCAGCTTTTCCCTATATTTTAGAATTAAGATTTTACCCTTGGATGATGTCATGGAATCAGTATAGCACATAATAGAAGGAATGCAAGTAATCGCGGCCTTCTCTAACCAACTTCTGCAAGAGGGACAAATCGATGCGCTTCCCCCTCTTTCGCAAGATCCGTATAAATTTCCAGCCTTGTTATCTGATAGGCAGACTTTGGGATTTCCACATTGGCAAACTGACAGAGCTTTTCAAAAACCATAGCAGGTTTAATGCTGCCGCTGCTGCTTGCATTCACAAGCATGTGAACTGTGTCGCACGCATCGGTATCGATCTCATAGATTCCCTGTTTCAAGTTAAGCTCTATCGCATTCTTTTTTGTCTCCTTTGTGTAGGGAATATTATCTTGATTATAAAAATCCCGAATTCTTGTTTTCAGTTCCGGAATTGGAAAATTCCCCTCTCTCATTTTCAACATGTAAGATGCCGCCGCAACGCTGGCCATGGCATTTTTTGCCTGATCCGGCAGAATAGACAAGGACAGCACTTCCACACCCTCCACCATAACCCGGTTGAGTGCCTGTTTCATGTCTTCAGGGGAGGTCATGGAGAGCACCTCAATATCCATATATTCTCCTCGGCTCTCGATTCCTACGCCAAGAGGGGCCGCAAAAGACATGATTTGATGGGGACTGAAACCTTCCGAATATTTCATATCAATATCCGCCCGTCGGATTGCTTTTTGGAAAAACCGCATCATATCCAGATGCCCGATAAATTTCATGGCGCCGTATTTGGCAAATTTAACTCTAATTTTCATAAGAACACCTCAAAGATTGTTAGATCATACTTTTGTATAGCGCTGACACATTTATCCTTCTTCATAGCAGATGCCCACCCCAAACCGGTTTGCGCCGCATCCCTGACACTGCGCTTTACAATTTGGCGATATAGTCTGCCCTTTCGCTTTTTTCCACTCCCGCAAAAGAAACTCTTTCGTCACACCGCAGTCCAAGAAATCCCAGGGGAAAATCTCGTCGTCCGCCCTCTCCCTCGTAGTATAAAAACCAATGTCCACACCACACTGTGAAAAGCTTTCCAGCCACAGGTCATTGTGGAAAGTTTCGCTCCAAGAATCGAACATGCAGCCCTTTTCGTAGGCTTTTAGGATCACCCGCGCCACCCGGCGGTCCCCTCTGGCAAGCACACCCTCAAGGACGCTCACATCCGCCTCATGCCAATTGTATTTGATGCTCTTTTGATTGAGCTGACTCATAATGCCCTGTCTGGCCAAATGTGCCTTGTTGAGAAATTCTTTTGCGGTGCACATGGGAGCCCACTGAAAAGGTGTGAAGGGCTTTGGAATAAAGAAAGATGTGCTGGCAACAATCTGCACTCTGCCATTTACCCGCTTGTCCTTCGGCACCGTCTCATAGAAGACAGCCGCAATTTTGTTTGAGAGATCTCCGATCCCCAGAATGTCCTCCTCTGTCTCCGTTGGAAGGCCCAGCATAAAATAAAGCTTGACCCTTGTCCAGCCGCCCTCAAAAGCAAGCGCAGCACCTTTTAAAATGACTTCTTCGGTCAATCCCTTGTTGATCACGTCCCGCAGTCTCTGACTGCCCGCTTCCGGCGCAAAAGTCAGACTGCTCTTTTTTACATCCTGCACCTTACTCATCACATCAAGCGAAAAGGCATCGATCCGCAGGGAGGGCAGGGAGATATTGACATGTTTGTCCCTGCACTCCTTCATCAAAAAATCAAGCAGTTCATTTAGCTGGGAGTAATCGCTTGAGCTCAAGGAACTGAGAGAGATTTCCTCATGTCCCGTATTTTTCAACATTTCCAGGGCATAGTCTTTCAGCTTATCCGCACTACGTTCCCGGACAGGCCGATATATCTGCCCTGCCTGGCAAAATCGACAGCCACGGATACATCCCCGCTGAATTTCCAGAACAACCCGGTCCTGCGTCACCTTGATAAAAGGGACAACTGGTTTTAATGGATAGTGTGCTTCGTTCACATCTGTCACAATTTCCTTCAAAATCTTATCCGGAATGTCCTCATACATCTTTCGGCGGCTTGAGATCGTGCCGTCTTCCCTGTATAATTCTTCATAGAACTGCGGCACATAGATGCCAGGAATTTTGGCAGCTCCGTGCAGGAAATCCTGTCTTGTACCACCATTATGTTTATTTTCCAGATACCAGTCAAACAGCCTGCGATACTGCGTTTCTCCCTCTCCCACATAAAACAAATCAAAAAAATCTGCAATAGGCTCTGGATTGTAGACACAGGGGCCGCCGCCGATGACAATGGGCATGTCCTCACCACGGTCCCTGGAAAAAAAGGGAATCTGCGAAAGATCCAGCACCTGCAATATGTTCGTGTAACACATTTCATACTGGATGGTGATACCAAGAAAATCCATATTTTTCACAGGTTCTTGAGATTCCAGGCAAAAAAGCGGGATCTTTTCTTTCCGCATAATCTGATCAAGATCCATCCACGGAGAATAGACGCGTTCACACCACACGTCTTCCCACTCGTTAAACATGCTGTATAAAATTTGGATTCCGAGGTGGGACATACCAATTTCATAGACATCGGGAAAGCACAAGGCAAAGCGTAAGCCAATCTCTGCCTTGTCTTTTATGACAGAATTGAATTCATTGCCGATATAGCGGGCGGGCTTTTCCACCCGCATCAAAATATCATCGTTAAGCGCTAATTTTCTCATAAAATTCTCCATTATTTTTCACACCATATCATCCCCGTACAATCAAGTCCAATATGAGCTGTAAGTTTTTGATATATTCACGCAGGATGCTTGATTCAGATACAAGAAAGAAAAAATTCATATTCATTGTACTAGTATAGCGGACTTGTACCATAAAGTCAAAGCGGTGCTGTTGTTGTAATGGAATTCATCTCTGCTTCTGTACAAAAATCAGTCAAAAATTTCTGCGAGTTCTTCCATCACAGCGTTTTCGCCTCCTTCCGACAAGTGCAGACTGTCCGATCTGATCATCTCGTAGACATCGTTTGTGCTGTAAGTAAAAATTTTGCTGTCTCTTGTGTCACAGAGCAAAAATCCAACAAACAATAAGACAGCAAGAACCATGCGGTATTTAAAGCCTCCTGTGGAAGGAATCGTCTTCTCCGCCTCCGGCATGCTGTAGCCGGCAAAACCTTCTGTTTCTGATAAAAATCCCTTTTCATAAAGTGGCATCCGCGTTTCTTTTCCGTATAAAATATTCTCTCGTTGTCTAAGTTTTAAGCGGTTTCCCAAATTTTCCTCCCGGATATATCTTGCAAGTTCCATTCTTTTCTCCGGCGTTACCTTCTTCTCCATATATCGTATATCCTTTCCTGCCATTTCTTCTAAGGAACTGTTAAAAAGTAATTCTTTAACAGTTCCTTTGTCACTGCATTTTATGCTAAAATTGGGAAAAAAAGAACGTACCCTTTCGGGTACGTTCGCATTTTCCGTCATGTCACCATCAACGGCACAAGCAATCCGTAAGAAACAACTTATCTTCTTGCAAGCTCCGCAGTGATTTCTTCCCAAGTGATATTCTTCTCCGCCATAAGTACCATCATATGATAAAGGAAATCCGATATTTCATATTTTACTTCGTTGGGATTCGGATTCTTGGCGGCAATAACAATCTCCGTCGCCTCTTCCCCCAATTTTTTCAATATTTTATCAATTCCCTTGTCAAACAGATAGTTCGTGTAAGAACCTTCCTTTGGATGAATCTTTCTGTCCTGAATCACATGGAACACCTGTTCAAACACCTTGAGGGGATTGGTCTCCTCGTACTCCCTTGCCATAATTTCATTAAAAAAGCAGGAATGTGCCCCTGTATGACATGCGGCACCGATCTGGGATACCTTGGCAAGAATCGTATCCATATCACAGTCTGCGGTGAGGGATTTTACATATTGGAAATGTCCGCTGGTTTCTCCCTTCACCCAAAGCTCCTGCCGGCTTCTGCTGTAGTAGGTCATTTTGCCTGTCTTTAAGGTCATATTGTAGGCTTCTTCATTCATGTAAGCAACCATCAGTACTTCATCGGTCTTGTAGTCCTGCACTACCACCGTCACATGGCCGTCAGAATTCAACTTGAACGCCTCCCAGGGAATAGAAGATTCGAAGGTGTTTACAGAGATATCGTTATTCTGACAGAGAGACTTGATTGCCAGAAGCTCCTTCACATTTTCATTGATGGCATGACCGGAGATACCACAGATGTTATCGTTTGACAAAATCTCCATAATTTTATCCAAAGAAACTTCTGGAACGGAAGCCACCATGGGAAATCGAGAAACGGCAATGGATTCCTTGAGGCAGGTTTCCTTTACCAGAATGATTTCTCCGATATACTCGTCGATCAGCGTTTCATTTCGGGTAATACTGTCAGCTTCTGTTACACAGGCAACAATCTTGTCTTTGCCAAATTTTTTCGAAACCTCAGCTGTGATTTCTATATTGCCTGGCTTGGAATAATTGAGAGCTGCCTTTTTACAACCTGCGTAGAGGAGCTTCTTGATATCCTCCATACGCTTCACATTTCCGGCGCCGATCACAGGAATTTCTGCTTTGCTGCAGATAGATTTGATGATATCAAGAGCCTCCTCGTGAGCCGTGTCACTCTCAGACATATCATAGACGATCAACTCGTCTGCGTTGTTGTCACTGTAGAATTTCGCCAGGGCCACTGGATTGGTATCAATGATTGTACTGTCGGAAAACCCCTTTACCGCGTCTCCTTTATATAAATAAATACAGGGTATAAATTTCTTATATGCCATACTGACAGTTTCCCCTTTCTTTTGTTGTTCAAAATTTCTGCCTAGTCAAGTGCACCTTTTGTGCTGAGGACACCGTCTATACGGGGGTCACGGGAACATGCCCCGTCAAGCGCCCTGCCAAAGGCTTTGAACATGGCCTCTATCATATGATGGGCATTATTGCCGCTTAACAGCTTTATGTGCAGGTTCATGCCTGCGCTATAGCTCACAGCATAAAAAAACTCCCGCACAAGTTCCGTATCTAACTCCCCCACCCGCTCCACAGGAAACTCACAGTCAAATACAAAATAGGGCCGGCCGCAAAGATCAATGGCACACAGGCAGAGGGCATCATCCATGGGAAGAATACAGGATCCATAACGTTTGATGCCTTCCTTGTCTCCCAGCGCCTCCCGAATGACAGTGCCGAGTACAATACCAGCATCTTCCACACTGTGATGTCCGTCTACCTCCAAGTCTCCGTTGACTTGCATAGTCAAATCAAAAAAACCGTGTTTGGAAAACCCGGTAAGCATATGGTCAAAAAAACCGATGCCGGTAGAAATCTCACTCTTTCCTGAGCCGTCTATGTTAAAAGATGCTTTAATTTGAGTTTCTTTTGTGTTCCTCTCTATAATCGCTGTTCTGGACATGACATGCTCCTCCTTCTACTCAAAACGCACCCGTATGGAATTCGCGTGGGCTGTCAGCCCTTCCTTTTCGGCGAACAGTTCAATATCCTTGTGCGCCTTCTCAAGAGCCTCTTTCGAGTAGGAGATAATACTGGATTTTTTCATAAAATCGTCCACGTTTAAAGGTGAAAAAAATCTTGCAGTGCCATTGGTCGGCAGGATATGGTTCGGCCCCGCAAAATAGTCTCCCAAAGGCTCCGAAGAATATTCTCCCAAAAAGACCGCGCCGGCGTTTTTAACTTTGGTCATCACCTGATAAGGATCCTTTGTCAAAATTTCCAGATGTTCTGAGGCGATGGCATTAGCCGCCTCCACAGCGCTGTCCATGGAATCCGCAAGCAAGATATAACCATAATGGTCCAATGAGTTTTTGATGATATCCGCCCTCGACAATTCTGTTAAAAATATTTCGATCTGTCGCTCCACTTCTTGGGCAAGACCTTCATCTGTTGTAATCAATATGGCGCTTGCCAGTTCATCATGTTCTGCCTGAGAGAGAAGATCTGCCGCCACATAGCGGGGATTCGCAGTCTCATCCGCAATCACAAGAATCTCACTTGGCCCAGCGATGGAGTCGATGCTGACATAGCCAAAACAGGCCTTTTTTGCCAATGCCACAAAAATATTACCAGGGCCCGTGATCTTATCGACTTTGGGAATGCTCTCTGTGCCGAAGGCCATGGCCGCAACAGCCTGGGCACCGCCAACCTTATAGATTTCATCTACGCCCGCTATCTTCGCTGCCACCAAAGTGCCAGGATTCACCCTGCCGTCCGCACCTGCGGGCGTGGTCATAATGATCCGCTCTACCCCAGCCACTTTGGCTGGAATCACATTCATCAGAACGCTGCTGGGGTATGCAGCCTTGCCGCCGGGCACATAGACTCCTGATATACCGATGGGCAGAATCCGTTGTCCCAGAATAGAGCCGTCCGGCTTGGTATCGATCCAGCTGTTTCTAAGCTGCTTCCTGTGAAAATCTTCGATATTGGCGGCTGACTTCTTCATTACTTCCACAAATGCCGGATCCGCTTCCGCGCAGGCAGACTCCATTTCTTCGCCCGCTACACGAATGTTGTCCGAACTGCTCTCCCAGTTATCGAACTTTTTTGTGTATTCAAAAATCGCCTGATCGCCGTGTTCGCGCACATTTCTAATAATTTCAGCCACAACATTCTCGTACTCGGTGTAGTTATTGGGACTCCTCTTAAGGAGTTTATCTAGAATGTCTTTTTGTGATTCATTTGTCAGTTTTATTTTACGCATATTTTTATATTTCTCCCTGCCGAAACATCGTTTATATCTTTGATTACTCTATACTATAGTTTAACCGCACTGTGATAGAAGCAGTTTTATCGCGGGATGAGGTATCAAAATATCCGCCATAACTGTACTCTGTGTTGCTGTTTTGTGCCGTGATCTGGAATACACCAAGATTCGCAGTCAAAAGCTCTCCCACTGTAGAACCAGTGCCCTGGGCCATCAGATCGATCCTTGCCCGGGCATTTTCGGTCGCCTCCTGGATTAGTTCCAACTTCAATTCATCCAGCTTTGTATAATAATATTCCGGCTCCTCTGAGGCAAACTGTACACCGGATTCGATCAATCCGGAGATATCCCTGGAAATATTTTCAATCTTATCTATATCCGCAGAGGTGATGGAGACATTCTGAAAGAGATCATAACCATCGATATAGTCTCGAATTCTGTCGCCGTTCTCATTGTATTCGGATTCCCAGCGTGTGTTGATGGTTACGGAGCTAAAAACCATCTCTTCCTCTGTCACACCACTGTCCACCAAATATTTTCTTACAAGTTCAGCATCCCTTTTGATGGAACTGTAAGCTTCCTGCGTCGTGCTTCCCTGTCCGGAAAAGCTTCCCCTCCAGACAATCAGATCCGCCTCAAAATCGCAGTTGGCAGAGCCTGTCGCTGAAAGGCCCTCGCTGCCTGAGGTTCTTTTGTAAGTTACCAGATTGCCAGTAAAAATAGACACACAGATAATCGCGCAGATTCCGGCAATCAGCGCAATGATAATTCCCTTATATTCTTTCATCAGTTTCTCCCTCTAAAAAACAGTTTTATATGTTTTCATTTTAACGCATATGTGCGTTGCTGTCAAAGATGACTTCTGAGCTCTGTAATCAGTTTTTTGATCCGCTCAGGCTCCATCTGCATACTGACCTGATTGACAATCATCCGGGCTGACAGCGGACAAATTTCTTCCAGCACTTCAAGTCCATTTTCCTTGAGCGTGGAACCTGTCTCCACAATATCCAC
>DLAA01000093.1 GCA_002493835.1 Lachnospiraceae bacterium UBA7060 | reverse complement strand
TGTGCCCACCGGGCACACTAAAAACTCCAGACCCTGCAACTTGAGTCTGGGGTTTTTATCAACAAAAAATTCTTTCAGTGCCGTCAAACGCTGTAATCCATCAATAACCACCCATTTGGTGTTAATACTCCCATCAAAGTAAAAGGCCGGCAATGGTATTCTCAACAGCAGGGATTCAATCAGCTGGCTCTTTTTTTCCGGGCTCCACAATCCGGCTTTTCTTTGAAAATCCGGCATCAAATCAATCTCTTCGTATTTTAGTCTTTCAATAATCATATCCAATGATAACGGTTTGGGTGAAATATCAATCTGCGTTGTATCATATGGCTTAATCAATTCCGTATAGTTGATTTCATCCGCCATCTCCTCCACTTCATCATCGTCAGCCACCAAAACATCGTTCTCTTTTAAATACTCTCTGCATAGTTCAATATTTTTTTTAAAATCCTGCTGGGAAGACATTACATCAATAAGCATCGAATTGCTTATTGTCCCGTCTCTGTACTTGTTGGCGATATTGATAAGCATATTTAAATCATTCTTATATTTTTCAGGCAGCATTTTCTCCCTCCCTGCATATTTCTTAACTCTTTTTCTATACTATATATTGAGGTGATTTTATTGGTTGATTATACATTACAAATAAATCCGGAACCAGAACTCATAAACAACAACCCTCTTTATTTTTGGTGTATTATTAAAAATGACCCTCCGGGCTCTCCTTCAAATTATGGCTTCGGCTGGGCTATTTCTGTTGACGCTGCGTTTTGGGACGCCTATATCTACTATAAGAAATTTATCTCTTTCTGAAATTGTTCGATACCTTGAAATAGAGCTAAATATATGAACTTAATTGCACGTCTACGGCACGATCTCTTCGCCCCGCATATCCCGAATCATCACCTCATTAAATTTCATCATGCAGATACCTTCCTCATAATTCCCAATCCGCACTTCATTCTCCTGTCCCGAAAGATTGCGCACCACTGCGGCCGCCATATTCACGCCGCATCCGTAGGCATGGGGATATCCGCCGCCGAAGCGCGGATTGACCTCCGAGATATGATAAATCCCGTCTATCCGGAAAATGTCGATATCTATCATGCCCCGGAATCCACAATCCTCCACAAATTTTCTTATCACTTCAAAAAGTTTTTTGTCTTTGAACGACACAGACTTATCGGTCTCTCCCGCACGCATCTTGACTTTCTTTTTCACAAAGATATCTGTACATTTGCCGGAAATCATATCTACATACACGTCAGCCCCGTATTCTGTCCCGTCCATGTACTCCTGAATCATCAGATCTTCATAGAGATCGCAGAGCACCTCGATCTCTTGTTTACTTCCCACTTTATTAATATGGATACTGGCACTGCCCCGCACAGGTTTCACGAAGACAGGATAAGCGATTTCTCCTCTCTCCACCCCCTGATAAAAAGCCTCCTTATCCGCATAACATTTGGCTGTCGGAATGCCCATACCGCATAATTTTTCATACATTTTGTATTTGTCAAAACAGGTCTCCACCAGCTCGTAATCTGAGATTACAGGTGTTGTCCCCACTGCCAGGAATCGCTGCCGTTCCCTCGCTAAAAGGGAAAGTTCCGGATCAATCAAAGAAAAAACGCCTGTTACATTTTCTTTCTCGCATATATCTAATATCGTATCCAGATAGCCCGGTTCCGTAATCCGCGGCACCAGATAAAAGGCATCCGCCTCGTACACTGCCGGCGCTAAATTTGAACAGTCCGTCGCAATCACGCGTCCTTTGCCCGCAAGTTCTTTTCTGAAATACTGCACCACTTTATCGCGGGTACCCGCGCTCAAAATCAAGATATTCATACTTCAGCACCCCCTGTCTTTTCAAGTTGTCTCTTTCTGATCTCTGCAAAATTTCCCTCCGCGGCGTTAGTATCCTCCGCCACTTCCTCGGTATGCCCCAAAACCGTCTGTACTGTCATCCACAAAACCTTCATATCCATGCCGAAGGTCAGATGCTCCACATACTCCACATCCTTTTGAAACCGCTTGTCCCAGTCAAGAAAATTGCGCCCGCTGACCTGCGCCAGCCCTGTAAGTCCCGGGCGTACACTGTGTCTTAAGCGCTCTCGCTCCGTATAGTAGGGCAGATAAGAGACAAGCAGAGGCCTGGGCCCTATGACACTCATGTCACCTTTAAGAATATTGAAAAGCTCCGGCAGCTCATCCAGACTCGTAGTCCGCAGAAATTTACCGAACTTCGTAAGCCGCACAGCGTCCGGCAAAAGCTCCCCCTTCTCATCCCGCGCATCCGTCATAGTGCGGAATTTATGGAGAGTAAAAATCTTCTCATCCTTTCCCGGCCGTTCCTGATTAAAAAAAATCGGACTTCCCAGCTTTACCCGAACCAAAATACAGAGCACCAGCAAAACAGGGCTTAACACAATGATCCCGCACAAAGAAAGCAGAAAATCCAAACATCTCTTGATCCATTTCCTATACATATTTACGTACCTCTCTAAAGAGCCGTCGCAGAATGCCGATCCTGCGACGATTATACATTCTCAAAAGCCATAAAAGTGAAACATCTACAGAAAGAATTGCACCGCAATTCTTTGGTCGCAGGATGCCGATCCTGCGACGATTATAGCATATATAAAACTAATTGTCTCCCTGATCTGAAGAAATTATAACGCTGCATGTTACTTGCCGAATAGCGAATGACTGAACTGTTACCATTGATTTACTTTCACATAAGCTGTATAATATTGACAATAGCACGATGATTTCTCGTGGAGAATTGCGAAAAAACTAAACTGTACCGTGATAAGGAGGTAACCACATGAAAGAACTGATTAAAATTCACTCCAAAAGCCATCCCAATATTGAATTAAAAGCGATCCACGGACATTTCGTAACCCCCAGTTCCCATATCAATTACTTTTTAGATATGACTACCATGAAAACAAGATTGAGCGAAGCGTCCACCGCCGCAAAGGAACTGAGCCGTCAGATTATGCTGTCTACTGTGGTAGATACGATCGTCTGTATAGACGGCTGTGAGATCATCGGCGCATTTCTGGCTGAGGAGCTGACAAGAGCCGGTGTCTTTTCCCGCAATGCGCACCAGACAATCTACATTGTCACTCCCGAATATTCCGCTTCCGGGCAAATGCTGTTCCGCGATAACTATCTGCCCATGATCAAGGGCAAGAATGTCTTGCTGCTTCTTGCAAGCGCAACGACAGGACGCACAGTAACCAAAGCGGTGCAGACCCTAACCTATTATGGGGCGACCATCAGCGGCGTAAGTGCCATTTTCAGCGCTGCTAACGCTGTGGCAGGCATTCCAGTCAATGCACTGTTCACCACATCGGACATTCCCGAATACAAGACATACAGTTCAGAAGAATGCGCATTGTGCAAAGAGAAACAACCCATTGATGCATTTGCAAACGCATTCGGCTATTCGGCGATACAATAGACTTTCGAAAATCGAGCGCCCGCGCGCTCGATTCAGAGAATGCTCCGCATTCTCCTTCACTGGTTTTCGCTGTCGCAATTTCCTAATAAACCAAAATCGAGCGCCCGCGCGCTCGATTCAGGTATTCTTCAGTGTGCGGAGAACTTCTCTGCACACTATTCAATTTTGTCCCTCTCCATTAAAAATGCCACCTGATAGTACTCTCTTTTATCCCCCTTAACCGCCACAAAATCCACTTCTCCGTTCGGTATCTTTCCGACATACACGTCATAATTCCGGTTTCTGAGCTCATTATAAACAATATTTTCGAGCATGGCGCCCATTTCCAGCTTATAGCCGCTGTTATGGATGCGCCCCAGCCCCAGATCGGTCAGAAAATATTTGTCAAGCGTTGTGAGTATCTGTTTTCCGCGAATATCATAGCGCTGCGCCTTGCTGACAATCAGGGACGTCTGTATATGATCAAGATAATTGTACAGCGTCTGTGCGCTGACTTTACGATCCACACTTTTAAAGTAATTCAAAATCCCCTTTGCCGAAAAAGTCTGGGACGGATTCTGCAGATAACTCTCTCAAAATCATTTACCATCTGAATTTCATCAAAAAAAAGATAATATTTCTTTTCATTTTTCCTCTGTTCACAAATATATTGATAAAGCTGTTCTGCATTCGCAATAAACGAGTACTGAAAATCCTCAAAATTTATATAAATAATCTGCGATTCCTCAACACCGTTTTTTTTTAAGCTCATCCATAATTTGAAGCAGAATAACTGATTTCCCCGAACGCCGCAGGCCAATCAAGACTTTAATCAGTTCGCTGTCATAAAAGGGCCTTATTCTATTTAAGATTTGTTCCCGGATAACCATGATAGTCCTCCAATGTAAGCGGTATGTCTATACTATATATTTCATTTATATATTTATAATAGAATAATCCATCAAAAAAGGGGCTGTGAAAAAAGTCCC
>DLAA01000078.1 GCA_002493835.1 Lachnospiraceae bacterium UBA7060 | reverse complement strand
TGTATTTATGCTGATCACGATGATTGTGCTTCCACTTATTTTAGGCGTGAATGGAATCTGGCTGGCAACGCCGGCAGCGGAACTGATGGCGCTTGCATTGTCCGTGTTTATGTTCTTAAAATATAGGAAGAGGTACGGTTACTAAGGAGGGTACTTATGGGTGAACAGGATGTGCTGAAAATGCAGCAGAGAAAAGATTTTCTGATAAAATTCTGCTATTGGGCAGTGATAGCGGTGTGCATATATGCGGTTTTTAAATATCTGCTGCCAGTGCTTTTTCCGTTTGTGCTGGCATATGGCATTGCATATATTCTTGCTAAGCCCGTCCGCCGTATAGCAGGGGAAAGCAGGTGGAAAAGGGCATTCTTTTCCATCCTGCTTTCAGCAGTATTTTTTATGACTGTCGGCGGTGGCGGCTACAAAAATTCCCGGTGCTTTTATGAGGACAGTCATTACGGTAATTGCCACTGTTTTTCTTACCATTGATTTTGATAAGGTGAGCGGATTCCTCCTCAGGCAGATTCCGGAAAAACAGAAAGCCATTATGCAGGAGGCAAAGGGGTATTTTGGCGGGACTCTGTTAAAATGTATTGCGTCCTATGGATTGATTTTTCTTATTACTTTTTTGGAATTGTGGGCAGGGCTTGCCATGATAAAAATTCCATATGTCATGACGGTTGCACTGGTTATCGCAGTATTGGACATTCTCCCTATATTGGGGACGGGCAGCGTGCTTATTCCATGGGGGATACTTGCGGCAGTAAATGGCAATTTTAAGATGGCTCTTGGTGTAATCCTGCTGTACCTTGTCATAACTGTGGTCAGGAACATCATTGAACCGAAGCTGGTCGGAAAGCAGGTGGGGCTTCATCCTGTGCTTACGCTGGCGGGAATGCTTCTGGGCCTGCGGTTTGCAGGGTTTATAGGGATGCTTGGCGTTCCGTTTCTGCTTGCATTTATAAAGAAGCTGAATGACAAAGGAATGATACATTTGCTGCATTAACGATTGTGCAGGCTTAGGGGAGGGCGGAATGAACTACACATTTTATGAACTTGCCATACTCTTTTTTACCTATTCTTTTTTTGCGTGGCTTGCTGAGACGGCAGTCGCAACGGTAAAAGTAAGGAATTTCAGGAACCGTGGCTTTGCATCAGGGCCGTTTTGTTTCCTTTATGGGTTTACCGGGGTGATTTTGACCGTATTCCTGCAGGAGTTGAAAGGCGATGTGCTGTTCCTCTTTCTGGGATGCATGGCGGTGGCTACTGCCGTGGAGTGGTTTGCAGGGAAAACACTGGAAAGGATGAAGCAGAAAAAGTGGTGGGATTATTCTGATAAAAGATGGAATTTTGACGGATATATCTGCTTACAGTATTCTGCGCTTTGGGGGCTGCTTGGATTTTTGGCTGTCCAGTATGGGAATGGGATTATTTTAGGAGCTTACCGCAGCCTGCCGGGCATTGTGGGAAAGGCAGTGATCTGGGGGCTTACGGCGGTGGGAGTGGCAGATTTAATGGGTTCCCTCCTGTTTATCTGCCATATGGAGGAAAAACTGCCACGACTGCTTGGCTGGAACCATAAGCTGCAGAGATGGACATTCCGGTTTGCCACAAAGGTTTCAGGACATATTGAAAAAAGAATAGGCAGGTCATACCCTGCTATCCTGCGGGAGCAGGAAGAAACGGTAAAGAATCAGGAACGGTGCGGTTTTGTACAGGTATTCTGGCTGTTCCTGATCGGGGCTCTTGCGGGTGATATCGTGGAGACATTATTCTGCCGGGTTACGTCAGGTATTTGGATGAGCAGGAGCAGTCTTGTATGGGGACCGTTCAGTGTGGTATGGGGGCTTGCGATTGCGCTTGTGACAGTATTGCTTTATAAAGACAGGGATAAACAGGAACACCATATCTTTTGGGTGGGCGTTTTCCTTGGAGGGGCTTATGAATATATTTGCAGCGTTTTTACGGAGATTCTGTTTGGCAAAGTTTTCTGGGACTATAGCGCCATGCCCTTCAACCTTGGAGGAAGGATCAATTTGCTTTACTGCTTTTTCTGGGGGATCGCGGCAGTTGTATGGATTAAGGGAATTTATCCAAAAGCGGCATGGCTGATCGATATCATTTTAAAGAAAACTGGATGGGTATTGACAGGGATACTGGTGGTGTTTATGGCATTTAATGTTTTCGTATCTGTGCTTGCACTTGTCCGATACGATACGCGGGCAGATGGAAAGGCCGCAGTATACAGATGGGAGCAGGCCATGGATGAACATTTTGATGATGTAAAAATGGAAGGGATCTATCCAAACGCAATACGGCAGTAAAGGAGTCCTGGCAAGGGGCAGGGAAAAGAAATGGGGGCACAGCTTATGACCAAAATAAAAAAGGTAATGAATCTGCTTCAGGTAAACTGGCGGACGATGGCAGAGTTTGAAATTCTATATAAGGTATTATCCATGACCATATTTACGCCGCTTTTTCTGTGGGCATTCAATGGGATCATGAAAGTAACGGGATATCAATATCTGACGATAGAAAATGTCTTTTCCTTTTTCCTAAATCCCCTGACTCTTCTGGCACTTCTTCTTCTGACTGTCTGCATGGCTGTCTATTCTATGGTTGACATCGGGGCAGTCATATTTTTGCTGGATCAGTCTTATCAGGGGAAAAAAGCAGACCTGGTGCAGACGGTAAGATATGCCCTGCATAATGCGGCCAGAGTGTTTCACAGAAAAAATATACTGGTGGTTTTTGTTGTATTATTTTTGATACCGTTCCTGAATATCGGGGTGGCGTCAGGATACGTGGGCAGTATTGCAGTCCCGGAGTTTATCATGGATTTTATTAAGGGGAACGTGCATCTGCTGCTTTTATTTTCTGGTGTCCTGATTGGGCTGGGCGTGCTGCTGTTAAGGTGGATGTATGCATTTCACTATTTTACGCTAGAAGGATGCGCCTTTAAAAAGGCCAGGAAGAGGAGTGCGGTGCTCAGCAGAAAAAATAAGAGGAAGGATTTCGTGGCTTTGGTTGGGGTACAGCTTGGTCTTTCTGTTTTATTCTTTGTTTTGGCTATGTTGGGAGTAGGACTTGCAGTATTCTTAGGCGGAGTGTTTTCGAGACTGAAACTGGTGGGGATCGTATCAGCATCCGTGGTATGGGTTTATCTTGCAGTTTCCCTTCTCGTCCTGTCGGCATTTGGCACGCCGGTAAGCTATGCCTGCATCAGTATCCTGTTCTATGGGCATAAGGAGGACAGGCAGGAGGAAATCATACATGGAGAAGCGGACAGGCATCAGGAAAAGGAAAAAAGAAGGAAAATACGGTATGCGGCAGAAGGGGTAATTTTGCTGGGGGCAGTTGTCTGCTGCTGTTTTTATCTGTATGGTATCTATAATCATAAGGTAAGCATACAGATCGAGTATGTCCGTACCATGGAAGTGACGGCGCATCGTGGGGCATCTGCCCGCTATCCGGAAAATACAATGGCAGCATTTGAGGGCGCGAAGGAACTTGGGGCAGACTGGATCGAATTGGATGTGCAGCAGAGCCGAGACGGGCATATTTTTGTGATGCATGATACGAATTTTATGCGCACAGCAGGAGTTGACCAGAACACTTGGGAGATGAATTATGATGAGATCAGGACTCTGGATGTTGGCAGCTTTTTTGACAGCAGGTTTGCAGGGGAAAGGGTGCCGCTTCTGTCAGAGGTGATCGCATTTGCGAAAGAGAATGGGATAAAACTGAATATCGAAATGAAACCTACGGGGCATGAACATGAGTTTGAACAGAAGGTTGCGGAGATTATAGAAACGGAAAAGTTTGTGGATCAGTGTGTCGTTACATCTCAGGTATATGACGTGTTGGAGAAAATGAAATCATGTGACAGCCGTATCCGGACAGTGTATGTCATGAGCATTGCTTATGGCGATATCAATGCCATGACAGCGGCAGACCATTTTAGCATAGAGGCATCAAATGTCACAGAAAAGCTGGTTTCGGATGTCCATAATGCAGGAAAAGAAATTTATGTGTGGACAGTGAATACGGAAGAAAGTATAAACCGCATGATTGATATGAATGTAGATAATATGATCACGGACGATATCACGCTGGCGAAAGAGTGCATTTATTTAAGCAAGACAAGTGATGTAGTTTCAGAGTATGTGAAATGGCTGTCAAAATAAGATGATAAAAATAGATGGAATATGTTGTATGCAGCATGCGGACCGGATATATGGTGCAGTCCAGGGGAAGGGGGTGAAATTGTCCGAAAAACTTATGGGTCTTGACCGTGAGATCAGGAGTGAGGGCGGCACAGGAGGCTATAAAAAAATAATGCCATAGGAATTTGGGTACTCGCAGGCGAAAGTATGGAAGAATGGCTTAAAATCAAAGGTTTTAAGGCTTGGTGGGGTTCATCACGGTAGTTGGTGGGTCCCTCTTTTTTGTGTTTTTGATGCCGCTGATAGTAGGGCGATTGGGGCGAAATAATACTATCGGGCAAAAGTCGGGAGTTTCCGTGTTAGTATTCGAGTTTTGCGTGATAGTTTGGTGTTTCGCCTGTTTGTATGCAAATGCTGTTAAAATTATGAAAGCCTTGGAATATCTATGTTTGAGGGAAACCTCTTAATCCAAAATTTATAAAATGGTGCTATTTCTACATGTTGTTTATTTCCATAATCAGGGTGTCACCGTCATGGTAGACGGGTTCCATACTGTTTCCATTCACGCCGATCGCGTAGTCTGCTTTCCTGTATTCAGAGGTCGCAGGAATTTGGGCCGTCCATTTTTTGATGATATGAAAGGATTCAAAGAAATATGTAAGCCAATTATTTCTTATTTAAAAAATCATTGCGATCCGTACACTGAGGTACATAATTCAATTGATGGAATTAAGGTTACTTCGGTCTAATGCGGTATATCTGCAGAAGAAAATGACGGCTAAATGGTTAGCCGCCAAATCCTTTATACAGGGTTGTATGGATTTTATCAAGTCTTGATAATGCAGAACCAAGGGAAGGCTCCCTTAAAAATTTCTGATATTCAGATTGGGAAACACCATGATATTGGTACACGGAGCCATTATGGAACTGCACTTCCAGCGTATTATTTCCCCATCCAACACTAGAAATTCTGCTTGAAGTAACTGGATGTCTTTGCATAGAAAATCTCCTTTCATTTGTACTCGGGTGCAGGTGACATAATGTAGTCAAATTATAGGAGAGTTGGAAGAATATGTCAAGCGATCAGTAAGTAGCTGCAAGATTACCTGCAACATGTACAAGCGGTAGCACATAAAGATTAGCAGGGGGATGAAGTAAAAAATGTGGAGGATGAGGGTGGTATGAGTGCTGACCAGGGGGATCGTCCGAAAACTTAGCGTAGTCTGATGTGATAACAGGGTAAATACATCTGCCAATAAAGCGGATAGTCTCAGATGTCGCTGACAGATGCCGATGCAAAGCTGATGAAAAGCAAAAATGGCTTTGTGGTGTCTCATAATCCCCAGACGGTAGGCGATTCAGAAACACATCTGATAAGAGATTTCCAGATGACCAACCAAGTAACGGACCATGGACTTTTGGATTCCAGGCTGGAAGGGGTCAGGGAAGAAACCAAAGGAATTATAGAGACCGTGGCAGACAAAGGGTATGAAAGTGAAGAAGCAGGTGATATCAATGGGAAATCCGTCGATGCCGGGAGTGAGTGGAAGGGAATAGATTTCACAAAGGACTGTCTGGAGAAACCATGCAGGGACTGGCTAAAAGCAGAAGGAAGGGAACTGGATAGTGAAGGTGTCAACAAAGGGAAATATCACTTTGAAATAAAGAAGGTGGTGGGATTTTTTTGAAGCCGGGCAGAAACAAAACGGCAGAGAGGATGTGCTTGTCGGAGCATCCTTTTGGAACAATTAAAAGAGCGATGGGCTTTAGTTACTTTCGCAAAGAATACGTTATAGACCGTAAAAATGAGGTTTTCGGACGGTCTGGGGGAGGGAAAACCACCCGGAAACAGCAGATAAATATGATAATTTGGCGACTATGTATGCTTAGGTGAGTATGAAGAGGCAGAAGAACTGCATAAAAAAAGTCTGCAGATTCGAGAAAGTGTGTTTGGAGAGGATGATCCACATATAGGAAGTAATTATCAGAATTTGGCGGGTGTGTATAAAGCTCAAGGAGAGAGTGAAAAAGCAGAAAAACTGTATAAAAAGAGTTTGCGGAAAAAATTAATGAATAAGCTATTTTGCTGTAAAGAGGCAGTATGAAAGGCATATGCAGTGGAGCACATGCCTTTTTTGGGTTAAATATTCAACAGATCAGCAATCTCGGAGAAGTTGATATACAGATCGTCATAGATGTTGACCTTTACGGAATCAGTAAAGGTATAATCTCCGGTATCCTCTAACTCAAAGTTGTAAACGAGGATACGGTTTTTCTCTGGGTCAACAATCCAGTATTCCCGGACGCCTGCAGTGCGGTATTTAAAGAGTTTTGTGAAATAGTCCATACGTCTGCTGCCGGGTGACACAATCTCTATAATCCAGTCCGGGGCCCCGGTGCATCCTTTGTCATTAAGCTTGCTAGGATCGCAGATCACGCTAATGTCTGGCTCTACATAGTTTGTATCATCTTCATTCAGAAATACAGCGAAAGGCGCAAAAAAGGACTCACAAAAACCGCCTTTTGACTTAATGTAGGAATTTATGGAAGAAAAAAGTTCCCGTGCTATTGCCTGATGCTTACGGTTGGGGGGCGACATATAGTAGATCTGTCCGTCTATCAATTCTGCTCTGGTACCATCCGGCAGATTGTAGATATCATCAATGGTGTATTTTTTTTCTTGTGCCAATGCTGGTGTCATAGCAACACTTCCCTTCTTGGTTATTGCATACGGTTATTATCCCGCATGGCCGGCGTTGAACAGCTGCATAAGACCGTCTTGAAGAACCTGGGAGCAGTTCACTCCCCGCTTTTCTGCCAGGGTAGCCATCCAGGCAGGAAGCGAGACGTTTTTGCGGACTGCTCTGGTGTCGGTTGCTGCCCGGTATGCGAGTGTATCGATACGGATGATGGAGCAGGTGGCATTATCCGGAATATCCAGGTTATGCTGGGGAGTGGCAGCAGGGATCTCGTTTCCTTCGTCCTCCGCCACAACGAGCCATCCGGCGGCGGCGTCGGTGATCATCTCAATGGCATCATCAATACTGCTGCTGGTGGTAATGCATCCGGGAAGATCAGGTACTCTGCAGTAGTATTTGGTTCCGTCCTCATTTGGCACAAATGTTGCAGTATAGATATATTTCATGGTTCAGCCTCCTTTGCTGGTGGCAGGGGGAGTTACCTCCCTCCCTGTTTGATTCCTTTGCGTATGTAGCGGAGATTGTCTTCATCGATGTGGCCACGTTTCAAGGGAATGGAATATGTTGTTTGCGGATTGTAGTAGATATCGTGGTTTCCTCCACTCCGTTTGAATGGGTAGCCGCTATTGTTCAGGTCATTGATCGCTGTGTCACGTGGGTTCATTGTGTTCCACTTTATAAGAAAATTATACACAATGTTACACAATGCGTCAATGAATTTACACAACATTACACAAATATTTTGCGCAAAAGAGGATGGATACATACACCTGCTGCCAGACCTTTTCGAGCATGGCAGCGATTTTCCTTTCGTGCTTAGGTATGTGGCCGAGAGCTGGTTATTCATGGGAGCCGACCGTAGTCTGTGTCGAATGTTCCCTGCGTAGCCGTTTCAGTTGTACGTCCAGCGTTTCACGGACAGGAGCATTTGGCTGGGGACTGTATTAGATTCTTTTCCGACAAGTTGCAAAATCATGGATTGTCAGTATAGCCTGC
>DLAA01000141.1 GCA_002493835.1 Lachnospiraceae bacterium UBA7060 | reverse complement strand
CTGCCCATCACGATGCCTACCTGTGCCATCCGTTTTCCCTCCTAAACCACAATATCTTGTGTCAAAACAAAGTTTCTTAGTTTATAGTGTACTAGATTTTAAAAAAAATCGCAACACATTTTATCGTTGACGGTTCAGCCAGTATAGGATTTAGCGCTGACTACACTTAAACTAACTCCTCACTCCTGCAGCGCCCGATTTAGCTCCTCACATCCCGGCAAAACAAATTGACCGTTTTGGATAATAATATTTTTTTCTCCCGTTTCAGTCAACACTGAAAGCTCCCCAAGCTCATCGTAGGGGATCGTAATGTCTGTATGGCACTGGAAATACGCCTTGCTGACATCCGTGTCACGTAAAGCTGACACTTCATTCTCCTTCGCCACAATCTCCTTCCCATCGGGATTGTAGCTTTTCACGTCCTCCTCATGGGAATAACAAGTATCACCCAGCGCAAAATGAGGGCCTGTTTTCTCTGCAATCAGTATTGGCAGCTTATCTTCGATTCCATATTTTCTGGCGATCCTGTACGCCGTGGTGTTGGTGCCGATGGCAAACTCTCCCATAGGAAGCCTTTCGTGATGGTGGAGCACATTCTCCCTGATATACTTTCGATTTTCTACTTCCTCCTCGAAATTGGCACAGCTATAGTCTTTCACAAAACCATCCTCAAAATACAGGCGGATATCCCTGTACTCTAACTCGTTCAAGAAGACCCTTGTCACATGTAAAAGTCCTTCTGTACCCTTCAGACACGGTGAAGTAAACACTTCCCCCACCGGGATATTAACATCCGCCACACAGTTCTCAAAATTTGTCTGGCTCTCGGGATCTGCCAGTTTATGAAGTCTTATTTTCAAATCTGTTTTGTTTTCTCCCATTCCTTTGACCAGAACAGTCGATCCTTTATCGAGCACATCTATCATCGTTTGCTGGATATCCCGATAAAGCTGATAGTCCAGTGTGTTGATGCGCACCACATCGTCGAATATCTCCCCATAGCGTTCCCCAATCCCGGGCACCGGAAAAGCTATGATCGTAAAGCTTCGCTCCTCCCCTTTGATATATTCATTCTGTATGGCCGCAATCTGCCCTGCATTAGAAACCGCAAGCTTCTGCTGTTTCTCAGCAAGTTTACAGGCGGAAGTCTTATTTACCGGCACAAAAGGCTCCTCCCCGAAACTCTCAATCACTGCCGGCCCACCAAAGAGAGCCGCCTGCTCCTTATGCCTTTCAAAAACATTCCGCACCGCCTCGCACCTTCGTTCCGCCAAAGCGCCATCCAGAAAAAGCGCTATATCCTCCTTATGGTCGTAATCATACTGCTTATTGGGATTCGCACCACAGTAACCGTTCTTGTTTACATTCCTTCCCTGGAAAATATTTGTCCCCGCTCTGTAGAAAGCAGTCTGTAGACCAATTCGGTCAAAATTGAGAACTGCCTGACGGATAACCCGTTCAAATCCAAGAAAATAACGAATCTGCACCGTCTCCTTGATGGAGATATCCTTATTACATACCTCAAAGCCAATGCGGTACCCTTCCGTGTATGTGTCCGCTATCAATTTTATTTTCTCCGCATTCATCTCATTCAGATGGGCGGCCGTTTTTCGTTCGTTCTCCGTGACATACTCCCCAAAATAATAGAGATACCTCAGATCGGACAGATCACTCTCCATAATAATCCGGCGCGCAAAATCCCTGTCCGTATCCAGAAGATCCCTGCACTTTTCCTCAAACTCCGCCTCGTAATAGTCGCTCACATACCAGTAGAGAATCTGCCTGATTCCCTCCACATCCGGCTCCTTCCCCTCCTGCGACGCGCAGACAAAGTTCTGATATACTTCCAGAAGAAGCTCCATGCGAATTGTCATGGCAGAGCGGTTACTTTCGTAAGCCGATGGAATCATGCTTCGAAGCTCCGTGTACAAAAAAGACAGGAGACGCCCGATTGACTCTCCTAGTCTATTTACTGCATAATCCGGATTTCCATAACTCTCCCCATAATGATCCGGCAGAATATCCGCATATAGCAGACGGTTGTGTTTCTGAAGCTCCTCCATTGACATCTGAAACAGCTCCCCGCTTTCCACCTTCTCATAAGTTCGATCCATCATCTCCACAAACCGTGCCATCTGTACAAAATAGGATCGATAAGGCTCCTGTAAAATTGACTCACTTGGTATCTCCTTAATCCTTGCAAGAGCAAGTCCATAGCGCTCTATTATTAATTCTTCCTGTTTCATCATTGAACAAACTCCTTTTCTTCATTATCGGGATTCAAATGCCAAAAGGTGCCTCAATCAACTTGAATCCATAAAAATGCCGTCAGGCGTAAGCACCCGCATAGAGAATCACGCTGAGCGCCGCCAGCACAAGCACATTCAATACGATACCCAGATAACTGAAAAAATAAAACTTATCCTTCTCTGATTTGGACAGCACACCGAGCACAATCCCCACAAAGGCAAAGATCATCACAAGAAATGCCACGGCCCCGTATTGCAAAGGCACCTCACCTGCTCTTCTATAGCTTTCAAATACAATGTAGCCGATCGATGCTAAAGAAATCACACCCAAAATTGTGGCCATGATCCCCTTTTGCGTATGCTCCTTATTAGTAAACATATAACTGTTTTTCTTCACTGATCCTTGTCCTCCATGCAAGCATACGGCCTGTCTGATTCGTCTTCTGACTCTGCTTATTCAAAATAAGATGGGTATTCTCGCTGCTGCCGAAAACACCCATCTTATTTTAGAATAAGATCTTATTTCTTCCCGCCAGAAGCTTCGCGCCGCTGATCAGCAGAAGAACCCCTCCGGCAATGCCCACTACCATAATCACCACGCCAAACGCAATGCTTAAAGCTCCTGAGCCGCCCATGATCTTATATGTTCGCTCTTCCATATCCGTCACCGCTCCTTTCTTTGACAGTTCCTAAAGCTTTACCGAAAATGTCATACCTGTTTCGCCGCCCCATAAGTCTCATAGTATGCATCGATCCGCGCTTTTATTTCATCATCAATGTAAATCTCGCCGCCGATGGGTTTATTGTGAAGGAACTCCACCACTTCTTCCATAGTGACGATCGCTCCCGTCTCAAATCCATACTTATCCTTTATTTCTTCCAGTGCACTCTTATCGCCCGAAAGCCCCTTCTCCATCCGATTTAAGGACACCATCAGCCCCTGTACCGTAACATCCGCCTGCGCCTTGATGATGGGATACGTCTCCTCGATGGATTTTCCGGAAGTGGTCACATCTTCTATGATCACCACCCTGTCACCATCCTTCAGCTTACTGCCGAGCAGGATACCGGTATCGCCGTGATCCTTCACTTCTTTCCGATTGGAACAATAGCGGATCTCCTTCCCATAGAGTTCGCTGATCGCCATAGTCGCCGCCACAGTAAGCGGAATCCCCTTGTAGGCAGGGCCGAATAAAACATCAAAGTCCAGACCATATTTGTCATGGATCGCCTTAGCGTAATACTCGCCCAGCTTCCGCAGCTGTGCTCCTGTCACATAAGCGCCCGCGTTCATAAAAAACGGGGATTTTCTGCCGCTCTTTAACGTAAATTCTCCAAATTTTAATACCTGGCTATCCACCATGAAGCTGATAAACTCCTGCTTATACTGTTCCATCACCCTATCCTCATCTTTCTGTTTTACCACATGTAATTATATGCGAGACATAATACTCTCTCATAACCCACTGTATCACATTCCCGCGCGGTTTTCAATGCGCAACTCACCGCCACAGCTTTCCCTTATTGCGTTGACATGTGAAATCTAGTAAAATAGATTTTAACACATAATATTGTACCAACACTCAATCTAGACTACGAAAGCAGGTGAGAATATGGCAGAGGGTGAAATGCTGAAATTGTCTGTGGAAGAATATTCCAGACTGCAAGGATATATGCTTCTTGTAGACAAAGACTCAGACGCCTATAAAGCCATGAAAGTGCGCTATATTGAATTAAAGGTAATCCTTTCTTCCTCCGGTGTCAATTTGACAGAGCTTGACAGGATAAAGGAATAGCCCTTTTGCCAAAAAATTATCACCGCCTTAATCAGGCGGCGATAATTTGTCAGGCTGACAAGTTATTTATCTCATACGAATAATCTCATCTTAAACTATACGCAACAATACTAAAAGCTGCCTTTTTACATCCTGTATATCTGCATCCCGGCTCACCTGTTCCAGTGACAATTACAGTCGCTTGCCCTTTATCGATATTGTCTGCATATGTCACTATCATGTTTTCATCTGCGGGTTTTCCGTCAACCAGCACCTTGATCTCACGGTCTGTGATCTTTTGGCCGGTATACTCTGCCGATTTGGCAGCCGTTCCCGTCTCGGCATTCACGAAGGTAATCTTTGCTTTGGAAAGATCAATGGCATTTGTAACTCGATACGTTTGAATGAGGGGCATATCACTTTTATAATTGCTGTTTGGCTTCGCCTCAATTTTCACATATACCGTGTCACCCGATGAAACCTTGTTTTGTCCTTTCATTTCCCTATTTCTGTTCTCATTTACATAATAAGTGACATGATAATTGGAAGCCTTGATCAATCTGCCGGTTTCCTGTTCAATTACATAAGGAATCGATTTATATATACCAGGGTTTTTCTTATATACTGCATCTGCAATAACAACAGCAGCATCTTTTAAATCCGCTTTTTCAATGGTAAACGTCCTGGTCTGTTTCTGTATTCCCTTGTAATTGCCAAGAAAAGAAATCGTGAACTTCGCATTACTGCCGATTTTCTTATTGCCGCTGTATGTCACTTTATAATCCTTTCCCTCTCTCAGCGTAAAGGTATCTCCATTTTGGGTATCAGTTATCTTTAACTTCTCATTAAAAGTAACACCGGTGCTTCTGTAGGGTAATTTTATGTTGTCAATGCTTCCTGACACATATTCGACATTAAGAGCACCGTATGTGTCGACTGCCGGCTTAATGGTATAAGATTTGCTGACAGTACCGGTATAGAGCCCCATCCCAACGACAGAAAACTTTTTCACACCTGCGTCGATCACATTGGCAGGATATACAATCCTATAATCCATACCGCGTTTCATATTGGTGTTCCCGTCTTTGCCGATCACAGTCAGTGCACCCTGAATATCATGAATATAATGCCCCCTGCCGTCATAAGTCAGCGCATTCAGTTTCGTTTGATCGAGGGTTACGGTAAACTTCGTCAAGTCACTCTTTCTTACAACTCTAAGAACAATCTCCCTATCTCCTGTATAGTTTCCTCTCCCTTTTATGGTAACAACCTTATTGGAATCGCTGTCCGTGATTTTCTTCCCCGCCATGACCGCTCCGCTAATGCTGTAATCCTTTGCGGTAAGCTTCTGGCTGCCATAATAAATGATTGGAGCAAATTTCGAACCGCTTGCAACAACTAACCTGCCTTCTTTGTCAGTGCCAGCCAACTCGGCGTTAGCGATATCCGCCCGCACAATTGTGAAATTTTGGGTTTTGGTGGATCTGAAGTTTCCCTTACCAGCCACCGTGATTCTGCCGTACCCAGCTTTGACGTTATTGGCATATTTCACCGTATAGTTGGTTCCCTCAACAAGGGGACGGCCGTTGTAGGAGACATTGATTTCCGGCTTAATGGCGCTGCCGGTATAAACACTTTCCCTGTCCTGCTCATTTTTAAATGTGATTTTGAGTCCCTTTGTTTCCGGTGTCTCCTCGGTCTGTTTTTCGATTACCGTAATTTTTATTTCCGCATGCAAATCCCGGTATGTCACAACCAGCGTCTTTGTCCCCGGTGTTGACATATCGATCTCATTTGCATTTGTCGTATAATCGTTTACCCTTGAGGAAATGCCTGTTTCATTATAGTAAATTACTTTCAGATCATCTGTATTTAACTTTTCCCCAATTACATACCTGATTTTTCCCTTTTCCAGTATGATATACGGTTCTGAAATGACAGGTTTTTGGTTTCTTGTCAATACAATGCTGCGGCTCAGATTCCGGGGCAGTTCTGTGTAGGTATTACCGTCTATGTCATACCAGATATCCCCGGAAACTGTGCTATTGCCGGAAATTGTGCTGTTGTCGGAAACTGTGCTACTGCCTCTTGGAAGTTCAACCGACATTTTGAGATTACAGGGTGCGTAAATCGTGGATAATTTCTGACATCCTTTAAAGAAATCTGCGATTTGGGTTACCTTTTGCATGTCGCAGTTGCTCAGATTTATGGATGTCAAACTGCTGCAATTCTGGAACAATCCTGTCATATCCGTCACATTGCCCGTGTCAAATTCTCTTACATCTACATCCATTAAGCTCTGACAGCCATTAAACAGATAGGAAGCATCTTTTGTCTCTGTTAAATTGATCTCCGCAGATTTTATGAAAGACCAATAATAAAACCAGGGTACCCTATTTACAGCATTTGAATTTGTAAATTCACCGCTTCCCTCCACAGTCAGCTTCCCGCTGCCATCAATCTGCCAATTGACATTTTCATAGCTTCCACTGGCAATGATCATATCAGCCTGACCAGCGGTAACTGTCACGTAGCAGACAGCGGATTTACCATCTGCTGATGCCGTAATTATGCATTCTCCAACGGAAACTGCCGTCACAAGACCATCCTCGACCGTTGCTACAGAAGGATCGCTGCTTGCCCATGTAACTGGTAATGTCAGCGTATTTCCAGAGACGGACTCCATGGCCACAACTTTCAGCGCGGCAGTTTCCCCTACGGAAAGAGTCAATGAATCGCTGCTAAGTTTAAGTATCTCTATCCAAGATGCATAGACATCCAACGCTATCTCCGCAGTCAGGCCATTATAAATGACCACTAATGTCTTCCTACCCGGCGTGGACATGTCAATCTCGTCCGCGTTGGTCTCATAGCCACTGACTATGAATGAGTCTCCGGTTTCGTTATGGTACGTTACTGTCAAGTCATCTGTTGTCAGGTTTTCACCTGTTATATAGCTGGTTTTGGTTTTTTCCAGTGTGATATGAGATACTGGAATACCAACTGATAATATCCCATTTACATATTTCAGATCATAGTTAATCCCTGCATCCGCATCATAAGGGATAATCCCATACTGCCCCTCCTTAGCCGTTGAAATATTCTCAATACTATACCTGAACGACGGCTTTTTGATTAACTCATCATTTTTAACAAGGCCATTAACTATATATTTCAGCTCCGATAATTTAGGTATCTGTCCGCCAATCTCAATTCCAACTGTTTTTGCTACTATAGTCGCTTCCTTTGGTGTAATACAAAAGCTGTATTCTGGTTGATTCAGGACATATTGATCCGCACTTGCCCCCGTCACTGCAAAGGTCAGCGTATAATTTCCCACCTGCGAAGGCCCGTCCTCTGTTTCTACATAAACGCTCCCATCTGCAATCGTTCCAGAATAAGAATGCGTCAAACTTACATCCGATACCAGTTTACCCGATGCGTCTTTTAGAACAACCGCACCTGTATAGGAATTCGGATCGCCATCATATGCTTTATCACCTATTTCTATACCTGAAACAGATAATGTCTGTTTACCCGTTTCAGTGCTCCCGGAGCCTCCTTTTCTGCTTATTGTAATACTGTAACCTAAATTCATCGGTAATTCCGTATATGTATTTCCAGCACCATCCTGCCAGGCATCTCCCGATTCTGCTTTGGGAAGTTCGATAAATTGTTTAAGATTCTTGGGCGTATCAATCCTATTTAACATTGTGCAAAGTTGAAACATACCTGTTGCCCTACCCAGATTCACGGCGTCAAAACTACTCAAATCAAGTCGAGTTATTTTATTACACCTTTGAAAAAGATATGACATATCTCGCACCTTACTTGTATTGAATCCGCTGACATCCACCTTTATCAGACTTGGGCTTGCAAACATATATGACATATCTGTTACATTTCCTGTATCGAAATTACTGACATCCAATTCCGACACACCACATGACAAAAACATACCTGACATATTTGTAACTTTTCCAGTATCAAAGCCACTCACGTCCAGCTTGATTGAATCCTGTCCACAATCATAAAACATTTGTCCCATATTTGTTACATTATGGGTATCAAAACCATCCACATCTAAGCTAATCAGCTTTCTACAATTATCAAACATGGAACCCATATCCGTAACGCTGCCTGTGTCAAAACCACTCACATCCAAACTTGTTAGTTGATGATTTTGTTGGAACATACCTTCCATAGTTGTCACTTTTGATGGTAAGCGATGAATAACACACCGT
>DLAA01000089.1 GCA_002493835.1 Lachnospiraceae bacterium UBA7060 | reverse complement strand
TCATGAAGTGGAGATGATGTTTAAGCGCATGATTGGCGGCTGGTTTTCGGGTACGGCATCCAATTATAACGATTTCATCAAGGCGCTGCTGTTAAACGATCTGGAAGCCATGAATGAGTATATGAATCGGGTCGCCTGTGAAATTTTCAGCTATTTCGATACCGGGAAAAGGACTTCCGGGAAAGCGGAGCCGGAGCGGTTTTACCATGGGTTTGTGCTGGGACTGATGGTGAACCTGGAGGACCGCTATACGGTAACCTCTAACCGGGAAAGCGGGTTCGGGCGGTATGATATCATGCTGGAACCGAGACGGGAGGATTTGGATGCGATCGTGATCGAGTTTAAGGTGTATAACCCCAGACGGGATAAAAGTCTGGAGGATACGGTGGACGCGGCGCTTGCACAGATTGAGGAGAAGAAGTATGCCAAGACGCTTGCTGCGAAGGGAATCCCCGAGGAACGGATCAGGAAGTACGGGTTTGCGTTCGAGGGGAAGGAAGTGCTGATCGGGGAGTAATTTTTAACAAATTTTGGAAAGGCTGGATAGAATAAAGATGTTTATAGGCAAAAAACAATATGACAAACTGCTGCAAAGCGTGGAGAGTGTGGTGGAGGAAAAATCGCGGGCAGTCTCCAGAGGAGTAGAAGAAAGCAGCAGGAGATTGGCAGAAATAGATCAAAACATTGGACAGCTTAAAACAGCGGTACAAAAGCATGATATGGCAATTGAAGACTTGCTTGATGAATGGGCAGACAAGGACTTACAGGAGGACAGCTTCAGAAAACAGATGCAGGATTGTGAACAGTCTGAAAACCTGCTGTTGGAGTTGTTTGAGGCATATCAGGAACAGTTCTGGAATGTAAGCCGGTTTGCAGGGAAAAAGGATGAAACATGGTCTGCCCAGATGGCGCTGATGGAGCAGAAACTGGAACAATGCAGACAGCTGTGCGGCATCAGTATCATCGAAGAATGCGGAATAGAGGTAAATTATAATCTCCATGAGGTAATCGAGGCAGTGGATACGACAGAGCAGGATAAGGACAGGCTGATTGCTGGAATCATCGACTGGGGTTATCTGTATAAGGGAAACGTGAAAAGGAAAGCGAAAGTCATTGCATATCACGTTGTCAATGTGGAAACGGCGGAGAGTTAAGAATAGAACAGAAGGCTGCAAACAGAGGATAGGTAAGAGAGGAAAGAACAAAAGATGAGTACAGTGGTTGGAATTGACTTAGGTACATCGACGACGGAGGCTGCGGTGATTCGGGACGGCAGGCCGGTAATGATTGTCAACATGGAGAATGAGGTGATTACGCCGTCCGCCATAGGGATTGACGCAAACGGCAACTGGGTTATCGGAGAAAAAGCAAGAGCACAGTATCTGCTGTCACCGCAGAATACAGCCATTGAAGTGAAGCGGAAAATCGGGACGGACGAAAAGATTGCATTGGGCAGACAGACATACACATCGGTAGAGCTTTCTGCAAAACTTTTAGAATATGTCAAAATTTATGCCTCGGAATACCTGGAAGAAGAAATTACGCGTGCCGTGATTTCTGTACCGGCCTATTTTGACGAGATACAGAGGCAGGCGACCGTGAGGGCGGGAATGGAAGCGGGATTGCAGGTTGAGCGCATCCTGAATGAACCTACGGCGGCGGCATTAAGTTATGGGCTCGAGCATATGGAGGAGGAAAGCCATATTTTGGTATATGACCTGGGCGGCGGTACCTTTGATGTCACTCTTCTGGAAATGTTTGACGGCGTGCTGGAGGTGAAGGCGAGCAACGGTGATAATCAGCTCGGGGGTAAGGATTTTGACGAGAAACTGATGGAATGGCTGAACGGGCAGTTTTTAAAGAAACACGGCGTGGATCTGCGCACAAATACTTATGCGGCGGTAAAGCTGAAAGAGGAGGCCGAGCGGTGCAAGAAAGTTCTGAGTACCGAAGCTTCCTGTCATGTGCTCGTGCCGATGATTATGGAAAAGGCAGGGGAACCACTTGCGTTGGATGAGGTGGTCACGGCAGAGCAGTTTGAAGAAATGACGAAAGAACTGATGGCAAGAACACACCATCCCATTGATGTTGTACTGGCTGACAGTGGTGTTCTTCCGAAGGATATTGACCGAGTCATTCTGGTGGGCGGCTCTACCAGAATGCCCATTGTCGCGAAGGATATTGAACAGTATTTGGGCATTGTGCCTTCGCGGGCGGTGAATCCCGACTATGCGGTAGCGGAGGGCGCAGCCATTCAGGCAGGTATTATTCAGGGTACCATCCGGCAGGAGGACAGCATTATGATGACGGATGTAAACCCCTATACCCTTGGCATCCGCGTGATGGACGGCATGACGGACGATCGGATGAGCGTTATCATTCCCAGAAATGTGACAATTCCGACGACTCGAAACCAGATTTATTATACAAGCTGGGATTACCAGACGGAGGCACATATCGTCATTTATCAGGGAGAAAGCGCAATTGCCAGCAGTAATCATTTCCTGGGCGATTTTGTGGTGCAGAATATTCCTGCGAAAATAGCTGGAAAGGAAAAACTCGGTGTGGAGTTTTCCTATAACATGAATGGCATGCTTGACGTAAAAGCGACGATACTTAGTACCGGGGCGGATGCCTCCATCAAGATCAATATGCTGGAGAACAGTGAGGCGGAGGAGCAGATCGACGTAAGCAAATGGAAAGAAGCCCCCGGGGCAAAACAGTTCCGTACCATTATCCGCCGTGTGGAAAAAGCGTTAAAGAATTCCGAGATACAGTACGAACCGTTTCTGGAAGAAGAGCTGGAAGAGAATCTGTATGAACTGAAGAAGGCGTTAATTGCAGAAAATTTAGAGGCCGCCAAAGAAGCCGAAGAGGAATTACTGGATCTGCTGGAGGAATTGGAGTAACTGCACTTGTGAGGAAATGATTATGACGATGAATAGGTATTATAAGATATTGGGGCTGGAGCCGGGGGCTTCTCAGCCGGAGATTAAAAAAGCATATTTTAAATTGATCAGGCAGCATTCTCCGGAGTCGGACCCGGAACAGTTCCAGAAGATCAGAGAGGCTTATGAGCGTCTCAAAAATGCGGGGAATGAGCCGGAGGGACCGGTATTTTTGCCTTTCGCAGAACCCTGGGCAGAGAAAGCGCTGGAGCAGATTGAAGAGTACCGCAGTGCGGGTGACGACGAAAAATTCAGGGATGCCTGTGAAGAGGCATGCCGTATGTTCCCGAAAGAAATTCGGTTCCAGTATCTGCGGGTGGTTGCCCAGAGACAGTGTGGCAATACCGGCAAAGCAGTGAAGAGTGCCGAAAAACTAGTAAAAGAAGATCCGGAGAACAAATGGTTTCAAAAGGAACTGGCAGTTTCCTATATGGAAAGGGGTTATACGCAGAAGGCGTATTTCGCCTGTGAAAAAGCCTATGAGATGGGATGCCGGGACTTGGATTTTGTCTTGATGTATGCGATGGAATGTGACGAATACGGCCAGCCGGATACAGGCGCCAGGATTTTACTGGAGGTAGTACACCGGGAGAAAATATGGACGAAGGAAGAGATGCCGGAGCTGGTGGAGTGTTATATTGCTCTGCTCAAGATGAATTTTGACGCAGCAGAATCCCATTTTATTGAGATCGCAGAAGAGTTATGCCATTTTTTGGAGCAGTACGGGATTTATTTGGCAGAATATCTGCAGGCATTCATTATGGTGTTGATGATGGTGGTGATGGATGAGAAAAATGGGGTAGAAGAATACAGGGAAATAAGGAAAATATGCACTGCGGTATTCAAACTGTGCAGTACAGATGATGAGAGGCAAATGATGAATGCTGCGCTGAATGAAATTAATTTTCAACAGATTTCCAGGGATCCCCGCATTGGGGATACATTGACTCACGCGTATGAAGCCTATTTTGAGCTGGAAGATCTGGAGCCGCCTTTGAGAAAATTTGCCCTGACGGATATGCAGCTGTGTATGGTGGAAGAGAGACAAGAGGTTCTCAAACAGGTGGAGATCATCGAACAGGATTATCCAGAATATTATGAGAAGCTGAAGAGCTTTATGAGAAAGCTGCGGGAAGAGGAGTCCCTGGTTCGTCTGAAAGACAGGCTGTTGAAAGAGTATAACCGTTTGGGACAGATATGCGGCAATGGATATTATTATGAGAAGTATCCTCAGGAAAGAATAAAGGCACAGGGAGTATTGATCAGCGATGGAATGGATGAGCCTTATGTGCGCAGTTCTAAAAAAGTCGGCCGCAACGATCCCTGCCCATGCGGCTCGGGGAAAAAATATAAGCAATGCTGTATGAATAAGCAGGTGTGACAGCGAAATAAGGAGAGAACAGATTATTCGGTCTGGTGGCGGAGGCTGGGTATGTGAACGAGGGAAAAGCCGGATAGGGAGGTTTTATGGCGAGAACGGTAGGAATCGGGATACAGGATTTCGGTACGGTTATTGAAAATAACTGTTTTTATGTGGATAAGACAGATTTTATCAGGGAGTGGTGGGAAAGTAAGGATGCGGTGACCCTGATCACCAGACCACGCCGTTTTGGGAAGACCCTGACCATGAGCATGACAGAGCAGTTTTTCTCGGTCAAATATGCGGGAAGAGGCGATCTGTTTGAAGGACTGTCTATCTGGCAGGAGGAAGAGTACCGCTCCCTGCAGGGTACCTATCCTGTGATCAGCCTTTCCTTTGCCAATGTGAAAGAGACAAATTATAAGGATACACGGGATAAGATGGTACAGCTTCTTGCCAGTGAATATGCCAGATGTGCTTTCCTGCTGGAAGGAGACTGCCTGAATGAGCAGGAGAAAGAAATCTTCCGCAGGAAAACAGCAGATATGGGAGATGTGGATGCAACGCTGGCAGTCAATCAATTGTCAGAGTACCTAAGCCGTTACTATCATAAAAAAGTGATTATCCTGCTGGATGAGTACGATACGCCCATGCAGGAGGCCTATGTGCATGGCTATTGGGAAGAACTGGTGGCCTTTACCAGAAGTATGTTCAATTCCACATTTAAGACCAATCCCTGGCTCGAGCGGGCTATCATGACAGGGATTACCAGAGTTAGCAAGGAGTCCATTTTTTCGGATTTAAACAATCTGGAAGTGGTGACAACCACATCGGATGAGTATGGAACGACGTTTGGCTTCACGGAAGAGGAAGTGTTTACTGCGTTGGATGAATATGGAATGGGCGACAGGAAGCAGGATGTGAAGCGGTGGTATGACGGCTTTATTTTTGGGAAATGGAAGGATATTTACAACCCGTGGTCCATTTTGAATTTCCTGAATAAGAAAAAATTGGCAACTTATTGGGCAAATAGCAGTTCCAACAGTCTTGTGGGGAAGCTGATTAGAGAGGGCAGTCCTGATGTGAAGATGACTATGGAAGATCTGCTGCAGGGTAAGATATTCCACACAGTGATAGACGAGCAGATTGTATTCAATCAGTTGGAGCAGAAAAACAGTGCGGTTTGGAGTCTTCTGGTGGCAAGCGGTTATTTGCGGGTGGAGCATTATGTGGTAAATGGAAGGCGGGGGAAGACAGAATATGACTTGAGACTGACAAACAGGGAAGTGTGTCTAATGTTCGAGCAGATGATAGAAGACTGGTTTTCCGAGTATACGCCGGATTACAATGTCTTCATCAAGGCGCTGCTGCTGGGGGATAAAAAGGCGATGAACCACTATATGAACAAGGTGGCGCTTGCAACATTCAGTTTCTTTGATGTGGGGGGCAGGCCGTCTTCGTATGCGGAGCCGGAGCGGTTTTATCATGGATTTGTCCTGGGACTGATGGTGGACCTGGCTGACAGATACGCGGTTACCTCCAATCGGGAGAGTGGATTTGGCAGATACGATGTGATGCTGGAGCCCCTTAATGCCAAAGACAATGCCATTATATTGGAATTCAAAGTACGTGCTCCAGAGGAAGAGAAAACTCTGGAGGAGACTGTACAGGCGGCGCTTTTGCAGATCGAGGAGAAGAAGTACGCGCAGACCCTTGTGACAAAGGGGATACCGGAAGAGCGGATACGCAAGTATGGATTTGCCTTTGAGGGGAAGGAGGTGTTGATTGGGTAAGGGATCGGAAATGGTCATGAGCGATGGTTGGAGAGGAGATAGAAAACGATGAAAGTATGGGCGCACAGAGGATGTAGTCAGAGATATCCAGAGAATACGCTGCTTGCCTTTGAAAAGGCGGCGGCGATAGCGGATTTAACGGGGATAGAGCTGGATATCCAGCTGACAAAAGACGGAGAAATGGTGGTCATACATGACGAGAGAGTGGACAGGACGACTGAGGGAATGGGATTTGTGAGAGAGTATACACTGTCTCAGTTAAAGAAACTGCACATTTATGCGGATGAGAATCCGACGCAGTCAATCCCTACAATAACAGAGGTCTTTGATTTGCTTGCGTCACGTTTGCAGTCAGGACTTAAGTTGAACATAGAACTGAAAAACAGCGTCTTTCCCTACGACGGCATGGAGGAAAAGATCGTAGAGCTGGTGCATAAACGCGGCTTGCAGAATGCGGTAGTTTACTCTACCTTTTATGCAGAGTCCTTGAAAAAAATAAAGGGACTTGACCCGGATGCGGAGCTTGGGATACTTGACGGCAAAGTGTCCGACTGCCTGTATAAACTGAAGGGCGGATGTGGTGCGTCAGCGCTTCACCCGTTTTGGCGGAATATGGATCTGCCTGCGGAAGAGCTGAAAGGTTATACGGTGCGGGTGTGGCTGTCAGGTCATTTATATCCGGAGAAGCCGACCGGGACAAAGCTGGATTTTGCACCGCTTGAGGCCCAAGGAATCACGGATATTATTCTGAATGAGCCGGAGGCATACATGGATTCTTATTCTTGCTTTAGCTGACGGCTTCAAATATAATTTCCTTAAACCAAAGATACTTTAGTGAAAACGATATTTGTGTCAAAGGTGGTGTGTCAGGATGGCGAGAACGGCGGCAATCGGAATTCAGGATTTTGGGAAGATCATAGAAAACCATTATTTTTACGTGGATAAAACTCATTTCATCAAAGAATGGTGGGAAAACGGAGATGAGGTGACGCTGATCACCAGGCCGCGCCGCTTCGGGAAAACGCTGGTCATAAGTATGATGGAGCAGTTTCTCTCGATGAAATATGCGGGGAGAGGGGACTTGTTTGAAGGGCTTTCCATTTGGCAGGAGGAAAAGTACCGCGCCCAGCAGGGGACATAT
>DLAA01000109.1:5943-6778 GCA_002493835.1 Lachnospiraceae bacterium UBA7060 | reverse complement strand
CCAGAGGGAACGTCTGGCACACGACTTTGCAGGGCAAAGTGTAGTGTGTTACACCCTGTAAACGCAGTCGGAAAAATCGGAATGATTTTTCTGACCGCAGGGGTGGTTTTACACGACCGAAAAGGGCGAGTAAATCTCACGCCTGCATTTTGCGTTTACGGGGTGTTCTCCCGTAGGGATGACAGCGGCAGGGTATCCTAAAATCACTGTCACCACCGTCACTGCTGTCACCCGCAGGGCAGAGCCGCCAGCTTTACATGGCTTTAAGCGTCAATGACAGTAACAGGGGGGTATCCTAATATCGCTGTCACCACCATCACCGCTGTCACCCGCCCTCCTTGCAAGGGCAATCCGCCTGCCGTCTTTCCTGCGGCTGTACTGGTAGCAGATACGGTTCTCGCTTAAAAATGTGGTGCGGTATTCATTCAGCCATTTCGTAATCACCGTGGGTATGGTTTCCGTTTCCCCCATAGCGGCTAACAGTTCCGTTGCCGTGCCTATCCATTCTTCCTTATCCCTCATAAAATCCACCAACCGAAAAAGGACATCTGGTATCGTTTCTTTCGCAAGCTGCTCCTGCGTTTTCCGCTCCACAAGCTCCCAACGGCAATCACGGAAACGCAGCGTGTATTCCTGATAAGGCGTGTCCCTGCCCGTCACATACAGCTTGGCGGTGTCAGACGCACGTTTCTCCTTTTCCAGAACAAAGGTAGCGTCCGCACTCCCCGTTAATCCTGTCGTCCCAGACACCTTGTTGAACACGTCGCTGTCATTCTGCTTTCGGATGTGGTGTACGACAATGACCGCCAGAGAGTGCCTGTCGGCAAAGTCTTTG
>DLAA01000109.1:0-5573 GCA_002493835.1 Lachnospiraceae bacterium UBA7060 | reverse complement strand
GTACGGACTTTCTGCAAGGTATCAATGACAATGAGCCTGCTGTCTGGGTAATCTTTCAGATAATCTTCAAGCTGCACGATAAGACCGTCTGACAGCTTGCAGCTTGCCACGGCAAAGTGGAGCCGCCCGCTTGCTTCGTCCGTCAAACGAAATAACCTGTCCTGTATGCGGCAGAACGTGTCCTCAAGGCAGAGGTAAAGCACATCGCCCTCCATTGTCGGCATATCCCATAAAGGGATTCCCTGCGACACGCATAAGCATAGCTTCAGCATGAGCCAGCTTTTGCCTATCTTCTGTGAGCCGCAGAACAGCGATAAGCCTGTCGGGATAAGGCTGTCCACCACAAAGGATGGTTTCTCAAGCGGTTCATAAAGGAGCGTTTCGGCGTTGACTGTCTGTAACTTCTGCATGGCTTTCCTCCTTTCGGGCGGTGTCTTTGTTTTCGTTGCACATAGGCGTTGACCTCCTTAAAAATAGATTTACTCCCACGGAAAAAAGTGAGAGTATGTAATGCCGCCAATCCCACACAAATAAAAAACAGATTTCTTTTTCGGGCGGTGTCGGTCACGGTTGGAGATATTTCTTCAATTTCCGCCTTTACTTTCTCCTTTGCAATCGCAACAGATTTCTGTATTGCCGAAGCGGTGCAATGCTCCATAGCGGCGATTTGGTAAAAATTGAACTCATACTCGTAGTAGAGCAGGAAACGCCGCCTTTGTATCTCTGGAAGGCTCCCAACCGCCTTATAGAGCGTTTCATTCCGTTCTTCCTCAACCATGCGTTCATCAAGGCTCTTAGGCACACGCAACGCCCGTCTGTAAAGGGTTTCGTCCCATACCTCGTTAAACTCCCTGTGCCGCTCGTCCCATTAGAAAAGATTCCTGTTCCTGCGCTCCATCTGCCGAAACTCCATAAAGAACTGTTCCGACACTTCCAACTCGTGGGATTTGCCCTGCCCGTCCTTAAAGCTGATAAAATACCTTGTGCCGCTTTCCGTGGATTCCTCCCGAAGCGTGTATGCCTTAACCCTGTATGCCATCCTGTTGTCCTCCTGCAAAAAATGAGTGAGGGGATTTCCATCCCTCACCCAGTAGCCCGCAGGATGGCAGGCTGTTTTAGAAGCTATAAAATTTTCCGCAGCTTCTTCCGCAGATGGTCTAACCTCGCATAGATGGCACCAGTCGTCAAATGCACAAGCGGGGCAATCTCCTTTGTGGAATACCCCTGCATTTTCAGCAGGACGATTTTCAAGGTACGCCCGTCCACCGTGACTAATACTTGATAGAGATTTTCGCTCTCAATCTCTTCCAGTAACTCCGCAACCGTACCCACTTCCGCCTGCCGCTCCCTGCCTGCCATGTCCTCAAGATATTCCGCAACGTCATTCGTCCATCGGTAAAACCGCCTGTTGGAATTGAAGTCTGCCCTGTCCGCCATGCGTATCTGCTCAATGGTCGCTTCATCAACGCCGCACTCACGCAGCAGCTTTTCCTCCGCTTCTTTCCAGATACGCCATTTCCTGTCCTCCCGTCCGTGGTTGTATGCCATTCTTACTTCCTCCAATCAGAATTGATTGAGAGGGCAGAGAAAAGCCCCCTCATCTTCCCAAAGGAAAAAACAAGGGGGCTGAACGCCTTAAATTTTAATTTTCTATTATCTTTCTTAGTTTTATTAGGATTCTGGCTTTGCGTTTGTTTACAACGCTCTGGGTTATGCCCAACCTCGCCCCGACTTCACGCTCGGAAAGTCCGTCAAAAAAGATTGCCTGTATCAGCTCCTGTTCACTATCCGACAGCAAAGGCAGGGCGGCTTTCAGCCTGTCCACCATGACCGCATTGACAACGGTTTCTGCAATGTCCACCGCTTCATCAGTGATAAAGTCCAGAGGATTCCCCTCGCTGTCCGTAAATCCGTCGAGAGATAGCAGTCTATTCTTTGTATCTAATTTTTGCAGATAACGCCACCGTTCCTTGTCACGGTAGAAGTCTGTGTATTGCTCCCTCACGACTTCAAGCAGACAGCCTTGAATGGGGATAAACAGCTTGTCCATATAGGTCTGGTCGGATTCCCTGCAACGGCAGAACTCCGTGTAGGATAATTCCACATAGCCGCCACTTTCTCTGATATATACCTTTCTTGGTGCATATTTCACCATAAATACCTCCCATCTGAATTTTTGAAATGTAAAAAATCCAGATGGAGAGGCGGAGAACGACACCGCATATCAGAAACAGCCCTACGGCACTTTCCAACAAAAATCGACAAAAGAAAAACCGCAAAGGCTCTGTGACCTTTACGGTTATAGGAAATAGTAATTCTATTGTATGGAGATTGTACTTCTACTTTCAAGGTGAGAAGTACCGTTGCACTGGCAGAAATTTTTTTAACTGGTTTCCTGCCGTTCTCTGATATGCTATGTATTGATAAATTTTGCTTCGTATGAGCAGATAGATAACTGCCCGAAAAAAGGACATAAAAAAATCCCTCCAAATTTAAAAACAAATTCAGAGGGTAATTTAGGGTATAACAAAATAACCCACCCGAATATCGTTTTTTTTATTTGGTGAGTTTGTTCTTTCAAATACGAAACAAAAAGAGCCGATGATTCGTGAATTGTTCCACAATTTCATCGGCTCTGCGTCTTAAGCGTCTGGCTCTTTGATGACAGTTATCTTCAAGTTGTCAACTTTAATCAATCTTTCTTGTCTGCATTTTGGACAATAAAGGGGATAATTCTCCAAAACAGTGTCCTTCCTAATTTTATTACGGGTTTTGCTCCCACAAACAGGACACAATATCCATTCGCATTTCATCATAATTAGTCTCTAATCCTTTCAAATCTCATTTTATATGACTTTTGCAAGCTGTTAAGCTAACTTGTGGAACATATGCCGAACCTTATCTATACGGCTATTCGGGCGGCGGGGTTGGCAAATAAATTTACCAATAGCTGGCTGGTATCCTTTTAACTCTGTCAAGCAGACTCCCTGCCCATTTGTGAAATAAGTTAAATCGTTCCTGTATTCTTGAATACATCTAGCAGGGATTTCTCCTTTCAGAATGACCTCGTCATTCTTTATCTGAGTACTTACAATATCTGCACAATACCTTGGAGCATCATGATACGCCCGTGAGAGATATTCCTGCGGTGCATAAATTTCAAAGTGGAGATATGGCTCTAATAGTTCTGTCCCTGCTTTTTTTAAAGCCTGCTCCAATACGATAGGGGAAAGCAGCCGAAAGTCTGCGGGGGTACTTACAGGACTATAATACAATCCATATTCAAAACAGATTTTACAGTCTGTCACTTTCCATCCATACAGCCCCTGCTCGCAGCCATAAAGAACCCCCTCCATAACCGCATTTTGGAACGATTGATTTAAATATCCAAGTGAAACTCTGCTTTCATACTGCACTCCGCTTCCAATAGGGAGCGGCTCTATGGACAACCCGACAGAAGCCCAGAAAGGATTTGGCGGGACTTCTATGTGGATGGTATATTCTGCTTTTCTAAGCGGTCTTTCCATATATATAACAGTAGGCTCTTTTATTTCTGCCTCCACATGATATTTTTCCTCAAGGATGGCACAAATGACTTCCATCTGCACATTCCCCAAAAAAGAAAGTATAATCTCATGCGTTGTAGTATCCACATAATATTTTAAAAGAGGGTCGCCATCTGAAATTTCTGTAAGTGCCCCAAGCAATATTTCCCGCTGTTCAGATTTCTTTACTGCAATCGTTGTTTGGAGCATAGGGAGAGGATTTTCAATAAATTTTCTCTGCGGCAACAGTATTTCGTTCCCCAAAATACTGTTTAGCTGCAAAACATCATTTGGTAAAATTACAATATCACCAGAGCAGGCTGTATCGGATGAATATAATTCACCGTTTGTCGGAACACACATCTCTGTGATTTTTATTTTCTCTTTTTCAGATATTCTAATAACATCCCTCAAATGCAATGTTCCGCTATATATACGCACATAAACAAAACGCCGCCTTTTCTCTGAATATTCAATCTTAAAAACCTGCCCGCATAGTTCAGATTGACCTTCAGGCGTTGATGAATAAAATTTACTGGCAATTACTTCTATAAGCTGCCGAATCCCCAGATTGTTTTTAGCGCTTCCGTGATAAACGGGAAATAACGTTCCGTTTTGGAATCTCCTGTTTTCTTCCTGTTCCAGTTCTGACATTTTAAACGGTTTCCCTGACATATATTTCTCTAATAGTTCATCGTTTCCCATAATTACCGCATCCCACTGTTCCATATCGTCATTGTCCGTTACATTTATATGGGGATGCTGCCCAACCTTTTGCTTCACTATAATTTCCGAAGAAAGCTTTGCTTTCATTTCCCGATATACCATTGGCAAATCAATCCCCTCTTGGTCAATTTTATTGATGAAAAAAATTGTCGGAATCTTCATTATCTGTAGTGCATGAAACAGTATACGGGTCTGTGCCTGTATGCCATCCTTTGCAGAAACTAATAATACTGCTCCGTCTAATACGGATAAAGAACGGTATACTTCCGCCAAAAAATCCATATGGCCTGGCGTATCTATAATGTTGACTTTTACATCCTCCCACTGAAAAGATGTCACTGCTGTCTGGATAGTGATTCCCCTTTGACGCTCCAAATTCATTGTATCTGTCCTTGTTGTGCCTTCATCTACGCTCCCTAGTTCTGCAATTGCACCACTGGTATACAATAAACTTTCCGTTAATGTTGTCTTTCCTGCGTCAACGTGAGCCAGAATGCCTAAGTTAATTATTTTCATGTGATTTTCCTCCTATCAACACCCAAAAAAGGGCATAAAAATACCCAGTGATAAATACTCCTATCACTGGGTAAATAACTCCAATAGCCCCAAAACACTTATATGTTTTCGGGCATATAAAATTACATGATAAAAGTATTCTTAAACTGGGTACAAAAAACTAAGCCCCATATTAAAAGTGAAACGGGACTGCTACTTTTTGTTCCCACTATCAAATTGACAGTTTATTTAAGAATACCTTGCCGCATATTTATTAACTCCTTGTATAATACTGAATCTAATTATATTCCTTAACCCTTTATTTGTCAAGCTGACAAACTAAAGCAGAAAAAGCGGCAGGATTTCCCCCTGCCACTAATCATCTGTTTATGCAAAAATAATTTCCTTTTCCACAATCTCCCTCGCACAAGCCCTTATGTTATTGAGGCATCCTGTCCATTCTAAGGCGTTTTCTGCCTTTAGCTGTTCCGTTATGCCCTGTGCCTGTTTCATACCCTCTATGAGCCTTTCAAAGCGTTCCTGTGCCTGTCTGTTGATGTCGGCAAGGTAGGCGTTTAGCCTGCCGCTTGTAAGAAGATTGGTGTATGTAACTTTACGGTACTGTTTTAGATAATCTAAATGCCGTTGCCCCCAGATGCCTATTGCCTGTTCTTCTTCGGCGGGTACAGTTAAGCACGGTATCAAATAATCCCCTTGCCTTTCGTATTTGCCGCCCAGTTCCTCAAATAATGATTTTGCCATTGTATGTTACCTCCACATTCTTTTTTATTTTGAATGTCCGCAAAA
>DLAA01000021.1:56397-116082 GCA_002493835.1 Lachnospiraceae bacterium UBA7060 | reverse complement strand
CTATCGGCAGTATTCCCTTTTGTGTTTTCATTGTAGTAGATTCCCCCGCATCTGTCAAACGCTGCGGAGCGTTCCGCTGAAATCATTTTATAGCGGATTCCGCATAAAAGCAAGGGGATTTTCCCTTTTAGCTTGATCAAATCCGTGCTATACTGTATGAAACAGATTGGATGGTGCAGGCGTTGAATGGGAAAATTTATGAATATGAATCCCTGATTTATGAAGCGGGGGAGACAGGCGGCGCGTATGTCATCTTCCCCTATGATATCAGGAAAGAGTTTGGACGGGGACGGGTGAAGGTACACGCCACATTTGACGGGAAGCCGTATGATGGCAGTGTTGTAAATATGGGAGTAAAGAACGATGACGGGAGTGTGTGTTATATTATAGGCGTGCGTAAAGATATCCGTTTCCAGATAGGGAAGCAGCCGGGGGACAGAGTTCTGGTCACGGTCAGGGAACGGGAATGAGGCAGGAGGGATGAAGGATGTGGACATGTCCAAAGTGTGGGCGTACCTTTAAAAGGCAGGAACAGGACCATTACTGTGGAAAAGCACCGGAAACGGTGGATGAATATATTGCGGCACAGCCGGAAAGGGTACAGGAGTATTTGAAGAAAATAAGGGAAGCGATACGCGCGGCGCTGCCAGAGGCGGAAGAGAGGATTTCATGGAGCATGCCGACTTATCGGAAGGAGCATAACATTATCCATTTTGCCGGGTTTAAGAAACATGCCGGCCTGTATCCGGGGCCGGAGGCTGTCCAGGAGTTTTCTGAGCGTTTGAAAGAGTACAAGACCAGTAAGGGAACGATACAGCTTCCATACAGCAGGCCGGTTCCGGTGGAACTGATCTCCGATATTGCAAGGTGGTGTTATGAGACGGGGAATCACCCATAGGATTAAGAAAGTTTTTGGAAGGTGCGGAGAATGGAGCAGAATGTAGTCTACTTTTTTGATGGAAGGCCGGAAGCGCTGATGCAGGGCATCTCTTTGGAGCACAAAATTTGAAAGAGGTGCATCGTTTATTAACAGGGGAGGATTATCATGATGGGAATTTCAGCAGGCTTTATGGTACCGCACCCGCCGCTCATTATACCTGATGTGGGCAGGGGTGAGGAAAAGAAAATTCAGAAGACTATCGATGCATATCAAAAGGCAGCGGAGATAATCGGCCGTCTGCAGCCGGAGACGATCATTCTCCTTTCTCCGCATCAGACCATGTATGCGGATTATTTCCACATATCGCCCGGACCGGGTGCAAGGGGGGACTTCGGGCAGTTTCGCGCCGGACAGACGTTCATGGAAGTTTCCTATGACATGGAATTTGTCCGTGTGCTGTGTGAGACTGCGGAGGAGGCCGCTTTACAGGCGGGAACGCTGGGAGAACGGGAGAAGAGGCTGGATCATGGTACTATGGTGCCCTTATATTTCGTGAATCAACATTGGACGGGGTATCGTCTGGTAAGGATAGGTTTGTCGGGATTGCCCCTGACGGATCACTATCGGCTGGGACAGTGCATCAAGGCGGCGGCACAGACACTTAGGCGGAACACGGTAGTGATTGCCAGCGGCGATTTGTCACATAAGCTGAAAGAGGACGGGCCTTACGGTTACCAGGAGGAGGGTCCTGCCTACGATGCGCGGATCATGGATGTGATGGGCAGGGGCGCTTTTGGGGAACTGCTGGAATTTTCGGAAGACTTCTGCGAGAAGGCTGCGGAGTGCGGACACCGCTCCTTTACCATTCTGGCGGGCGCATTTGACCGGACCGGCGTGGAGATAGAGATGCTTTCCTATGAGGGACCTTTCGGGGTGGGGTATGGGGTCTGCACCTATCTGCCCAGCGGTGAGGATGGGACACGGAATTTTTTGAAGAAGTATGAGGAGAAGGAGCGTCGGGAGCTGCTTGCCAGACGGGAACGGGAGGATCCGTATGTCAGGCTGGCGAGGTACACCATTGAGGCGTTTATAAAGACGGGGACTTTTCCGAAGATGCCCGAAGAGCTGCCGGAGGAATTGTATCACAGCAGGGCAGGAGCGTTTGTATCCTTGAAGGAGAATGGAAAGCTTAGAGGCTGTATTGGTACTATTCATGCAGTCAGAGCATCTCTTGCGGAAGAGATCATGCACAATGCTGTGAGCGCCTGTTCGGAGGATCCCAGATTCTCTCCTGTGGAGGGCTGGGAGGTGGAGCGTCTGACGATCAGCGTTGACGTGCTGGGGGAGACAGAGAAGATTTCCTCACCAGAGGAACTGGATGTGACCAGGTATGGAGTTATCGTGACAAGAGGTGTAAGACGTGGTCTGCTGCTGCCGAATCTGGAAGGGGTAGACACAATAGAGCAGCAGATTGCGATAGCGAAGCAGAAGGCGGGAATTAGCGGACATGAGAGCGTGGAGCTGGAACGTTTTGAAGTGATACGGCATTTTTGATGAACAGGAGTTTGATTGCGATGAAAACAATTTGTCAGGTATGTATGCATCACTGCGCGCTGGAACCCGGACAGACAGGGTTGTGCAGGGCGAGAAAAAATGAGGACGGGAAAATTGTCTGTGAAAATTACGGCTGGATTACTTCCCTCGCGCTGGATCCCATTGAAAAGAAGCCTTTGCATGATTTTCACTCGGGAAGCATGATCCTGTCCGTGGGAAGCTTTGGCTGTAATCTCAGATGTCCTTTCTGCCAGAATCATGAGATTTCCATGGAGGACAGAGAAACTCTTGACGCAGAGTATGTCTCGCCCAGACAGCTTGCGGATTTGGCACTCACGTGGAAGGAACAGAAAAAGGCGGGGAACATCGGCGTAGCCTATACTTACAATGAACCTCTGGTGGGCTGGGAGTTTGTCCGTGATACGGCCCAGTTGGTGAGAGAATACGGCATGCTGAATGTTCTTGTGACGAACGGCACGGCCTCACAGGAGGTGCTTGAGGAGCTGCTGCCCTGTATAGACGCCATGAACATCGACCTGAAGGGTTTTCGGGAGGAGTATTACAGAAAGCTTGGCGGGGATCTGGAGACGGTTAAGGCCTTTATCGTGAAGGCGGTGGAAAGCTGCCATGTGGAACTGACAACGTTGATTGTGCCGGGGGAAAACGATTCCATTAAGGATATGGAAGTGCAGGCCAAATGGATTTCCAGCCTGTGTCCGTCGATCCCTCTTCATATTACCCGTTTTTTTCCGCGGTACCACATGAAGGACAGGGAGGCGACGGACGTGGAGCAGTTGTACCATCTTGCCGGGATAGCCGGAAAGTATCTGGAAAAGGTATATGTAGGGAACGTATGACAAAAAAGCATGCGGATAGATAAAAGGTTTGCTGGAGGAAGCCTTTTGCCTATCCGCATAATTATTGCATTTTAGCATATGCTATTCGAAATCAGCCCGCCCCCTTCAAAAGCAAATATCGTGCGGGGACGGGAGGTATCGGAGGCAAAAATGGAATCAGTCTGGATGAAAGGCAGCGGGATCAGGAAACGGGAGCCGCTGCCGGGAGATATGGAGGTGCCGGTTGTTGTCATCGGAGCCGGGCTTGCGGGAATTTTGACGGCATATTACTTAAAACAGGAGGGCATCCGTGCGGTGGTGCTGGAGGCGGACAGGATTGGCAGCGGGCAGACAAAGAATACTACGGCGAAAATCACATCACAGCATAACCTGATTTACAGCCGGCTCATTCGAACATTTGACTGCCGGATGGCGGAGCATTATGCCAGTGCAAACGAGGCTGCCATCGGGGAATATGAAAGGCTGGTTCGTGAAAAGGGGATTGATTGTGATTTTGTCAGATGTCCGGCCTGCCTTTATTCTCAGACGGAGACAGAGATTCTGAAACGGGAGGCGGAGGCAGCGGAGTCACTTGGCATAAAGGCATCTTTTGAGACGGACTGCGAACTGCCTTTCCCGGTGGCGGGGGTGACCAAGTTTGCGCGCCAGGCAAGGTTCCACCCGCTGAAATTCTTGGCGGGAATAGCGGATGAAGTGGAGGTTTACGAGCGTACAAAGGCGCTGAAAGTGGAGGGCGGCAGAGTGGAGACGGACAGGGGGAGTGTGACGGCGGGACAGGTCGTGTTTACCGCGCATTATCCTTTTATCAATGTACCGGGATACTATTTTGCCAGAATGCATCAGGAGCGGAGTTATGTGGTGGCGCTGGAGGGGGCTGAGAGGCCGGAGGGTATGTATTTAGGGATTGACCAAGGCGGACTGTCTCTTCGCGGCTATGGTGGTTTGCTTCTTCTTGGGGGCGGAAGTCACCGGACAGGGGTGAATCCGGTGGACAAAACAGGTATGGGATGCGGATATGGAATGCTTAAAAACAGGGCACAGGAAATGTATCCCGGATGCAGCGAAGTATATCGGTGGTCGGCGCAAGACTGTATGACACTGGACGGGCTTCCCTATATCGGCAGATTTTCCACGCGCAGACCATACTGGTATGTGGCCACGGGGTTCGGAAAATGGGGTATGACTTCTGCTATGGTGAGTGCACGTATCCTGACGGCCCTCATTACAGGGCGGGACTGCCCGGAGGCGGATATTTTTTCTCCCGATCGGGCTTTTACCATGCAGGCGGCGAAAGGGCTGGCTGTGCACGGCGCATATACGGTAAAAGGGTTGAGCAAGCATCTTTTACCCTCCGGAAAGGGAAGTGTGATTCTCAACTGTCCGCACATGGGCTGTCGTTTGGAGTGGAATCCGGCGGAGGAAAGCTACGACTGTCCCTGTCATGGTTCTCGGTTTGACAGAGAGGGGCGCCTGATTGACGGCCCTGCCCAGACGGACTGTAAAAGACGGGAAGGGAACGAGAATGAGCGGGCGGAGGAGTGAAGGGATGGTTTCAGGTAAAAATGGATGGTTCTACGGATGGTATTTCAAATGCCAATCCGATACACAGACACTGGCGGTGATACCGGCGGTTCATCAGACAGGCAGGAAAAGGACTTGTTCTGTTCAGATTATTACAGAAAAGCAGTCATGGATGGTTCCTATGCCGGAGAAAGCGTTCCGAAAAAGAGGCAGAACCATTTTTATTGGGAAAAACCGATTCGGGGAGCGGGGAATACGTCTGGCGGTATGTGCACCGGGACTGCAGGTGAAAGGGAAGCTTATATTTGGCACTTTATTTCCATTAAAATACAATATCATGGGACCGTTTTCTTTTATCCCGTTTTTGGAATGCCGCCACAGCATATGGAGCATGAAGCATAAGGTGTGGGGAAAGGTGTCCGTCAATGGTGAGACATATACTTTTGACGGCGCGGAAGGCTATTGGGAAGGAGACCGAGGGCGGTCGTTTCCCAAAGAATACATTTGGACGCAGTGCAGTTTTCCCGGGGGCTCGCTCATGTTGTCTGTGGCTGATATTCCTATGGCAGGTTTTCATTTTCAGGGAATCATCGGAGTTGTGGTATTGGATGGCAGGGAGTACAGGCTTGCCACATATCTGGGAGCAAGGACAGCCGCAGTCAGAAACAGAATGGTGAGAGTCATTCAGGGAGGGCTGGAACTGGAGGCAGAACTCCTAGAGGAAACCGAAAAACCCTTAAAGGCCCCAGCGCGGGGAGAAATGGTGAGGACGATCCATGAGAGCGCAGCCTGCAGGGCCAGATATCGTTTTCGGAAAGGAAACCGCATGCTTCTTGCCTTTGAGACAGAGAGGGCATCTTTTGAGTATGAATATAGAGAAAAATAGATCTTTTTCAGAAAGAGATCAATGCACTTCGCCCGATGGAGAGCGAGACAAAAGTGCTTTTGGAGGACGGCCTGACGGAGGGCGGGAAACCGCTGCGGGATGTACCATCCCGTGGAATTCCCCTTTATCTGCGGGAACACATACCGCTGTATGTGGGAACTGCGGGAATACACTCTTGATACCGCTTTGGAATGCCGCCGGTTCGCTATAAGGAACGAAACAAATAGTGAATTTAAAAGGAGATCACATGAATTGGATTGATGAAGTACAAATAAGACTCAAAAAGAAAAATCAAGTGCTGTTTGCAAAAGATTCACAATATTTGCAAGACCTAAGATTGTTATTTCAAGAGCAGAACCATAGGGTAATGGTATTGTGGGCTTTTGACTTTGCTTATGAAACAATTCAAGAGCTGCAAGAAAAGTATCCAAGTGAAAACCGTCCCCAGGAAGCACTGGAGGCAGCTAGGGATTGGGCGGCTGGAAAGATCAAAATGCGGCCGGCACAACAAAAAATATTAGCCTGTCATGCATTTGCAAAAAATATCGACTGCAGGGAAGATATTGCTATGTGTCATGCCATAGGACAGGCATGTGCCGTTGTTCATACTGCTGGACATGCGATAGGTTATCCAATATACGATCTCACTTCAATTATCTATAAATATGGAATAGAAAATTGTTCTGATGTGGTTGAAACAAGAAAGCGGGAGTACATCAGCAAACTCTTTTATTGGAAAGAACATTTGTATGAATATAAGGGAAAGTGGGCAGAATTTATGCTTACATAATTTGTATTTCGAGGTTCTAAATGGTAAATTGCATTGGTGCTTATTTTGTGTTTTCAATAAGTTGTCTAAAAACACAAAATTTGGTACAATTGCACTTAACAGCAAATGCTGTTGCACGGACCTGATTTAAAGGCTGCTGTGAAACTTTGTAAACTGGGAGAAATGAGGGAAAGATGCGAATACTCGTTATTGACGCTCAAGGCGGAGGCATTGGAAGACAAGTAGTTGCTGCTGTGAAAGCAAAATATTCTAATATAGAGATTACGGCTGTGGGGACTAACAGCGCAGCTACGTCGGCGATGTTGAAAGCTGGAGCGGATCATGCAGCCACTGGAGAAAATGCGGTGGTTGTCGGCTGCCGGCGTGCGGATGTCATTATCGGTCCCATCGGTATCGTCATTGCGGATTCTCTACGCGGAGAAATCACGCCGGCGATGGCGGTTGCTGTGGGGCAGAGCATGGCAAAACGGATTTTGATACCGGTTAATCACTGTGATAATATGGTCGTCGGCGTATCTGATTATTCGGTGGGAAGGTTGGTGGAGACAGTGCTTATAGAACTTGACCGATGCAGTAAATGTCTGTGAGACAGCAGGATGAAAATAGTTTGATAGATTGTGCGGGGCTTATGGTTAGAAGGAGGAAAAATGCCGAACACGAACACGACGAAAACAGCGCTGGGGGAGTCTCTGAAAAAATTACTCCTGACAAAAAGATTCGAGAAGATCACGATCAGTGATCTCACGGCGGACTGCGGTATCAGCAGAATGGCATTTTATTACCATTTCAAAGATATCTATGATTTGGTGGAGTGGGTATGCGTGGAAGATGGGAAAAAAATATTGCAGGACAAGAAAACGTATGATACCTGGCAGGAAGGCATGTGTCAGATTTTTGAGGCTGTTATAGAGAATAAAGCGTTTATTTTAAAGATATATTATAGCATTGGCAGGGAGAAGCTAGAGGGTTATCTCTATAAGTTTACTTACAATATTGTAAAAGAAGTGGTGGAGGAAAAGTGCAGGGGAATTGAGCTGGCATCGTCGTATAAGGCGTTTATAGCAGATTTTTATAAGTATGGCATTGTGGGAATAATGTTGGACTGGATTGGCGGCGGAATGAAAGGCAATTACGAAGAGATTGTGGAAAATATGGGCGTAATGCTTCATGGCAATATAGCCCATTCGATTAGTAATTTTGAGAAAGTCAAGGTGCAGAATTAGCTTTTTACATATAAAAGTCTTTATCAAAAAGGACCAAATGATAAAAAATTTATCATTTGGTCCTTTTTGTAAATTGGAGAGATGGAAACATGCGTATACTATATTTTTAGCAGATAAACAAAGAAATGCCGGCACAGTTTTTGCGCTGGCAAAGAAGAAAGGCGGTACACATATGGCAAACAGAAAAAATATTGGACTTGGCGTGGCAGCTATGGCAGCTGCAGGAGCGGGAGCAGCGCTTGCGGCGAAGAATCTGAAAAAAAGCAGCCATGATAAACAGGATATAAGGCGGGCTGCAGAGGCAGGAAAAGAGGAGTCGGCAGGAGCGGCGCTTCCCCAGGATGGAAAGCATCATAAGCGAAAGTACACAGAACTTGACTATCGCAATACGGAGCTTGGCCGGTTTGATAAAAACAACAAAGGTATTTACTATTCCAACGGTAATTACGAGGCTTTTGCAAGGCCGAAAAAGCCGGAAGGAGTGGACGAGAAAAACGCTTATATCGTAGGCAGTGGTTTGGCTTCTCTGGCGGCGGCCTGTTTTTTAGTGCGTGATGGACAAATGCCTGGCGATCATATTCATATTTTAGAGGCTATGGATATTGCAGGCGGTGCCTGTGACGGCATCAACGATCCCACAAGAGGTTATGTGATGCGCGGCGGCCGAGAGATGGAGAATCATTTCGAATGTCTCTGGGATTTGTTCCGCAGCATTCCGTCCATTGAGACACCGGGAATCTCGGTGTTAGACGAATATTATTGGCTGAACAAGGAGGATCCCAACTACTCCTTATGTCGTGCAACCGTGAACCGGGGCGAGGATGCTCACACGGACGGACGGTTTCATTTAAGTCAGAAGGGCTGTATGGAGATTATGAAGCTCTTTATGATGCGGGACGAAGATCTCTATGACAAGACCATTGAGGATGTGTTTGACGAGGAAGTATTTGGCTCTACTTTCTGGTTGTATTGGCGTACTATGTTTGCTTTCGAGAACTGGCACAGCGCATTGGAGATGAAACTTTATTTTCAGCGTTTCATCCATCACATTGCAGGATTGCCTGATTTCAGCGCCCTGAAATTTACTAAGTACAATCAGTACGATTCCCTTATTCTGCCTATGCAGAAATATTTGGAGGCAGCAGGGGTAGATTTCCAGTTTAACACGGAGGTTACCAACGTTATCTTTGATTTTGAGGGAGAGAAGAAGATTGCCAAAGCCATCGAGTGCAAGGTCAAAGGTGTGGAGAAGGGTATTATGTTAACTGAAAATGACCTTGTATTTGTGACGAATGGAAGCTGTACAGAGGGGACCATCTATGGAGATCAGAACCATGCACCTAATGGTGACGCAGAGGTGCGCACCAGCGGCTGTTGGAATCTCTGGAAAAATATTGCGAAGCAAGATCCTTCCTTTGGACATCCTGAGAAGTTCTGCTCTGATGTGGCGAAGACGAACTGGGAATCTGCCACCATCACGACACAGGATGAAAAGATTCTCCCGTATATTGAAAAGATTTGTAAGCGAGATCCCAGGAGCGGCAAAGTGGTTACCGGCGGTATCGTGAGCTGCCAGGATTCCTCATGGCTCCTGAGCTGGACGATCAACAGGCAGGGACAATTTAAAGATCAAGACAAGGATAAAGTGTGTGTATGGGTGTATGGCCTCTTTACAGACGTGGAGGGCGATTATGTGAAAAAGCCCATGAAGGACTGTACCGGGAAGGAGATCACTCAGGAGTGGCTCTATCATCTGGGTGTACCGGAGGAGCAGATTGAGGAGCTGGCAGAGCACAGCGCCGTGTGTGTGCCTACTATGATGCCATATATTACAGCGTTCTTTATGCCTAGAACAGCGGGCGATCGGCCTGATGTCATTCCGGACGGCTGTGTGAACTTCGCTTTTTTAGGACAGTTTGCTCAGACGCCCAGAGATACGGTGTTCACCACTGAGTATTCTGTCAGGACAGCCATGGAAGCTGTCTATGGGCTGCTCGGGGTAGATCGAGGTGTGCCGGAAGTGTGGGGCAGCGTCTACGATATCAGGGAACTCCTTTCCAGCAGCGTGAAGTTGATGGACGGTAAATCTCCTTTGGAGATCAACTTGGGACCGCTCAATCCGATGAAGAAGCTTTTGCTGCGGTTTATCAGAGGGACGGCGATCGAGAAGGTGATGCAGGACCAAGGAGTACTGAAAGAGGGAATGTAATACAGATTAAGAGAAAACAGATGCCCGCGCAGGCGGGCATTTGTTTCGTCAAATCAGTGAAGTATAGAAAACGGTAATTATGGGGATATTGCAAGTAACGGTTAAATTACAATGATAAAAAGAGAAACTGCGGGTGCCATAAAGAATGGCCTCGCAGTTTCTTTATATCAGTCCGTCATATACAATAGCGGTATGCAATCTTTGGTCGTAAAAAAGTGTACCTTTTGACAGCCGCATTGTATACACAATTATATAGTATTTTTTGTGAAATTACAAGCATTTTGAGTGACTGTTTTCCATATTTTGTAATGAATTTTCCGTTTTTTTCCCTGCTAATAACTGTTGGAGTTCAATCGGCAAAAATGTCAAAAGGTACACTTTTTGATAAGATGTGTGGGAGAATATCTCTTTCGGTAAAATTCGATTAATAGGCGAGGTGAGTCATATTCGGTATGGAAGTTTCAAAACTGATTAGGGAGCTTGAAGAATATATAGCATTGTATTCATTTCCAAAGAAGCAAAACAAGAATGTGAATTTAAAAAACAATGCCATTGATAAAACTGATATTAGATTAGGATCAGTATATATATCAGAAGCCAGTGAAAGTAATGACATGCTTGACGCTGTTTTAGAGCATTGTGATGAAGATGCTCTTGATGAGCTAATCAACACTTATGGCGAGGAGTCAGAAATCGGTCAATACATCCGCAGGAAAAGGGTGCTTGATTACACGAAAGTATGCTGTGAATTAAATACGATTGAAAGGAAGCTTGAAACACACTTAAAAGACGCGAAACATGGGGGTAATCCTTTCTATGAGTCAATTTGCAGGCATTTAGACCGGCTTGGGTATAAATCTGATGCTGATTTTTATAATGCAATTGGTATGCCGCGACAGCAGTTTTCGAGGCTCCGCGATGCAAACAGTACACTAAGCAAGAAAACTGTTTTATGGATTATCGTTGGCTTGAAATTGGATTATGTACAAGCCTGCGATCTGCTCCAGAAAGGCGGATATCATTTCCGTAAAAATGATATGCGGGATGTGATTTTAACATACATTTTTCGCAATACTACTTATGATTTGAATACAGTAAATCTCATTCTTGATCATTTTGGAATAGCGCCACTCTGCTAAAAGAGCAGGGGCTTTTCTGAACCCGCTCCAAAATGTCCAACGGGAAATGACATTATTCTTCGATTATCAGGATATAATTTTGCCTGAAAACGAAGAGGAGGTGGATACAAGAGGTGCTTCGGATTATTGAAAACACTGAATCCGCTGGAATGACTAAGGTTATCACATATTTGTCCCCATGTGACATGGGGCATGAGGCGGACAGCAGGGAAAGCTTTTGGGATGTAGTTGGTGATGGGCTTATGTCCGATATTGTAGACTGCATCATTACATCAAAAAAGAAAAGTGGGATTTGTTGTCTGATTCCAGGGGAGAAACAAGCAGAGGGTGAATTTTATTCTGCCGGGATTCTCAAAGTGTTGTTTCAAAAAAGTACATCAAACGGAGAATGGGATTATATCTTGTGTAATGCCCCTAAAGGCGGCATTGATTATGGGATACCGACATTGGAATGGGAGGGTGCCCAGGGAAAGGAGATGTTGAGACAAGTGGCAGATTCAGAACAGATTCCATCGTTTGAAGATTTTAAGAAGAAATCAGGAATGAGAAAAAGGGAAAGAACAGTAAATGAAGATGACGTAAAACAAGGGGCAGGAATTCCGTCTTTGCGCGAATATGCAAAAGAAAAAGACGCTGGCGTTTCGGTTTCTCCCTTGGTTGGAGGGAATCAGGCTAAAGTAAGCGTGGAAGCCCGGAGAAATGCCCTTGAGTTTGCACACCCTGTTGACCAGTCCATAATCAGGGCGCTTGACAGTCCGGCAATCAATGCAGTTTTTAATAAGATTGTTCAGACCAGCATTGACGCAAATTATGGTCTGGCGCTGGCAACTGGAATCCATGTGAGCCGGAATGCGTATAAGCAGCTTTACGAGATTGTTGTAGATTGCGCCAGAGAATTAGAGATTCCCGTACCTTATGTGATTATTTCCGATTCCGTGCATGGATTAAATGCTTGTACGGCAGGCACTAACCAGTTTTCCTTTATTGCAATCAGTACAATGCTGCCGGTTGTTTTAAGCCAGGAAGAAATGAAATTCGTGATAGGCCATGAATGCGGGCATCTTGCGTTTGGGCATGTGGTTTACCACTCGGCAATCAGCATGATGGGGGCGGCGGGCGGCCTTCTGCCTCTTGTCGGGCCGATTGTAACAAAAACGATCTCCTATCCGTTAAATGCCTGGGGAAGGCGGTCGGAAATTTCGGCTGACAGGGCCGGTCTTATCTGCTGCGGAGATGTCAATGCTGCAAAACGCGCGTTGATGCGGCTGGAAGGCGGTCTGCTCAATATTGACAATATTGATATTGATGAATATGTCAGGGAAAGCGAAAGGATGCTTGACAGCACATCTATTGGCAAATTTGCGGAATTCAATATGCAGCATCCGATTATTCCCAAAAGGATAAAAGCGCTTGACCTATTTTCAAAGTCAGCGATGTATGGGAAATATACCGGACAGCCGATAGATGTTGACAGCTTGAGTTGGGAGCAGCTTGCAAAGGAAACAGAGCAAATTATTGAAGTCATGTAGAAGGAGGGTGTATATGTCAAAAGTAATTGACTTGATGGGGCGTGTAAGCGAATTGACAGGAACGGATTTCCCGATGCCGGCAGAACCTGGGGACAGCCTGCCTGTCCGTATAACGCTTGTAGGCCAGCCGCAGCAGAATTTATTCGGCATATTAAACAGTATATTCGGAGGGGCCAAACAGCTTGACCGGGCGCTTATGAGGGGATACCACTGCGAAGTGTCATTCGGGGAATCAGAGAAAACGGTAATTGTGTATGGGGATGAATATCATGAGGTTACTTATGAAAGCCTTGCGGATTCACTGTGCAGATTGGATCGTACAGGCATCCCGGTCATTTGTGAGTTGACATACCATTTGGAAACATTAAAAAAGTTCCAGGTTCAGATAATTGCCTCTGACAATGATTTTGAGGAGGTAGATTGGGAAAAGGTGCTGATGGACAGTGATTATTGTCTTTTTACCCTCTCGTCTACAGCGCTGTTAGCAATGAGTGAGAGAAAAGTATTACGGAACTGCCTGCTCCCGAATATCAAGGACGCACTTGGGATAGTTTTGACAAATGATCATTTGATTCTTGATGATGACCGTGCGGATATAGATGCTTCCTTGGAGAAATTCTTTGGCGGCAATGTTCCGTTTTTTCGGATACCGGAAGAAAAAGAGGGCGCTATTTTAAAGAAGATGGAAGAGCTTGCGGATGAGATGGAAAATCTGCGCGAATTAAGGAAGAAAAGAACAGAAAAGATTCTTCTTTCCAAAGCAGCACATGAAGTGGAATTGCAGATAGAGGCGCTTTCGTCAAACAGCGAACGCCTGGATGAGGCCATAGAACTTTTAAAGGAGAAAGCCAGGCTGCTGCCTGCCAGAAAAGAGTCAGCCTGCAGACGTGCGCGTATGCAGTACACATCCAAGATGAAGGTGGATGCAGCAGAGCGGCTTTCCAGGTTTCACCGCGCATTGATGGAAAAGATTCGGGACGAAGTATCCAAAGGCGAGGATGTGGCGGAGATGCAGAGTATTCTGCCGCCATATATTGGGGACCAATGGAACGAAGAATCGGAAAAAGTATTGAAAGATATCCGCATTTCAGCAGAAGAAATGCAGCGGGACCTGAACAATTATGTGGAAAAGGATATCCGCAGCTATATTGAAAGCGGCGCGGACGCACAGACTGCGGATTATGTGTTCCGTATTACGGATATGTATTTCAAATCAGAATTCCATGCAGACGAAAACACGTTCAACTTTGAAGAAAAAAAGGATGACACGAAATTAAAGCAATGCGGAGTGATTGCTTCTGGCATAGCGCTTGTGCTTATCTCGCATCCCATTATAGGTGCTGCAGTGGCTGTCTATGGTTCTCATAAAGTGAAGCAGCTGGGGAAAAAAGCTTTTATAGAGACTAACCGTCAGTCATTGGTTACGGCATCGGAAGATATGTGTGGGGAAATCTATGATGATATGATTGTCTGGATAGATGGAATTGTTGCTTCCATTGAAAAAAACTTGATGCTTTGTATTGAAGAATGTTACCAGAAAATGATGGATACTATGGTTCAGGCGTTGAACAGCCGCAAATCTGACCAGTCTGATTATGCGGGTCAGAACAAAGCTCTGGCTGATATCAGGGAAGAAATAAAGAATGCAATGGAATAATAAAATACGATAAGACAACGGGAGGATATTGCTATGGCATTTATCAACGCGGACACGAAGAAAAAGATTGATGGTATTGTACGGGATGTGCGGGATTACGCTGTGCTGGTGGATGAGCCCGGTGAAGCCAGGATTGACGGCCTTGACTGCAGGCCGGGTCTAGGGATGCATACAGAGGCAGAGGGCTTCCGCGCGCTGTCAGCAGATATTGAACAAGGTGTGTTCAAAACGCTGGTAATGGGAAAATTCAAAAATGGAAAAAGCACTTTTATCAATGCCCTTGTAGGGAAAGTTATGATGGCGGCGCGGGCGACCGCATGTACGGCGGTCATTGCCACGGTGGAATTTGGCGATCACACAGATGAAGTAACTGTTTGTTATACAGACCGCCCTTCGGCGAAAATGTCTCTGAAGAAATTCACAGAGGAGTTTGCACTGTCAGAAGCTGACCAGGAATTGGTTGAAGAAGGCGGGCGTCTGGACCGTTTTTCCAATGTTTCCCATGTGGAGATGCAGAGTACAGACCAGCTGTTTGCGGATGGTATGCGCCTGATTGATTCGCCTGGGCTGGAGGAGGATATTTCCCGTACTCGCACAACAAGTGAATTTGTCCCAAAAGCAAACGCCATCATTTTCACAATGTCTGCAACAAGCCTGTTTTCAGCAAAGGAGAAAGAATATATCGCTGAAAATTTTGCGGGAAAAGAGATGCGCAATGTGTTCTTCGTCATTAACAGGATTGATAACTTGACGGAGGGGCAATTGGAAAGCAGCGTGAAGCCGTCTGTTAAAGCGGGACTCTCGGAAGTTTTTACGGATGCAGAAGGGTATTTTAATGAGCAGCTGTATAATAGCCGGGTATTCTTTACAAATGCTTATGGTGCACTATGTGTTCGTACTGGTGAACCCTATAAAGTTATTTTGGGGAAAAAGGAAGTTCCTGTTCCTATTGAACTGGAAGATACCGGTATGCTGGAATTTGAAAACGCGCTGCGGGATTTCCTGAATTCTGAAGAAAGGATCCATGCCACGTTTCGCTCTACGCTGACGGGAATGGCCAATACATATCAGAGCGCACAGAAGCAGGCGGCCGCAGATAAGGCAGTCCGCTCACAGTCGAAAGAAGAAAGGGAAAACAACGCAAAGCTTGCCCAGGAAAAGCTGGAGGAGGCCAGGGAGAAGGTGGAGGATATCCGTCGCAAAGTGAAGAACAGCGGATCCTTGATCTCCAAGAAGTTATATACGGATCTCCTTTCGTATGTCCAGACGGATATTCCGCGGGAATTCCGTGCCTATCTGGAAAACAGCAAGGATTTGCGTTCTGATTTCGGTGTCTCCAGTTTTGTCAAGCTTGCATTTGTGAACTTGCTCGCCGCACTTCCCATTAAGTCTTTGAAGGACAAAATGACAAATGAGCAAATTGAAATACTGAAACCGATTACAAACCGCATCAATAAATATATCAAAGAGCAAATGAACCAGTGGGAAAAGCGTGTTCCGATTCTTGTAGATGCAGACTTGCGGGATTTGTCGGATGAGTTGGACGAACAGTGTACTGATTTTGATCTGGATTTAGAGGAAGCGGTGAACCGCTTTGCTTATGGAACCGCAAAGGCGCCTAAACAGGGGGGAGGATTTAAAGCCGGACTACAAAGTGTGCTTGCACTGAGCAATTGGGATGTGAGCCTTGCAATGGAATCAACGGCGGAAGGCGGAATCGGCTGGGGAACTTTCCTGCAGCGTGTGGGAATACAATTGGGGCTTGATCTTGCTGTTACAGCAATATTCGGAGCACCGTTTATCGTAATAGCGCTTGCGATCGAGGTGGGTTCTGTAATCTTCCGCTCAAAGACTGTTGCCAAAGACCAGGCGAATGCGATAGGTGCTGAAGCGTTTAAGGCTCTTGTGAATGAAATTCAAAAACAGGAACTTGATTTTGAGACCAGCGTTACAGATAATTTTGTGGAAAAGGGTGAGATGATTGCAGGTACCGCATTGAGCATGGTTGCCGATGCGGAGAACAATATGAAAAAGCTTCTCGAAGAGAATGCAGACGACCAGAAAGCCGCCGATGAGGAGAACAGCCGTGTTGATGAAAATCTTCAGGCTATGAGGGATCGTATCCATTCGGTATATGCAGCTCTTTATGGACATGAGCCTACGGAGGCAGAATTCGTAAATCTGGCAAAAAATGTCAGGAAAAACTAGAGGAGGGATACGGAGGGCTTCCTATGGCGATACGAATTATAGAGTCACAAGAGAAGGTGCGGGAAATCATTGGATACGTCAGGGAATACGGGATCCTCGTAGGCGGGGGAGAGATGGATTATGTCCCAAGGTTTCCGTACAGGCCCGGCCTTGGCATGAATATATCCGGAAAAGGATTTGCGGAATTGGCTAAAGACTTGGATGACGGGCTTTTTAAAATCCTTGTTATGGGGAAATTTAAAAACGGAAAGAGCACATTCATCAACGCGATGCTTGGCAGGCTTATGATGGCGGCCCGTGCTACGGCGACAACGGCAGTTATCGCTATGGTAGAGTATGGCGAGCATGATGATGTTGTCCAGGTTTATCGGACGGATTCCGTAAAGCCGGACCTGATATCGCTGGAGCATTTTACTGAGGAATATGCATTGACTGAGGAAGATGAGCAGGCGATAGAGGATGGCGGGAATTGTAATCGCTTTGCAGACATTTCCTACGTGGTGATGCAGAGCCATGGGGAGCTATTCAAGGACGGTGTCCGTCTGATTGATTCTCCTGGACTTGAGGAGGCGAATGCGAGGACACGTACTACAAATGAATTTGTGCCAAAGGCAAACGCTATTATTTTCATGCTGACAGCGCAGGCATTATTCTCAGCGGCAGAAAGGAAATACATAGCGGAAAATTTTGCAGGAAAAAATCTTCGGAATGTTTTTTTCGTGGTAAACAGGATAGATAATATCAATGCCGATGAATTGGAACGGACGGTAAAGCCGGCGGTACGAAAAGGTCTTGCGGAAGTTTTTACGGATAAAGATGGAGGATTTGATGAAGAACTGTACAGGAGCAGGGTTTTTTTCACAAATGCGTATGGAGCTTTATGCGCGAGGACGGGAGAACCGTATAAATTAAAAATCGGGTCGAAAGAAATTTCCGTTGATGTTGCCATACAGGACACGGGGATACCGGAATTTGAGGATGCATTATCTGCTTTCCTGAATTCAGATGAACGCATACGTGCAACATTCCAGTCAACCCTTACAGGTATGGCTAACGTATACTGGGAAGCAGAGGTTCAGGTCCGGGCAGATGCAGCTGCGAGAAGCCTGCCGCTGGAGCAGCTGGAGCAGAATCTTGCTGCAGCAGAGGAGGTGCTGAAAGATTTACGTTCCCAGGCAGAAAACATGAGCCGTCTTATCAGCAGGACGGGAGATATCCTTTCAAAAAAAGTATACAATAGCCTGCTATCCTATGTGCAAACGGAAATTCCACGTGAATTTGCCATAGAGGTGGAAAACAGCGATACAAAATTTGGTGTTTCCAATATGCTGAAAATGGCCGCATCCGCTGTTACGGTCAATCTCCCGTGGAAGGATAAGGAAGAAACGGCAAAAGAACAGGAAAAACTCTTAGCCCCCATTACAGATAAAATCAATGATTATATCCGGATGAAGCTTGAAGTCTGGCAGTCAAGGATTGGAACAGAAATAGAGCCGGAATTGCGTGATCTTGAACAGGAGCTTGGGGATGAATTGATCCGGTTTGGAATTGGCCTAAATCAGGCGGTTGAAATTTTTTCCTGGGGAAATGTGAAAGTTAACGGCGCATATACAGCAAGCCCGCTCCAGACGATATTTGCGCTAAGCCATGGTGATATCAGCCTTGCCATAGAAGGGGCGGCAAGCGGCGGAGTTTCATGGAGTGATTATTTAAAAAGGACACTTGTACAGGGAATTATCAACTGGGGCATAGGAATGCTGTTTGGGTCTGCGATTCTCCTGCCTGCACTTGTGGTGGAAGCGATAGGCTTTATCTTCTCTTCACATAGAGTGCCAAAGCAGCTTCTGAACCAAATGGGACCGCTGGCATTTGCTTGTCTGCGGGAAAGGGTGCAGGAAGAGGAGAACACATTGTATGAAAGCATAAACCGACAATTTTCTGATCAAAGCAGCGATCTTTTTGAGAAAGCGAACGGGCTGATTAATGAGGCAGAAGAACGTCAAAAGAAAATCATGGAAGAAAAAAGGAATGCCGGGGATGTGAATGATAAAGAAAATGAACGCCAGAAAGCGGTGCTGGAAGCCTTGAGCGATAGGTTTTCACAGGTATATAAGATTTTATATGGCTATGTACCGGAATCGGGGGAATTGGAGAAATATGCAAAAAGGAGGTAAATGAGCGAGATGACATTTGAAGAGGGATTTAAACAACAGTGGGAAAGCCTTACGAATTATTTATTGTCAGAGATGTTGAAAAGCGGCGGAAAGATTGACCTGGGCGCGATAGAACAGCAGCTGGCGACGGAGAAAAAAAGGTGGAAACTGCCAGGGCAGTATCAATATGCGTGGCTTGAGAAGCTTAGGAATGAGCATCCGGAGATCGCCGGAGAGTTTGAGGATGCTTTGTATGCGGTAAAACTGGAGCAGGTTGGTCCGGGTGATAAGTCTTCTTCCGCGCTTGTTGCAGGACCAGCACTTGGCGGCGCAGCCGTGGGCTTTGGTTTGACTAGATTATTGAATGCAGCAGTACTTATGACAACTGTAGGAACAATAGGGTTAGGTGCGATAGGAGCCGGGGTTGGCGTGGGCCTGTTAAAACAGAAAGAGGCAGCATCAGCAGAAAAAGAGCGGAATGCTTACCAGAATCAACTTGCAGAGGCGGGGAAAACCCTTCTGGCCATCGTTAAAAAGGCTGACAGATAAGGGATTGTGGAAAGCGGATGGATAAAAGTTCATCCGCTTTTGCAGTCAAATATAGGAGGTATGGGGATTGGAAGTCAGAGAAGATGTTCGTGGTCTATTGCACATGCTTGCATGGCAAAAGAGAAAAAACCTGGTCGATATTTATGAGCATGAATTAGACACTATTAATAGTTTAAAGCGTCCAATATCAAAGAATGCACCTCTTGTGGTTTCTTTTGTTGGAAAGTTTAAAACAGGGAAGTCATCCCTTATCAATGCCATTTTAGGGATGGATTTGCTGCCCACCCGTGCGACAACGGCCACGGCGGTTATTACACGGATTTTTAAAGGGAAGGAATTGAAAGCATGGATCTGTGAAAATGGACAAAGGCATCTTGTCACACTGGAACATGCCCAGAATGTTATTCTCAATTACCAGGTCAAGGACCTGCAGCATCTTGCGGAAGTTATATTCGAGGTTCCAGTCCCGTGGCTCTTGGAAGACGTTGAATTAAGGGATACACCTGGAATGGATGACAGTTCGCAGGAGGGAATGCTTGAAAAGGCAGCCCTGTATGCTCTTAATGACACAGATCTTTGCGTATGCGTCTATGATGCAGGTGCAATGATAAGCGGAGCGGAAAAAGAGAGGACTTGGAAGATACATAAACGGATGGGCGGTAATGTCGTATATGCTGTGAATTGCACGAATCGACTGAACTCTATAGAGCGTGTGAATGAAGTAGATAAACTCTGCCGGAGTTTTTTTGGCTCTATGGATTCCTCGCTGGCATCCGTGTCAGGGCTGGGGAAATATTATATGATGTGTTCCGCGCCTCAAATGATAGAACTGGACGGCTTTGATGACTGGCTTAAGAATTTGTTTTCGACGAAATCCATAACGGACAGGCAAAAGATACGGGACACAACCGCTTCCGCCCAAATCATGGATAAACGTATTGAAATTTCAGAGAGCGCAAAATCTGAAATGGAGAGTCTGAAAGACCTCCGCAGAAAATTATGTGACGTCCAGGAAGATGAAAAGAAAATAAAAATAAAAATGGCGAAAGAAAAAGGGGAAAAGTGGTCTGCAAAAATCCGGGGCATTGCTGACGAAGCTGAGAAAATGCTGATAAATATAGATAATCTACGCAGTGAAATTGTTCCTTTGAGAAGCGATGAGGGCTGGAGAGACAAGTATTCGTCCAAAACGGAAAATACTGTACGGCGGCATTTTGAAAAGAATTTTGCGGAAATCCGTAAAAGATGGAATGCATATTTTATGGCCGGGGATGAGAGCTTTATCGGTAATGTAACAGAGGCAGCAAATTTTCCGGGACCGCATCATACGTCTGTTCCGGCTACATCTGGTGAAAAATTGGGATGGACTGGTTTCGGTGCAGGGATAGGCGCGTTGTTAGGCGGGCCCATTGGAGCCGCATTAGGAGGCGCTATAGGGAGGGCAATTGGAGGCAGCGATACCACTACAGACGATTCTGTTGATAACACAATATCGTTTGTCCAGACGAATATCATTCCGCAGCTCAAAGCCGCTTTCGAAGCTCTGGTGAATAAGGCTGCTGAAAGAGCGCGTAAGACGATTGTGGCTAGTGCCGAAAATGAAACTGGTGGATATGAGGAATACATAGCCGAGGTAGATCGTCTTATAGCTGGTTTAACGAAATTTGTGATAAAAGAGCACAAAAGTTGATTTGTCATATAAAAAGCGACAACTAAGGCAGGAAAACTTGTTATCATGGCATCATCAAATGAAAGTGAGGTGCTGATGATGACAAGGTAAACTACGATGGTTTACGAGTGAATCCAGCCTAAGGCATCCGGCAATGGACTGATGCAGGGTGTTTCAGGGGCATTGGGGTAACTGTTCAGTCAAACGGAACAGTTATGATTTCGGAGTTATACACTGACGAGGAGGGATTGTATGCAGGGAAAAGATCAGAGTCTGAAAATGAATGACGAATATGTTGAGGGCGGAACCCCGCAATATATGAAATCTTATATGTTCATCAAGGGCTTTGCGGTAGGCAGGGAGCTTAAGCAGACGATGATTGCATTATCCCTTGCGCGGCAGCTTCACGATGGGCAATACAGGAAAGACGGGACGCCATATATTTCCCATCCGCTGAAAGTCTGCAGCACGTTGATCAGCTATGGGGTAGAGAATGACATTACCCTTGCCGCTTCCCTGCTCCACGATGTGTTGGAGGACTGTAAGGACAAACTGCCCTTATCGGGCCGGGAACTGGTGACGGAATATCATTTGAACCAGAAAATATTGGATTTGATTCAATTGCTGACGAAAGAATCAGGGATGAATGACCATGAGCTGAATGTGTATTTCAAGAAAATTGAGGGACAGCCGCAGGCGGCGCTGATCAAACTCAGTGACCGTCTGCATAACAGCAGTACTCTGTATACTTTTACGTTCCCTAAAATGCGTAAATATATCAGGGAGACATCTATGTTCCTTATCCCAATGGCCTCATATTGCAAGAAGTATTATCCTGAGTATGCAAACGCCTTTGGCATACTGAAAAGCAATATTGAAAGTATGAACCACAGTATGGACGTGATGCTCAGCAAAATTGAGGCTATGGAAAACGGAGACAGGGAAAAATGCGGCATATGAATTTTTAAAAAGATGGAATATCACAGGATGCTTATATGAGGTGACAACATGGGTTTATTAAAGAATTTGAAGAAAAGGTATATTGCTGTAAAAGATAACACCCTTCCAATGGAAGGAACAAAAAACAATGGGCCGCAGCTTAGCCAGTGGGTTACGTTTGGCGATCATTTGTATCGGTACGAAGGGGAAGTGGCTGCAGTGGAATTTGTAAATAAAGAATATGGTATCAGGAAATGGATTGTGGATAACAACGGGTATATCCAGAATTATCCGGGACTTGAGAATCCGGAGGAATGGCTGGACGCATGGGAATCAGAACGCGAATTGGAACCTCAGATATGTTTCCGCACGGACTTTACCCTGATGGACGACAATACCATCCTGATGGTGTGGGAAATACAGCCGGACGGGCGTTACTGGGAAGACGAAGATGGTTTCGGCGGGAAATCTGACTCAGAAATCAGGTTGTACACGTATCTGGACGAAAAGGGCAATTTCACCGCACCTTTCAGGACATACAATATAGGAATCAAAAAATTTTACGTCAGGTGCAATGGTGAATAATTCCTGATGATACAAGGAGAAAGTGAAACAGATGGAGGAAGAAACATGGAACAGAAACCGTTCGATTCCGACTTGGTGCAATTTTTGAATCTGGAGCAGGAAACCGCGGCTTTGGAGAAGAACTATATCGACGCCAAGGAAAGTTTGGAGAAAGTACAGAAGGAGCTCGCGGATACGCAGCGAAAGAAGGAAGAAACAGACGCAAAAGCCGCCCGCGCCCGGAATGACGCGGAGGCGGAGAAAAAGGCTCACCTTGAAGAGATTACGACATATATAAAACAGAAAGGGGTACTGAAAAAAGAGTGCGAGGAGCTTTCCCAAAAAAACGAACAAATGCATCGTGATATGAGTGCGGAATGTAAGAGACTGCAGGACGATCTGGGAAATAAAAGCAAGGAGCTGCAGGATAGAAAAAGCTCTTTGGATAAAATATCCGGAGAACTGCAGGGCAAAAAGGCCGAACTGAAGGAAGAGGAAAAGCAGCTGGAGATTTTGCGCGGTGAGAAGAAAGCTCTTTCAAAAAAAAGGAAATCCGCCTTGGGAGTGGTATTGGTTCTCTCGTTAGTGATTATGCTGTTTGAAGCTTATTATTTTACGGAGGAGGTTTCCAGATGGAAGGATTCTTGCGAGAATGCAAGGGATGAGAAGGACGAGGTGCTGGCAAAGCTTGCGGAGACAGAGGCTTCCTATGAGGACACGGAGACGAAGAAGAAAGAGCTGGAGGACAGGCTTGCTGAGGCAGAGACATCCTATGAGAACGCGGAGAAAGGGAGGGAAGAGACGGTGGAAAAGTTTACGGAGGCAGTGGCGGAGCTGGAAGGGATGTCTGAAAAGCTTGCAGAGATAGAAAAATATGCACCACCTGTCATGTTAAAAGTGAATGATGTATATAACGCTGATAAATACGGAAATAAGCTGAAAAGCGGTGATTTGAAGGCAGCGGAAATGCGGTATTTACATTTTGACTGTGATGTCTATTTTTTAGATGACAGCATCCAGAAAGCAGTGCTGTTTGTGGATATATATGATCCGAGCGGAGTTAAGAAGAAGAATTACAGCTTCCAGGAACATACATTTTCCGAGGATGTCAGCATGACCGGCCGTATAGATTGCGGCTGGGGAAATGAAAACATCAGCACTTACAAAGCCGGTACATACCGAGTTGATTTTATATATGATGGTACGATTATCCATTCACAAAAAGTTGAAATAGAAGTTGCACTATACTAATAATAACGAATTAGGAACTGTCAGAAAATACAGAAAGGAAACGGCGATGAGCGGTATTGACAATCAGAATGAATTTTTAAAAGAAAGAGGGCAGCTCCTCACGGACGAAGAGATTTTGGAGCTGGACGGGAGTATGTTCGAAGTGAATGATGAAATCATGAGAAAGGCAGGTGATATAGTAAGGAAGTTAGGAGAGACTAACAGCAAGATACAGAGACTTCGGGATGCATATTGTCAGTGCAAAAAAAATTTTGAAAAAACAGAAGCAGCTTTGGCTGATGAGAGGGAAAAATGTAAGAAGGAAAAGGAGACAGTACAGAAAATTGGAAATAATTATCTTTCGCTGAAGCAGTCATATGAGGATCTTCAAAAAGAAAATAGTGAATTGAAGAAAAAGATGGAGGCCGTGAACCTGCAGCAGGAAAAGATGCCTGCCCTTATGAGGCTGTATCATGCCTATCAGGGCGTTATGGAGAAAAAAAGCATGCTGCCGCAGGAATTTTTTAAATACATGCAGAGTGTGGTACCGCTTGATGATTTTGACGGATTTCTGTCCGGCGCCTTGCGGGAGTCCTATCCGGTCAGTTTTTATCAGACCGTCCAGTCGTTCATTACCGTATGCAATCTTCACGGGGAAGTATCCGGGGAGACGCTGAAAGACACTCTTTGCACACTGGACACTCTCCTGTCAGCCGTGTTTGACTTAGGGAGCGCGTATTGGGAGGCGGAAAAGCTGTCCAGGATTGACATTGAGGCGGGGGATCCCTATGACAGCGATTTGTGCAGGTATATTGATGAAAAAGGGGAGGAGTATGGAAATATTGTGAAAGTGTGGCTGCACGGATTCCGGGATGAAAAGAAAAATGAAACATACCGTTCGTATGTAGAGGGAGAATAATATGGTCGTAAGGGATGCGTATCTGTCGGAAGGGCAGATGAAAAAAATCGGAATATGGGACAAGCAGAATAAGCTGGATGCAGAAGGGGACAGACGCAGGCGGCTCGCCTTGGAGGCGGCGGGAAGGGTGGGCGGCTCTGCTTTTTTTCCTCTTTATGAGGAAGAGAATATGCGCGTTCCGGCTGTCTGTTATTTTACAGGGGAAGAAGTCATGATCCCGACTGCATTGGACAGGTTAACTGAGAAAATATATAAAGGACTGCGCCCTGCATCGCTCAGCCAGACTATACAGCTGCGTTCCCTCCTGAATCGGTTTGTCACATCTGACGGAACGGTGACGGAACCTGGGCTTTCATTCCTGACTTCAGTTGATTGTTTGTTGGGCTGGGAAGACGGCCAATGGATAAAATGCAAGATGCTGTTCCGGCGGACCGGAGATTTCAAAGGATATTCCTACCCGGTATGGAGTTACTCTTTTAAGGATGAAAAAGGGGGGCTGGAAAGCTGGGAAAAGTTATACCGGGAACACGGACTGGTTCCGGATGTCAAGGAAATACTGGATTGGCTGCACGGTCTGCCTGAGACGAAAACGGTGAAACTGACAAAAGAGCAATATGGCAAACTGAAAGAGTACTGCCTTAAAGCGGACTATGTACGGCTGGGCGATCCGTATTACTGTCTGTCAAAAAGGCTTTTTGACGATGGACGGTGTTGGGATGTATTTGAGAAAGGGCAGCCGGATGCAGAAAAAATCCGCTGCATTTTTCCGGATGGAGAATGGCTCAGCGCGGAGGCACCGTCTGAAAACATTGTAAGCGATGGTTTTGTCTCCATCGATTTCGGGACAAAGAGTACGGTATTGGTGATCAGTGAGCAGGCGGCGGGCGGCTTTTATACGTTTAAGTCAGGAAAGGGACGCGATCCCCTGCATCCCACGGTACTGAAATTCAGCAGTCTGGAAGAATTCTTGGAAGCATATGAATCGGAACGCGGCAGACCCGATACGCGTTGGTCAAATGTTTCCATTGACAATTCGGAACGTGCAGGCGGAAGTTCTGACTCGGCGTTGGGTATCTTCCGCAGTCTGAAACAATGGATGGTTGACCCGAACGCGGGGGAGGCAGCGCTGCGGCAGAAGGATGCCCCGGACAAGCCCATTATACTGAAAGGATATGGCTCTGAAGAAAACAGCATAGATCCTATTGAATTATACGCCTATTATTTGGGGCTGTATGTAAACAATAATCAGGATCATAAAATTTTTATGAGATACCGATTGTCTTTTTCGGCAGTATGTTCAGAACAGATTCAGGATAATATGCGGAAGAGTTTTCAGCGCGGTCTTTTGAAATCATTGCCGGCCAGCATTTTAAACAGCAGCGCCATGGATCGCTTTTCCGTGGCCTGTACCTGCTCCGAACCGGCGGCTTATGCGGTGTGCGCACTGGCATGCATGGGAATGCCGGGCAGGTGCAGGGGGAAATTTTTCTATGGAATCTTTGATTTTGGCGGTGGAACCTGCGATTTCAATTATGGGGCCTGGGTGTCGAAAAAGGATGGGAGGACCAACAAAGATACATACAAAATCATGATGTTGGACGATGGCGGGGATCCGTTTTTGGGAGGTGAAAATCTTCTGGAACTTTTGGCGGTAGAAGCAGTACGGATGTGCATGGGGATGGAGGACTGGAACTGCTTTAAGGGCGGCGGTTATAAGATTTCCCGTCCCAGATGCTACGAAGGGGGAAATGAAGAGTTTTTTGCAGCTTCTTTTGAAGCCGCCTATAATTTAGAGTTCCTGGCGGACAAGCTCAGGAAGCCGGTTTGGGAAAATCCCGATGAAAGCGAGAGTGAAGTCGACATAAATACATCTGGATTGCTGCCCGAGATGAGGGGGAGCGACGATGCAAATAAGGAAAAAACCGAAAAAAACAGCAGCATTTCCGTATCCAACAGCCTGAAACTGCCCCGCGGACCGTTGGAAGAATTGCTTGAAAAACGTATCTATGAGGGCGTATCCGCTTTTTTCCATACTTTCTACCGCATGCTGGAAGAGCTTGGACAAAAAGATGTGCCGCAGCTGTGCGTGTTCCTTGCGGGAAACTCCTGCCGTTCCAAGCTGGTCAGGAAAATGTTTGAAAGATATGTCAGCGAAGAACTGGACCATACCTATATTCAACAGGTATATTTGTGTGATCCGATGGGTTCTCCCGGCTTTGAAGAACATGTCCCTATGGATTTATGGGACGAAGGGCAGCGGAAAAAAATGTGTGCCAATATTTCAAGGCTGGGGGATCTTGACGGTAAAACCGGAGTCGCATATGGACTGGCTTTAAATGGAAACCAGGTGAATATAGAAAACCACCGCGTGCAGGATCGCCTTTTGTATTATCTTGGAACGAGCAGCTTTTTTGACATCGAGCTGCTGAAGGGGGAGCATGGCGGCAGTCTTGCCAGACTGGCCATCGGGGAGATCGTCCCATTTTCTTCTTCCGGCATTTGCGATCTGTATTATACAAAGAGGATTCCGAAAGAAGGTGTGCTGAGTGGAACTAAGGTGATTATGCTGAATGAGCAAAATGTCCCGATGGGGAGGGACGAAACCTGCTATGTCAGGGTAGACAGCCAGACGGAAATCAGCATTTTTGCTGCGCCGGACGGCGATCCTGAAAAGCACAATCCCAAAGATGAATTGATTATTGAGTTAAAGTAAATAAAAAATGAGGGATTCAAACAGGAAAGGAGAGAGGATTAAAATATGCCGCATATCATTCAGGAAGATGATTCCAACATTATACAAAAATGCCGTGATTATGGATTTTGTTGTACTTACGACCCGGAAGGCGACTTCAGGCAGGAAAGCGTGAAAGAGGCAATCGCCGCCGTATTGGCATCAAGGGAAGAACAGTCAGGAGAACTGGGCAAGATGATAGCCAGGACGAACGGAATCATGGAGCCGTTACAAAAACTGATTGCCAGTACAGGTGATCTGGCTGAGGCATCCAACAAAGGCATGGGAATGGAAGCCAGCCATCATGACTTGATTGAGTCATATTATGGACAGCTTGTGAAAGAAAAGGACTGTCTGGAAGCGAATCTGCGTACATTGGAAGAATCCAAAAGGGTTATGGACCGGAAGAATATCCGTGTGCCTGTGGTAGGTCTCATTAATTCTGGTAAGAGTACATTCCTGCATTCTGCTTTAGGCAGTACAGATGATAAAAAGAAGAAAAACCTATTTCCCAGTGCCGGTGCGATTAAGTCCTGTACAGGCACGCGCACGGTTTTGATTTATGACGACCATACAGAGGGAATAGTAGTTGTTGCAAGGTTTAAGGATAGGCTTACATTTCAGAATGATTGTCAGCAGTCGATCCACCTCCTGGTCAAAAAGTTAGCGGAATTGGGGATTGCTGACCAATTTCCCAAAATAGCCGGACTCAGGAAAGAGTTTGAAAACGGAGCCGATGCAATTGAGCTTTTAAAGGAATATTACCTGTCAGCTGAATTTAAAAACCTCTGCAAAGTCCGTAACAGCGATGAGAGGGCTATGGAATCGGTGTGTGATTTTTGTTCTTTCGTATATTTTTCAAAGAATCAGGATTATTCAGAAGATACTATGGAAGAGGGAAGGCCTAAAAGCGCCTTTCATATAGACGACCTTATAAAAAGCTGGGAAGAGAATACAAGTTATAGCATGCAGATACCATCGGAGAATAATTTTGCATCGGTGAAAACTTTTGTCTGCAAATATGATACGGATGTGGAAAAGAATAAATACCGTTATACGACCTATTGCGGCGTGCAGGTGGTTGAAATCAGGGGCAGACTATATGGGGAGATTGCCGGTCTGGAGCTTGTCGACAGCGTCGGAGCTAATGACGACGCTATCAGCAATGTAGACCAGATGAAAACATTGATGCAGGACAGTGACGCTATGATTTTCCTAGAGAGGCCGCAGTCCCAAACTCCCGGAAAATGGACGATGGGGGAACGCATTCAGTTTGTCAGGGAGCAGGGAAAGATGCCAGATCAATTTTTGTATCTGCTCTATAACTGCTATGAAAACAATCTGAGGACTCCATCCGACTTGTCCTATTGGTTAGACAATGCGCATATTTATTATTCGGGAAAGTGTAAAAGGGTTTACGTCTCCGACATCAGCCAATGGGAAGAAGTGCAGTCCAGAATGTTAGTGGACATGCTGGTCAATCTGGCCGGCAGCGTGAAGGAGACCCACAAGGAACATCTCAAGCTGGCAAAGAATGCGGATTTGAATATTTCAGACAGCATCCTTGCTATCCGTAAGATTGCGGAGAACTTGAAACATATATGTGAGGCGGAAGAAGGGAATGCCTCAGAAAAGAAAAAGTATATTGAGACGATTCTCCAACAGGTGTTTGGCGGGGTGGAAGAACTGGTTTTCAAGACGTGGAATGAGAATGCGACCACTCTGAAAGGCAAGGTAAACGATACTACAAACCGTTTGGATGAGAAGGTGGATCTTAGTCCTATTCCATTTGAAAAAGTCTATGAATATGTGATTTCCGACACCCCCGGATACATATACAATCGTTACACCGCCTATTTATTCATGTATGCGCGTATCCTGGAAAATGTGAAGAGGCAATATCAAAACTTGAAAAATGATATTGATGCTTATGTGGAAAAGAAAAGACGGGAACTGCTGGGAATTCTCTGGGGGAAGGGGCGCTTTCAATGTATTATGTCCGACATTTCCCATGGAGACGGCTCTGCGGCTCCTGACGCGGATAAAATATGCGCATGGCTGAGGAGGCATACGCGGGAACTGCTTGCCGATGCACTGGAAGAGTTGCTGCTGGGGGATATTAAGGCGGAAAGCCTCATTGATGGAAGCATTGGCAAGGTGATTGAACAGTTTGACCCGAAGAATCTGACCGCTGAGCAGCTTTTCGGTCAGCGGCTTTCTGACCCGAATTTGGAAAATAATGAGAGTGAAAAGGCGGAGGCGATTGCACAACAGCTTTCCGGAAAGGTGCGTGAATTGAAAACGGCGTTGCTGGAAAGCGTGTCACGGAATGCCGGTATGTCGCCGGATACGGCAAAAACAGGACAGGGGAATGATGGGAAGAAAAGAGGGGACGACGGCTGGGAGGATATTTTTAACAGCGACGATTACCAAAACGATGTGAAACCACCGAAGGCCATGCCGGAACAGAGCGTACCGGTTTTCGATGATGGCTTGTTTGATTTAGACAAAAAAGTCCGTAAGGGCGTTGTGTGTGACAATATTTTGAAAAAATTCCGGGACAAACTGCGCGGGGATGGTTTATCACAAAATACCGATCGGCCGATCAGCCAATTATATAATTTATATGACCAGTATTATGATGTGCTGTTGTCAGAAAATGAAGTTTTACACAAAAAACGCCTTAGCGAACTCCGCCGTGGGATCATCGGATTGTCTAAGCAATTGATGGCGCTTTGACAATAAAAGGAGATGGACTTCATGCAGAAGTTGACGCAGGATACCAAATCATTCAGGGAGAAGGCAGAGCATTCTCTAAATCGAGCGCGCGGGCGCTCGATTTTTTAAACAGGCTTATCTCGACCGATTAACGGAATTGCGTAAAACCAGCAGGTCATAGTAATCCAGCAGAGCATCGGTATTGTGCCGGTCGAGCTCCAAGGTGGTGTTTATAAGATCACTGACAGTATAATCTGCGGACAAGCGCTTGTTCAGCATATTGATGCTCGCTCGGTATTTGGTTCTCTGTAAGAGATAATCAGTTGATACATCGTAAAAGTCGGCAAGTTTAGCCAGTGTATTCAAGTCAGGCGTATGGACGCCTTTTTCATAGTTAGAGATCGTCGCCACGGTCATATTCAAGTATGCGGCAACTTCTTTTTGCAGATACCCCTTCTCTTTGCGCAGTTTAGCCAGAAATTCTCCAAATTCCATTGTTTTCTCCATGCTTTGGCAAAAGCCTCCACTTTTCTCTGAAAGTAAAGCAGGCCGTCCGTCGGACCTGCAGCCTCATTTATGACGTAGAAAAATTGAAGTATGTATTTTACTGTACCGTATTTAAATGAATAAGAAATAGAATTAAACATGATGCATAAAATATGGAAAATTACCGGAATAAATTAAACGGTTAGTGAATGAAAATAAGGGATTCAGAAGGGAAAGGAAATTTAGCGCTGCCTTTTTAGAATACGAGTCAGGGGAGAATACAAAACCAGTGTGAGCACAAAATTTCCACCGCAGTGCAGGATGTCGTAGGGAATTCCAGCACTCCAGTAGGCGAAGGCGGCGCCAATGCCGCCTGCTGCCAGATAGGGAATAGAGCAGAGTGCACCGAACAGCAGACCAAATGCACCGGAGATTACTGCCCAGAGGACAGCGTTGTCGAGTTTTCGAAGCGCGAGTACGAGCAGGGCGAGAAAGCTCCAAATATAGAGATAGCTGATCCACCAGATGCCAAAGCCAAAGATGAGTCCTTCGAGCAGGACAAAAGTGTATATGATAAAAAAAACCTGTTTTTTATAAACCAGGGTGAAGACGATAATCAGGGTGGTTACGGGTTCGATATTGGGAAGGGGAGCCATGGCAAGCTGTCCGATCAAAAGGACAGCACCTAAAAGCCCCGCTGTGACAATTTCTGAAATTTTACTGGAAGAATTGCTCTTTTGCATAGGGACAAGATATCCTTTGGGATTAATAGCCGACAGTGAGGGTCAGTTCGTAGTTATCACCGTCGGTGATGGGGGTTTGGTCGGCGGAGGTGTTTAACATCTCCTGATTTTTGGTAATACACCACCATTCCTGGGCAGCGTCATCAGCGGTTTCTCCGTCCACAGTTGTGATGAAAAGACCGTAAGGGCCTTCTTCCCCGCTTGCCAGTGCTTCGTCCGCAAGCACTTCTCCCAGATATTCCCGGTCTGTGTGGTATTCGAAAGTTTTTGAGGAGGCATCCTTGTGTATGACATCGATGGTGATGGTTTTGGCGCCTTCTACGGTATTTCCCCGCGTGAATCGGTATACGCCGAAAAGAGCGGCAGCGGCGACAAACAGTGCGGCCACGGCGAGAATTATCTGCTTGTTTTTTTTCATTTCTCTCTTCATGATAGATATCTCCTTTGCATTTGTTATTCACCAATCATATGTTATTTTGAAAAGAAATACAAGGGATGGAGCGGACATTTCTAGTGTACGGTACATTCATTTGGCGAAATGTGAAGGATGCTGTATACTAGTCCTCGTATAGATTTCGAAACTCGGTGGGCGTGCAGTCCTTGATTAGTTTAAACATTCTAATAAACGCGGAGAGACTGGAAAAACCTGACTGCAGGGCGACTTCCGTGATAGAGAGGGCAGGGTCCACCAAGAGCTTTTCCGCGTGTTCAATTCTCTTTTTGTTTAAATACTTATAAAAAGAAACCCCTGTAAAATTTTTAAAAAGTCTGGTGAAATGATATTTGCTAAAGCCTGTCAGGGCAGCGACGTCGTCCAGACATAGGTCTTCCGTACAGTGCTCATGGATATAGCTGCAGACAGACATGAATTTTTCGGTATGTTCCTTTGGCTTACCGGAAGCCATGTCGAGGGTGTTTCTTTTCCCTGCGTATTCACGCCCGATCAAAACCAGCATCTCCAGCAGTTTCGCATAAATGGAGGCACTAATTAGGATGGTGTCGCTAAAATATTCCCGATAAATCTCTAACATAAGTATTTTGAGCTGTTCGTGGATGGCGGGCGCTGTGACAGGCGAAAGCAAAAGTGCCTGGGGAATGGTTGACAGGGTAGATTCGATGTCTGCCACATTGTGAAGAAGGGAGAAATCTGCCTGAAGAATGAGCCGCTCTCCGTGAATAGCTGAGGGCATGCCATGAATCACACCGGAATTGATGAGCAGAAGGTCTCCTTCCTGTACGGTGATGACCTCGCGTTTGGTGGAGATATCGTAGGAGTTTTCAATGGGCATAATAATTTCAATGGGCGTGTGCCAGTGATCTGGATAGGCTTCGTAATCGGTATTGTCATGTACCTTAAATCCGGGCAGTTCCTTGTAAACTACGGTTTCCTTGATACCGTTTAACACTTCAATCATATCTGCACCAACCTTTTCTGTTTCAAAAATATTGTCTTTTGTTCTAAAAGATGCTGTTTTGTTTCTAAAAATTGCTATTTCTTTTTTCTATTTAAATGACAAAAACAAGAGAAAAAAGCGATCATATTGGGCATAATATTGCCTGTGGAAGAGACGCACGGGTCAAAATAAACATAAAATGTTTAGAGCAAAAATTGAAATGCTAGCAATTATTGATACACACAAAGCAATTATTAGAAAGATTATAGGGAATCTACTTGCTATACTGTATTTGTAACAAGGAATTGCAGTTTCCGGTTCAGATTAGAATCGGACCGTAAGTTGAATCTATTTTTGAGGGAGGTATTGGCATGAAGAAGAGAATGTTATCGGTTTTAATCAGCACAGCTATGATCGCGTCTGTGCTGGCTGGCTGCGGCGGCGGTGGAGATACGTCAGCCCCGGCACCTGCGGCTGACGAGGGAGCAAGTCAGGATACTGCGGCGGCGGAGACGGAAACACAGGCGCCTGCAGCAGGTGGAGATGTGGAAGAGATTACTTGGATGTTCTGGGATGATTTGAACGCTACGGAAGATCTGATCTCCATAGGATACCGCGATACAGTGGAGAGGTTTAACAAGGATTATGAGGGTAAATATCATGTAAATGTGGTAACGACGAATCTGGAGGAGTATTATGCGAAGCTGAATGCGCTGGTGGCGGCAGGAGAGACGCCCGACTGCTTTATCGTAAGCCCCGGTCCAAATTTGGATGTGTATGTGGATCCCGGTATTGCGGCAGATTTGACGGATTACCTGAAAGCTGACGGCTGGATCGATACTTTCAACGGCGGCGAGGGCGCTTTTTCCCAGCAGACCTATGACGGCAAGATTTATGCGGTGCCTTTGAATATCGCGGCGGCGTGCGTGTTCTACAATACAGAAATGTTTGAGGCGGCAGGGATTTCCACGATGCCGACCGACTGGCAGGGATTGTTGGATGCCTGTGAGAAGCTGCAGGCAGCAGGTTATACTCCTCTCACTATCTCCGCAGGTACTGCATGGTGCTTGTCTATGCTTGCCGGTTACCTCTGTGATTCAGAGGGCGTGGATTTGGCGGCCATTGACAGCGGATCTGCTTCCTGGCTTGACAGCAATGTGGTGAATGCTACCAATAAGCTGGTTGAGATTTCCAAATACTTCCAGCCTACGGCGGCAGGCGATACCAACGATGTGGCGACGGCAAACTTCTACAATGAAGAGGCGGCAATGCTGATTCAGGGTTCCTGGGCGATTGCGCAGATCAACGGTTCCAATCCTGATTTTGAGAGCAAGTGCGGTGTGTTTGCCTTCCCTGGCACGGATGGCAGAGTCATTGCCAAGTCTGACAGCCTTGCTATGAGTGCAAAGACGACTCATCCCGATGCGGTGATCGCATTTATGAAATATTTTACTGATGATACGGCACAGAAGTATACTGCGGAGGTCGGTGGTAAGATTCCGGTAACCACAGTAGAGTATGACGCTTCCAAAGCGCCTGCACAGCTCGCGTACGTGATGGATGTATTTGGAAGTGCAAAATCCACTTTTGGTTTCTACAATGAGTCCATGGCGACTACAGAGGCAGGTGCGTTCTTTGACGATACCATGGTTTCCATTTATCTGGGAACGCCTGTGGAGGAAGGACTTGCGTCCTTGGAGGACTTCTATAAGAATAACGTCTGGAATAAATAATAAAATAAGTAAGAACATTTTTCGCAGGATTGGAGGAATCCAATCCTGCATTTTTCTAAAATTTCGGAGGTGTGTATGGATAAATTTTTACGGGATAAAAAGGCGATTGTTGTATTTGTTGCGCCGGCATTTCTTTTGTTTACCTTTGTTTTGTTTGTTCCGATCTGCCAGTCTGTCTATTATTCGTTCTGCGAGTACAATGCATTGACAGCGCCCAAATTTATCGGCTTTGAAAACTATAAACAACTGTTTACCATAGACAGAACCATGAAAATTGCTTTGAAAAACTCCATGTTTTTCTTGATCTTTTCAGTAGTGACGCAGTTGGTCGCGGGACTTGTTTTAGCGGGGTTGTTAACAAATATAAAAAAAGGCCGTGATTTTTTCAAAAATGTGTACTATCTGCCCTGCGTGCTTTCCTCCGCGGCGCTGGGACTTTTGTGGATGTTTGTCTTTACGCCGAAGCTGGGTATCAACCAGGTCTTGGCACAGTTTGGCATAGAGGGACCGCTCTGGCTGATGGATACCAAGGGGTTTATCATCCTTCCTATGTGGGTGATTGCCTCCGTCGCCCTGTGGCAGTATGTAGGCCAGTCTATGATGCTCTATATGGCGCAGATTTCAGGGATCAGCAGTTCTTTGTACGAGGCATCTTACATAGACGGCTGTACGAGGGTGCAGTCGTTCCGCTATATTACGCTGCCTTTGATCCGTCCCATGGTGGCTACGGCCATGTCCTTAAATGCCATCGGCGCCCTGAAGTTCTTTGATTTGATTTTCAACATGACCGAGGGCGGGCCAAACCATATGACAGATGTGCTGGCGACGCATCTGTATCAGCAGGGTTTCAAATACTTTAAATACGGTTATGCCAGCGCTATCGGCACGGTGCTTCTGGTGCTTTGTCTGATCGTGACGTTTATTATCAATAAATTTGTCAAAGTGGACAATTATGAGATGTAAGGAGGCAGCAGGGAATGAATAAAGCGGGAAAAGGAAAATGGAAAGTTTCAACTACAATCATATACATATTATTGTCTGTTCTGGCGGTTGTCTATTTGCTGCCTCTTCTGTGGGTGATCTATGTATCGTTAAAAGATGACAAAACTTTGTTTGTCTCTCCGTGGGCGATGCCGGAACATCTGATGTTTGAAAATTATAGCTTTGCATGGACGGCAGGCAGGCTGGGTGTGGCGACCCTGAACTCGGCTATAGTCTGCGGCGTCACCTTAATTTTGTGTCTGCTTGTGGGTTCTATGGCAGCTTTTGCTATTGGCAGGCTGAAGTGGAAATTATCCGGAGCGATGATGACCTATTTCCTGACGGGCATGATGATACCGGTGCATTGTATTTTGATTCCGGTGTTTACCAGATTTTCCAGAATGCATCTGACAAACAGCCTGACAGGACTGATTCTGCCTTACCTGACGCTGTCTTTGCCAATCACGATTTTTATTATGACAGGATTTTTCCAAAGTCTGCCCAATGAGCTGTTTGAGTCTGCCTGTATTGACGGCTGCTCTATTTACAGATCTTTCACTCACATTGCGCTGCCTTTGTCCCGGACAGGACTTTTCGTGACGGGTTTAATGACTTTTGTTGCGAACTGGAACGAGCTGCTTTTGGCGATGGTGTTTATTTCCGAGGATTCCAAAAAGACGCTTCCGGTATCTCTGTCAAAATTTGTAGGGCCTTATAATACGAATTACTCGCAGATGTTTGCGGCCATCGTTATTGCAATTATACCGACCATTATTGTATACTGTATGTTTAGTAATCAAATTGTAGACGGTTTGACGGCGGGTGCAGTGAAAGGTTAAAACGAAGGGTAGAGGCGAAAGGAAATAAAAAGATGGTAAATCATGAGAGGGCAAGAAAACTGGCAGAGGCTTTGGTGAGTCAGATGACAATAGAAGAGCGCGCTTCCCAACTGCGCTATGATGCGCCTGCTATTAAGCGGCTTGGTGTACCGGCGTATAACTGGTGGGGGGAAGCGCTGCACGGTGTGGCCAGGCAGGGAGCGGCGACGAGTTTTCCTCAGGCTATCGGCATGGCGGCTGCTTTTGACGAAGCGCTTCTGCGCGAGGCGGGAGACGTGGCGGCTACGGAGGGGCGTGCGAAATATAACGCCAATGTGGCGGAAAACGACAGGGATATCTATAAAGGGTTGACCTTCTGGGCGCCCAACGTCAATATTTTCAGGGATCCCAGATGGGGCAGGGGACAGGAAACCTTTGGGGAAGACCCATACCTTGCCTCCAGAATGGGCGTAGCCTATGTGGAAGGATTGCAGGGAGATGGAGACAGATTAAAGACCGCCGCTTGTGCGAAACATTTTGCGGTGCATTCCGGGCCGGAGGCGGTGCGGCATGAATTCAATGCGATTGCCTCTAAAAAGGATATGACGGAAACATATCTGCCTGCTTTTCGCGCCTGCGTGCAGGAAGCGGGCGTGGAGGCAGTGATGGGTGCTTACAACCGGACCAACGGGGAACCCTGCTGTGGCAGCAAAACATTAATACAGGATATTCTCCGCAAAACGTGGGGGTTTACGGGACATTTTGTGTCGGATTGCTGGGCGATCAAAGATTTTCATGAGAACCATATGGTGACCCATACTATGGAAGAATCGGCGGCAATGGCGTTGAAGGCAGGATGCGATATCAACTGCGGCGTGACTTACCAGTACCTGTTGAAGGCTTTGGAGCAGGGACTGGTGACGGAGGAGGAGATCACGGAATCCGCTGTACGGGTTTTTACAACTAGATATCTGCTGGGGTTGTTTGAGGAGACCGAGTATGACGACATTCCTTATGAAAAGGTGGAATGTGAGGAGCACTTGTTGGTAGCGGAGCGGATGACAAGGGAGTCTGTAGTACTTTTAAAAAATGAGGGCGTATTGCCTCTTGAAGTGAAAGAGGGGCAGTGCATCGGGGTGATCGGGCCAAACGCCAACAGCAGAGAGGCATTGATCGGAAACTATCACGGAACTTCTTCAAGGTACATAACGGTTTTGGAAGGAATTCAGGATAAAGTCGGCCGTAATGGAAGAGTTTTGTATTCGGAGGGGTCCCATCTTTTTGAAGACCGGGTGGAGCATTTGGCACGGGAGAATGACCGGATTGCAGAGGCGGTCACAGTGGCAAAGCACAGTGATGTGGTGGTGCTCTGCGTGGGGTTAAACGAGACACTGGAAGGCGAGGAGGGAGACACCGGCAACAGTTATGCCTCCGGGGATAAGAAGGATCTTGCTCTTCCTGCGCCGCAAAGAAAGCTGATGGATGCGGTACTTGCCGTAGGCAGGCCTGTGATCGTATGCTTGATGGCGGGAAGCGCGATAGATCTTTCGGAAGCGCAGGAGAAGGCGGCAGCGGTTTTGCAGCTCTGGTACCCTGGTGCGAGAGGGGGAAAGGCAGTGGCAGATATCTTATTTGGAGATTGTTCTCCTTCAGGGAAGCTTCCAGTAACCTTCTATCGTTCTCTGGAGGGGCTGCCTGCTTTTGAGGACTATAGTATGAAGGGGAGGACCTACCGCTATATGGAAGGGGAGGCGCTCTATCCTTTTGGCTATGGATTGACCTACGGAGATGTGAGAGTGGAAAGCGCGTCTGTGATCCATGGAGACGAAGAAGAGTCAGATGTGCTGGTGCGTGCAAAAGTGCACAATGTGGGAAAGACTGCGACGGAGGATGTGATTCAGGTTTATGTGAAGGATCCGGAGTCGCCGTATGCAGTACCGAATCACAGCCTATGTGCTTTCCAGCGTGTTGCTCTCCAGGCGGGAGAATGCAGGGAAGTCGAGATAAAGGTGTCTGGAGAAGCTTTTCTAGTGGTGGACGAGATGGGCGAGTACGTGAGGGGCAGCCGTCGCTGTCTGCTCTATGTGGGAACAGGCCAGCCTGATCGAAGAACGGCAATTCTCTCTGGAAAGGAGAGCGTGGAGCTCTCGGTGGAATTTTCATCATAACGATATGTCGGATGGACGCAGACAATTACAGTCTGCGTCCGCCTATTTTAAAGGGAAGATGGCAATCTATCGACAATCGGGCAAAGCTCGATTTGTACTATCCGAGTGAAAGCGGATATGATAAAATGGAGGTGATAAAAATGGCGCTTGCGAAAAATCCGATTCTGGCAGGATTTTATCCGGACCCGTCAATCTGTGCGGTGGGACATGACTTTTATCTGGTCAATTCTACTTTTTCCTATTTCCCGGGTATTCCTGTCTGGCACAGCCGGGATTTGGCGCACTGGGAGCAGATAGGGAATGTGATGGAACGGGAATCGCAGCTTCCGCTGTATGGCTGCGGCCATTCGGAAGGCTTGTTTGCTCCTTCGATACGGTATGATGAGGGCACATTTTATGTGGCATGTACCAATGTGTCCGGAGGAGGAAGCTTTATTGTGACGGCTGCTGATCCGGCGGGTCCCTGGTCAGAGCCATACTATCTGGAGGGTGCGGCGGGGATTGACCCCAGCTTGTTTTTTGATGATGACGGAAGCTGCTATTATATTGGCACACATCCGAATCCGGAAGGCTGTCGATATGACGGGGACTGGTATCTTTGGATTCAGGAACTGGATTTGAAAACGATGCGTCTTATAGGGAAGGCGAAGGATGTCTGGCATGGCGCGATGCGCCGTGTCGTCTGGCCGGAGGGTCCTCATCTGTACAAGAAAAACGGCTATTATTACATCCTTTATGCCGAGGGCGGGACAGAGTCCCATCATGCCGTGGCGGTGTGCAGAAGCCGCAGCATTCTTGGGCCCTATGAGAACAATCCCTGTAACCCGATTTTGACGCACAGGCATTTGGGGCAGTCTTATCCGATCCAGTGTGTGGGTCACGGCGATCTGGTGGAGACGCCGTCAGGAGAGTGGTATATGGTGCTTTTGGCGACTCGGCCGTTGGAGGGCTGTACCACTTTGGGCCGGGAAACTTTTTTGGCCAGAGTGGTCTGGGAAAATGACTGGCCTGTGGTTAATCCGGGTGTCGGCAGGCTCACCAGTGAGGTGAGGACAGGGCTTGCGGTTTGGGAGATGGAGAAAGCGGAGTTTGATGGCAGGAAATGTTATCGGTTTGGAGAGATGAAACGACTGGATGCGGCATTTTTGTTTTTACGAAACCCTGACCGGAGCAAATATAGGCTGTGTTCCGGTGAGGGGCTGCGGCTGGCTTACGGAGGCTGTTTACTGACCCGGAAGGCATCCCCGGTTTATCTTGGACTGAGACAAAGGCATCACTGTTTCCGGGCGGAGGCGGTCTTGGATCTTCCGGTCAGTGACGGAGAGACAGGTATTGCCCTGCTGCAGAATAACGAGTATCATTTGCGGCTGGCTCTGATCAGGCCGAAAGGGACAGAGGAAATTGTTCTGCGGGTGTACCTGTGCGAGAAAGGGATCGATCATCTGCTTGCCAAAGAGTCTGTATCTGTGAATCAGACAGATCACAGGGCAGCTGTCAGACTGACGCTGGAAGTCAGAGGCATTGCGGCGGCTGTGGAAGCATACGGCGGCTGCGGGGAGGCGGCAGTGCTGAGAGAAGTGGACATCCGCAGCCTTTCTACGGAGACGGCAGGCGGCTTCGCGGGCTGCACGGTGGGTCTGTATGCGGCGGGCGGATGTGAGACGGATCCGGACATTATATATAGAAGTTTTTTGTATGATGCGGAACAATGGAATACAATAAAATAATGGGGGTTAGAGAGATGAAAGGACCGACAGCACCAAAAGATCCGGAAAAGAAAAGACCGTACTTTTATGTGATGCGGGAGAAGGAAATTTTCGGAGCACGGCAGCATGATGGCCGGGGCATTCAGTATATTTATGAGGATATGGGAAGGTTGGAAAACAGTGCGAGGGTGGCTGGAAATATCACGGATGATAAGATCCTCGCACTGCTGCAGGATACCGCCGGATTCCGGAAGCTGGTACACAGTATCGGGGTAAGCGTGACGGCGGAGGATACGACGCAGAACGTGGAGTTTGTGTTTCAAATGTATGGGGAGCGGGACCGGCTGGGCGGCGGAACTTTGCTGCGCTGTCCTCTTCGCACAGACGGTGCGGAGGTGAGAATTGCGCTTTCCGAAAAGCAGTGGCGCGAGGACGACAAAGAGCCGGGACAGATGCTGTTTATCTTTGATAAACCTGAGCTTTTAGCCACCGCCGATGTCCGCTTTTTTCTGCAGGATGGCTATCAGGCGCCGGAAATCGATAAGGAGGAGGAGATTGACTTATCTAAAGCGGCATATCAGCAGATGATAGCGCGTTCCCTTATGGACATGGGAGACATTGGGAGAGTTCAGAAAGCCATGCGGAAGGCAAAAAACGGCGAGCCGGTGACCATTGCTTACATAGGAGGCTCTATCACCCAGGGAGCAGGTGCGGCACCGATCAATACGGAGTGTTATGCCTATAAATCCTACCACAGTTTTGTACGGGTATCCGAGGCGGGAGAGAATGTGCGTTTTGTAAAGGCAGGAGTGGGCGGTACGCCCTCTGAGCTTGGCATGATCCGGTTTGAGAGGGATGTCCTGCGGGACGGCAGAGAGAAACCGGATATCGTTGTGGTGGAGTTTGGGGTAAATGATGACGGGGACGAGACGAAAGGAAACTGCTATGAGAGCTTGGTGCGCAAGATTTTAACGCTGCCTGAGCGCCCAGCAGTGGTGCTTTTGTTTTCGGTTTTTGCAAATGACTGGAACTTACAGGAACGGCTTCGGGTGGTGGGGGAGCGCTACCGCCTGCCCATGGTCAGTGTGATGGATGCGGTGACCCCGCAGTTTCGATTGAAACCAGGGCAGGGCAGGGTGCTCTCCAAAAATCAGTTTTTCTATGACATGTTTCACCCCACCAATGTCGGACACACAATTATGGCTGACTGCCTGACTTACTTTTTTAAACAGGCGGTGGACAGGGAATATGCCGGGGAGGAAGGTATCATAGAGAAGGGACTTCCGGAGCCCGTGATCGGGGCAGATTTTGAACGGGTGAAGCTGCTGGACAAAAAGGAGATACCGTCGGGGGCCGGCGTTTCCTGTGGGAGTTTCTGTTTTTCGGATGTGGAACTGCAGGAGGTGGAGATGGATGAAGCTCTTGCCTGCACACCTGAGTTTCCTTATAATTGGATGTATCGCAGGGGAGAAGGCGGATTGGATCCGTTTTGTCTGGAGATTCGCTGCAGGGCGCTTTTGCTTATTTTCAAAGATTCCGGAGAGGTCAGTGCTGGAAAGGCAGAGGTTTTCGTGGACGGTGAGAAGAAGCTTACGGCAGATCCTAAGATAAACGGCTGGATTCACTGCAATCCGGTGATTCTGCTGCAGGAGAAAGAGACTAGACGTCATGTTGTCAAGGTGCAGATGGCGCCTGGCGATGAGGACAAGGAGTTTACTATTTTGGGTTTTGGGTATGTAGAATAAATGAGAATATAGATGAAGGAAGGAGGAGGCAAAGAAGGCATGACAAAGAAAAAAGCGGTGGTGGCGGGACATATCTGTATTGATATTACGCCTATGTTTCCCAGACAGTCTGCGGCTTCGATTGGAGAGATCCTTGTGCCGGGACGACTGATTCACATGAACGGTGTGGATGTCCATACCGGCGGGGCGGTGGCGAATACAGGGCTTGCGATGAAGAAGCTTGGTGCAGATGTGCAGCTTATGGGAATGGTCGGAAAAGATGAGTTTGGCGGGATTGTGCGAAACATTCTGCGGGAGTATGGCGCCGATGATGCACTGATTGAGGTTGAGGACGCGGCGACTTCCTATACGGTGGCGGTGGCCGTTCCCGGCATAGACAGGATTTTCCTGCACGATCCGGGGGCGAACGATGTCTTTAGCAGGCAGGATTTGGATATGGATATGATCCGCAGGGCGGATTTGTTCCATTTCGGCTATCCTACGATTATGAAGAAGATGTATGAAAACGGAGGCGCCGAGTTTCTTGCCATGCTTCGGATGGTGAAGGAGACGGGAGCAGCTGTCTCTCTGGATCTGGCGGCGGTTGATGCGGATTCAGAGGCTGCGAAGCAGGACTGGCAGGATATTTTGAAAAAGGCGCTCCCCTGTGTAGATTTCTTTGTCCCGAGCGTCGAGGAGCTATGCTATATGCTGGATGAAAAACGTTATCTTTCCTGGCGTGAGAGGGCCGGCGGGGGAGACGTGACGGAAGTTGTAACCATGGAGGATATCAAGCCTCTGGGCGAGAAATGTCTGGAGATGGGGGCGAAGGCAGTGCTGATCAAATGTGGTGCGCCTGGTATCTATTACAAGACAGGGGCGAGGGAGAAACTTGAGGAACTATGTGAAAAGCTGGAACTTTCTGTGGAAGATTGGGCACAGAAGGAAGGATTTGAGGTGAGCTTTAAACCGGAGGCCGTGCGTTCCGGAACCGGGGCAGGGGATACCAGTATCGCTGCGTTTCTTTCGTCGGTACTGCGGGGGAAGAGTCTGAAAGCGTCGGTTGAAATGGCGGCGGGTGCGGGTGCATGCTGTGTCTCTGCCTACGACGCTTTAAGCGGTATACCAGCCTATGAGGAGATAGAGGATAAGATCAGCCGGGGATGGGAAAAGAACCTATATCACATATCATAAATTACATTAAGGAAAGGAAGGGAAAATTATGTTAGTTACTTTGAAGGAAATTCTCGCGATTGCGGAAGAGAAAAAGATTGCAGTTGGAGCGTTTAATACGCCAAGCCTTGAAAGCCTGCGGGCAATCCTTTTAGCGGCCGAGGAACTCTCACTGCCGGTGATTATTCAGTTTGCCCAGTGCCATGAACCTTGGATTCCCCTCTCAGTGATCGGGAAGATTATGGTGGCACACGCGAAGGAGGCGAAAGTGCCGGTGTGCGTGCATCTGGATCACGGCGAGACGTTCGATTATCTGCAGCAGGCGTTAGATATTGGCTTTACGGGCATCATGTATGACGGTTCTACACTTTCCTATGAGGAAAATCTGGCAAACACAAAGAAGGCAGTGGAGATGGCGGCAAAGACCGGAGCAAGTGTCGAGGCGGAGCTTGGCTCTATGGGGAAAAGAGAGTCCGGGGCCGGAGATGGATCCGGGGAGGACGATGATACAAAGATTTACACGGATCCGGTGCAGGCGAAACAGTTTGTGAAAGACAGCGGAATTGATGCGCTGGCGTGTTCTTTTGGTACGACTCATGGTATCTATTTGACGAAGCCAAGGCTGGATTTTGATGTGGTGCGAAATGTGAGAAGGGAAACCGGTGACATTCCTGTGGTTATGCACGGCGGTTCTGGTGTGGAGAGAGAGGATTTTCATGCCGCGATAAGGGCAGGTGTTAGAAAGGTGAATTACTTTACTTATATGGATAAGAGCGGTGGTACGGCCTGCGCAGATTATCTAAAGACCCTGAAAGAGGGCGAGCCGATTTTCTTTTCTTCAATTATTATGGAGGCGGAGAAAGCCATGAAAGAGAATGTGAAGGAGGCGATGAAAACATTTGCACTCATGGACTGACGCAGGTGGAATAGTTGTAATGCGATGCCTAAATATTCCCCATATCTCCATAAACAGCTATAATAGTATAAAAAGAAATTTTAAAGTACAAAAAGGGGAATGGAGGAAACAAATGGAGACAATAAATGTGACGGGTGCAAGGGATCAGGAGCAGTTTTATAAGATCTTGGATAATTTGATCAGTGCGAATAAGGAGTTTCGGATACTGATAACTGTCCCCTCAAGCGAGAAAGGGGACGGGCAGCAGGAGGATATGGCAGAACTACCGATGTCTGAGGAAAGAGATTTAGAAAAAGATGTGACCGATATGATTCACGAGATCGGTGTGCCTGCTCATATTAAAGGGTACCAGTATCTGAGGGAAGCGATTATGATGTCGGTGGAGGATGTGGAGATGCTTGGCTCTATCACAAAGATTCTCTATCCTACCATCGCAAAGAGATATCAGACGACGCCCAGCCGGGTGGAGAGGGCTATCCGTCATGCCATTGAGGTGGCTTGGTCCAGAGGACGAATGGAAACGCTCGACTCTCTTTTTGGATATACCATTAACACTGGTAAGGGGAAACCTACCAACTCGGAGTTTATTGCGTTGATCGCGGACAAGATTCGGCTGCAATACCGGCGTTAATAAATTTTAACGCTGGTTAAATGCAAAATAATCCTTTCATTGCTGCCTGAAATATTGTATACTGTGAAGTAGGAGTTCTTGCGGACTACCTGTATAAGAATGGCAAGTTACAGTTGGAGGGTTGTTATGAAGAAAATATTATTTGTCGCGTCAGAAGGTGTACCATTTATCAAGACAGGCGGATTGGCAGATGTAGTTGGTTCCCTGCCAAAATGTATTGACAAAAAATACTTTGATGTTCGGGTTATTCTCCCGAAATATACCTGTATGAAGCAGGAGATGAAGGATAAGCTTACCTACAAGACGCATTTCTACATGGATTTTCACTGGAAGGAAGAATATGTGGGAATTTTGGAGGCGGAAGTCGATGGAGTGAAATATTACTTCATTGATAATGAGAGCTATTTTAATGGATTTCAGCCTTACAGTGACAACGCGTTATTTGAGATTGAGAAATATGCTTTCTTCTGTAAAGCGGCGTTGTGTATCCTTCCGGTGATTGATTTCCGGCCGGATTTGATTCACTGCCATGATTGGCAGACCGGTTTGATTCCGGTATACTTAAAGGAACGTTTCCAGGGCGGAGAATTTTACCGGGGAATCAAGACGGTTATGACGATTCATAACCTGAAATTCCAGGGTAAATGGAGTGTGAAGGAGGTAAAGGAGATCACGGGTCTGCCGGGCTATTTCTTCACGGCCGATAAGCTTGAGGCATACAAGGACGCGAATCTGTTAAAGGGCGGCCTTGTCTATGCGGATGCCATTACTACGGTCAGCGATACTTATGCGGAGGAGATTAAAACGGCGTTTTACGGTGAGGGCCTAAACGGCCTGCTCTGTGCGAGAGCCGGGGATCTGCGAGGTATTGTGAACGGCATTGACTATGAGGAATTTAATCCGGAGACGGATAAGAACATAGAATTCAAGTACAATGCGGCCAATTTCCGAAAGGAGAAAGTGAAGAATAAGCGTGCGCTGCAGGAGGAGCTTGGCCTGAATCAGGATGAAAAGGCGATGATGATCGGGATTGTCTCGAGGCTTACGGGACAGAAAGGCTTCGATCTGATTGCCTATATCATGGATGAATTGTGCCATGACAATGTGCAGATTGTTGCGCTGGGAACAGGTGAGGAACAGTACGAGAATATGTTCCGTCATTTTGACTGGAAATATCATGGGAAGGTATCGGCAAACATCTATTATTCGGATGCTCTTTCCCATAAGATATATGCGTCCAGCGATGCTTTTTTGATGCCGTCTCTCTTTGAGCCCTGCGGCTTGAGCCAGCTGATGTCCCTGCGATATGGCACGGTGCCGATTGTGCGTGAGACAGGCGGTCTGAAAGATACGGTGCAGCCTTATAATGAGTATGAAGGCACTGGTACAGGTTTCAGTTTTACAAACTATAACGCTCACGAGATGTTAGGTACCATCCGTTACGCGGAGCATATTTATTATGATAAGAAACGGGAGTGGAATAAGATCGTTGACAGAGGTATGGCTGCTGATTTTTCGTGGCATGTTTCTGCACAGAAATATCAAGAAATGTATGATTGGCTGATTGGATAGGGGATATGGAAGATCCGAAAAAGAAAAGCACGTTTGTGCTTCAGGCGGGCATCCTGGCTGCTGCCGGGATGCTCGTCAAAGTGATCAGCCTGATATACAGAAGTCCTCTGCGTTCTATCATAGGAATTGAGGGCAACGGGTATTACAGCGCGGCGATCAATATCTATACAATTATATTATTGATTTCCTCCTACAGCATTCCATCGGCGATTTCCAAAGTGATCGCTCAGCGGCTTGCTTTTAAGGAATACCGAAATGCACAGAGGGTTTTTGTCTGTGCACTTTACTATGTTCTGATTGTGGGCGGCATCGCTTCGATCCTAACTTTTGTGGGTGCGCCCTGGCTGGTGAGGAAAAATCCGAATGCGGTGATGGCGCTTCGTGTGCTGTCGCCGACTATCTTTTTTTCGGGGTTTTTAGGTGTGCTGCGCGGGTTTTTTCAGGCACATGGTTCTATGGTGCACACTTCTATTTCACAGGTTTTAGAGCAGATATTGAATGCGGCAGTCAGTATTCTGGCAGCGAAGCTTCTGATTGGCGTGGTGTTGGACAAAGACGCCACCACGCAGGCAATCTACGGCTCGGCGGGCTCCGCAATTGGAACCGGCGCGGGCGTGCTGATGGGGCTTTTGTTTATGCTTGGGATGTACCGCTTAAACGCCGGGGTGATTAGGAAAAAGGTGGCCAGGGACAAAACCTTGCATGAGGAGACCTACGGCGAGATAGTGAAAGTGATTCTGGGTGTTGTGACGCCCTTTATCTTAAGTACTTTTATCTACAACTGCACCACCGTGGTCAACATGACGATCTACTATCACGTCATGGGCTATAAGAAGGTGGACGCAGTGCTGGCGAGCAATCATTATGGTATTTTCGCGACCCAGGCGGTGGCCATGGTGAACATTCCTATTGCCATCGCGTCAGCTATGTCTTCGGCCGTTATTCCGGGGATTTCTGCCTCCTACGTAAAGGGCACGGTGGCACAAACCAGACGGCAGGTCTCTAAGGCAATCCAGATGACCATGCTGATTGCGATACCGGCGACGGTGGGAATTGCTGTGCTCCCGGAGCCTATTATGTACTTTATTTTTCCACAGAAGGATTCTCTTGATCTTGCATCCGGGCTGCTTGCGGCCCTCGCGGTGACGATTGTGCTCTACAGCCTTTCCACGTTGACCAACGCTGTGCTGCAGGGAATCGGCAAGGTCAATACACCGGTGATTCACGCTGTCATTGCTCTTGTGATACAGATAGCGGGGCTGGTTGCGCTTTTGCTTCGCACAAATCTGGATCTATACAGTTTGGCGGCGGCAAATATCATCTACTCGCTGGTGATGTGTGTGCTAAATCAGTTTTCAGTGAGAAGACATCTGGATTATCATATGGATGTGGTTACCTTTTTTTTGAAACCGGGATTTTCAGCGGCGGTCATGGGGGTTGTTGTCTATGGAATCTACCATGGACTGATTTTGCTGCTTCCGATCAGCAGATTAGTTTTACTGGCCGCCATCGGCGTGGGAGTCTGCGTATATGCAGCGGTCCTGCTTTTGATTGGCGGAGTGACGAAGGAAGAGTTACTGGCATTTCCCAAGGGAACAATGCTTGTGTCGATTGCAGAAAAATTTCATTTAATATCAGATGAATCCCCCAAAAAGAGAAAGCGGAGGCGAAGAAGGAAGAAGAGGAGAAAGAAAGGGGGAGCTCGCCGGTGATAAAAAAATGGCGGTGCAATGTGGTACTATTTACACTTGTATTTCTGCTGGCCGGATGCAAAGAGGAAAATGGAGCATCTCTGCTCAGGATGACCTTTTTGGATACGGGGAAGTCTGATTGTATAGTGATCGAGGCCGGAGAGAGCGTGGTGGTAAACGATGCGGCGGATATGGATGACAGAGAGACGATCTGCGCCTTTTTAGATGAAAGGAAGACAAGAAGGATTGAGTATCTGATTCTCAGCCATTTTGACAAGGACCATATCGGCAGTGCGGCTGAATTGGTTCGTCGTTATGAGGTGGGCAGTGTGCTCATGCCGGCTTATGAGGAGGATTCTGCGGAGTATATTTCGCTTATGGAAGCGTTAAAGGAGACGGGCACCGAAAGCAGGAGATTGACAAAAGACTGGCAGTTTTCTCTGGAAGGCATTGATTTTTATGTGGACGCACCCGGCGAGGCAGTCTACGACAACGACAATAATTATTCATTGATAACATGTGTTACGAATGGAGAGAACCGATTTCTCTTGATGGGGGATGCCAAGAAAGTGCGGACGGAGGAATTTTTGGAGTCTTTTGCGGCGAAGAATCATTATGATCTGATCAAGATGCCTCATCATGGAAATTATACGAAGAATCTTGAGACGTTGTTTGCGGCGGTAAGACCCCGATATGCAGTTCTCACGGCAGATCCTGAACGCCGGCGGGTGGAGGATGAGACGCTTGAACTTTTGAAAACATACCAGTGCGAAGTGTTTTACACGGATGAGGGCACGGTCACGGCTGTCTCCGACGGAAGTTTCGTGGAGGTGAGCCGTGAGCAGGCATATTAGAAGCGGTTTTGGGGGAAACGCAGAAAGCGTTTTTCAGGATAGCAGGGAAAGGCTGGAAATATCCGTGTCAATGGTCATAGAGTAGTTGGTGTAGTAGACGACGAAACCGGGCTTTGCGCCGGCCGGTTTTTTTACATGTTTTCTCTGGATATAGTCTATTTCTACTTTGTCCTGTCCGCGTCCCTTGGAATAGTAGGCGGCGAGTTTGGCAGCTTCCTCAAAAGTGCGGTCAGGCACTTCCTTTCCTTCGGTTTTCAAAATCACATGGGAACCTGGCATCTGTTTGGCGTGAAACCACCAATCCCCTCCGTTTGCGAACTTGAAGGTGAGTTCATCGTTCTGATAATTGTTTTTTCCCACATAGATAGGAAAGCCATCGCTGCTTACATAGTGAAAAGGCCTGCTTGTGATTTTGGTTTTCTTGGCGTTGCCTTTGCGGCGGATATAGCCGCTCTCAACCAACTCTTCCCGGATCTGAACGAGATCTTCTTCCTGGGTGGCGATGTCCAGAGCCGCTAGAATAGATTCCAAATGTTCGATCTCTTCTTTGACTTGTACAGTCAATTCTGAGAGCGCTTCGTATGTTCGCTTTAGTTTCCCGTATTTATCGAAATATTTTTGTGCATTCTCCTGGGGCGTCAGCGTGTTGTCCAGGGGGATCGTGACGGTTTCGTTTGTATAATAGTTTAATGCCTCCATTGACTGAGCTTCCGGTTCCATGTTATAGCCGTAAGTGTTGATGAGTTCACCGTAAATTTTATATTTTTCTCTTTTTTCTGTGTCTTTCATCTGCTGCATCTGCAAGTCGTACTTTTTTACGTTTCGTTCCAGCGCAGTCTGAACAATTTTTCGAAGATCTGCGGATTTCTGGCGGATACGGGTGATTACACTGCGCTCGGCATAAAACTGCTCCAACAATTGGCTGATGGAGTCACAGGGTTTCGAGGCTTTGTCAGTATAGAGGGTTAAAGGAAATGCTGCGTATTCCAGTGGTGCTCTGCCTTCATACACAATGGACGGGATAAAATTTCCCGACGCGGTCTGTGCCATCGTGTCGGCGAGGGCTTGATGGAGCGCCTGCAGTGCGTCATCCTCCAGCACGTTGGCAGGTATGTCTGCGTCTATCTTGGCGCGGCAGCATAGTTCCTGGGCAATCAGGGGAGAAAGCCCTGTGTAACTAGTATAGAGCGCTTTGTAGACTGCCATGGGCTTAGCCTTCATATGAGAACAAAAGTTTACATAAGTTAAAGGAATGCTGTCCTCCTGCGCTTTGATAAAGCGAGGGGAGGAAGATTCTGTGTATTGAGTACAAAATCGCAGAGGATTCCATTTATTTTGGGTCTGGGGCAGGAAGTATGGCCGACCCGGCAGCACTTCTCTGACGGAGCTGACCATGCCGGAGATGTGCTTGATGCTGTCAATTATTTTATCGTCGTCATCACAGAAAATGAGGTTGCTGTGCTTGCCCATGATCTCTACAATCAGCTTTTTTTGACACAGATCTCCCAGCTCGTTCAGGTGTTCCAGATGTAGATGGATGACGCGCTCCAGCCCTGGCTGGGAGACAGCGGTAATACGAGCATTCTGCAGGTGTTTTCTAAGAAGCATACAAAATCCTGGCGCAGTCAGGGGGCTTGGTTTGTTATTCTGTGTCAGATAGACTATGGGGAGAGAGGCGTCCGCCGACAATAGCAGACGGTATTGAGAACCGTTATTTTTGATGGTGAGCAAAAGCTCATCGTTTTCCGGCTGGGCAATTTTGTAGATGCGTCCGCCCAGAAGCGTCTCCTCCAGTTCTTTTGTGATATTTGCGATGGTGATGCCGTCAAAAGCCATGTCAATTTCCGTCCTTTTCTTCATTTCTGCGGGCAGCCGCAAGGCGTTGCCCCTGCGACAATTGTACAATAAAAGGATCCTTTTTTCAATGATGGTCATTTCTCTTTTCTTGACTATTCGCGGGGTTTACACTATAATAAAAACTGTATGCGTAGGTCTTTTTATGTATATGTTTACTTTATAGGAGAAAGAAAACTATGACGATGATCAAAAGCATGACCGGCTTCGGGAGATGTGAAGTGGCGGAGGGAGCACGGAAGATTACCGTGGAGATGAAATCTGTCAATCACAGATATTTGGATGTCAGTATTAAAATGCCTAAGAAGCTGAATTATTTTGAGACGGCGATTCGAACAGAGCTTAAAAATTATATTCAGCGGGGTAAGGTGGATGTCTTTATCACCTACGAAGATTTGACGGAGTCCAATGTCTGTGTGAAGTATAACAGGGAACTGGCGGCGGAGTATATGAAATATCTCTGGCAGATGTCGGAGGACTTTTCACTGGACAACGATGTGAGGGTATCTACCCTGTCCCGGTACCCGGAGGTGCTGACCATGGAGGAGCAGACTGTCGATGAAGAGGAACTTTGGCAGTTTTTGGAGAAGGCAGTGCGTGGCGCAGCGGAGGCCTTTGTGGATACCAGGATCAAGGAGGGGGAAAATATCAAGGAGGATCTCCTAACAAAGTTAAACGCCATGCTGGATGGAGTGGGGTTCATTGAACACCGGGCGCCGCAGATTATTACGGAGTACAAACAAAAGCTTAAGGATAAGGTGAAGGAGCTTCTGGAAGATACCCAGATTGATGAGGCGAGGCTTTTGACGGAGGTGACGCTTTTTGCAGACAAAGTCTGTATTGATGAGGAGCTGGTGCGCCTGAGAAGCCATATCACAACTACCGCAGACAGCCTTAAAGAGGGCGGAAGCATCGGTCGAAAGCTGGATTTTCTGGCTCAGGAGATGAACCGCGAGGCGAACACGATCCTCTCGAAAACTACGGATCTAGAAACTTCCAACAGGGCCATTGAATTAAAGACCGAGATCGAGAAGATCCGGGAACAGATACAGAATATTGAATAAGGGGTATCTGAAAAAGTACGAAACAGATACAATAAGGATATAATTATGGGTAAACTGATACACATAGGGTTTGGTAATGTTGTCAATACTGGGAAGATCATTGCCATTGTGAGTCCTGATTCCGCGCCGGTAAAACGTATGGTACAGAAGGCAAAGGAGACGGGCATGGCCATTGACGCAACCCAGGGGCGGAGAACGAAGGCAGTGCTGGTTATGGAAAACAGTCAGATCGTGCTTTCGGCGCTTCTCCCGGAAACCATATCAGGCAGGGCACAGACAGAGGATGGGCAGACAGATGAGGAGTGAGGGTATACTAATTGTTGTCTCCGGTTTTTCTGGGGCAGGAAAGGGCACTTTGATGAAGAGGCTGGTGGAAAAGTATGACAACTATGCGCTGTCGATTTCCGCGACCACCAGAGTGCCGCGTCCGGGGGAGGAGAATGGCAGGGAATATTTTTTCCTTTCCAGGGAGCAGTTTGAAAAAAGGATTGCAGATCATGCACTGATTGAATATGCAGATTATTGCGGCAATTACTATGGGACCCCGAGAGACTATGTGGAGAGGGAACTGTCCCTGGGCCATGATGTGATTTTAGAGATTGAAATTCAGGGTGCCCTCAAGATAAAGGAGCAGTATAAAGATGCACTTCTTCTCTTTGTGACGACGCCAAATGCCGAGGAACTGCGACGCAGGCTTTCTGGCAGAGGGACGGAAACAGAGGAGGTTATAAAAAAGAGACTTCGCCGTGCAGCGAAAGAGGCTGAAGGAATCGAGAAGTACGACTATATTGTGATAAATGACGATTTAGAGACCTGTGTGAAAGAGCTTCATGGAATCATCTCCGCTGCGCGTCATGCGCCGGGGCGGAATGAGGAGTTTATTGAAAAAATGAGACGCGATTTGGAAGGAGAATAGGTATGTTACATCCATCTTATGCAGATTTGATTAAGGTAGTGAACAGTGATGTGGAGGAGGGAGAGGATCCTGTGGTAAGCAGCAGGTACTCTATCGTGATGGCCACGGCAAAAAGGGCGAGACAAATTATTGCCGGGGATGACGAGCTGGTGGACGGAAAGGGAAAGAAACCTCTGTCTGTAGCGGTAGAAGAGCTGAACCAGGGGGAGATAAAGATTCTTGGCGATGAGGCTTCGGAAGAGACGGAAGAGACAGAATCTGCAGCCGAAAAGTAAGCCGGAGTTTTATGATGAAAAAGAAAGTGTTATTTATATCTTTAGGGTGCGATAAAAATCTGGTGGATTCCGAAATGATGCTTGGAATGCTCGCAGAGAGCGGGTACGCTTTTACAGATGACGAAGAGGAAGCGGACGTGGTGGTAGTAAACACCTGCTGTTTTATCGGTGATGCCAAGGAGGAGAGCGTCAATACCATTCTGGAGATGGCAGAGCTGAAAAAGTCTGGGAAAATCGAGGCACTTCTGGTAGCGGGATGCCTGGCACAGCGATACCAAGAGGAAATCCGAAAGGAGATCGAAGAGGTAGATGCTGTGATCGGCACTACCGCGATCGATGGGCTCCCTTCGGTTCTCGATGAGATTTTTGCCGGTAAGGCCGTGGATCATTACCAGAGTCTTGACAGAGAACCCCTCACGGACAGAAAACGCATTGTGACTACAGGAGGACATTTTGCGTATCTCAAAATAGCCGAGGGCTGTGATAAGCATTGTACTTATTGTATTATCCCGAAGGTGCGGGGGCCTTATAGGAGCATTCCTATGGAGAGTCTTTTGCGGGAGGCAGAGACGCTGGCGGAACAAGGAGTGAAGGAATTGATTCTTGTAGCCCAAGAGACTACCATTTACGGAAAAGATCTTTACGGGCACAAAGCGCTTCCAGCACTTTTGAGAAAACTTTGTCAGATAGAAGGGCTTCGATGGATACGGATTTTGTATTGTTATCCCGAGGAGATAGACGAGGCTCTGATCGAGGTGATTGAAGAAGAGGAAAAGATCTGTCATTATTTGGATATCCCTATTCAGCATGCCTCGGATACCATTCTGAAAAGGATGGGAAGAAAGACAGACAGGAAAGAGTTGACCGAAACAGTCAACCTTCTGCGGAGAAAGATACCGGATATCTGCATAAGGACTACTTTGATTACGGGATTTCCAGGAGAGACAAAGGAGGATCACGAGACGCTTCTTCAGTTTGTGGAGGAGATGGCCTTTGATAGACTGGGAGTTTTTCCTTATTCCCAGGAGGAAGACACACCTGCAGCGGATATGCCAGCACAGATCCCGGATGAGGTGAAGGAGAAGCGGCGTGATGAGCTGATGACGCTGCAGCAGGAGATTGCCTTTGAAGCGGCGGCGGACATGGAGGGACAGTGTGTGACGGCCATGATTGAGGGAAAAGTGGCGGACGAGGCTGTTTATGTGGCAAGAACCTACAAGGATGCGCCTAATGTAGATGGATTTTTGTTTGTACATACAGAGAGGGAACTGATGACCGGCGATTTTGTGCGGGTAAGGATTACAGGCTCTTATGAATATGATTTGATGGGAGAATTGGAAGATGAATTTACCGAATAAATTGACAATTTTTCGCGTGGTATTGATTCCATTTTTTGTAGTGCTTCTATTGTTTGACATCACAGCCTACGATAAGTGGATTGCGCTGGTGATTTTTATTATCGCAAGTTTGACGGATTTTCTGGACGGCCACATTGCAAGAAAATACAACTTGGTGACGAATTTCGGAAAATTTATGGATCCTCTGGCGGATAAGCTTTTAGTCTGTTCCGCATTGATCTGCCTGGTGGAGCTTGCAAGAATCCCGGCATGGATCGTGATACTGATCATTGCCAGAGAGTTTATTATCAGTGGTTTTCGTCTGGTGGCTTCGGACAACGGGGTGGTTATTGCGGCGAGCTATTGGGGCAAATTTAAGACGACTTTTCAAATACTGATGATTTGTCTGATGATCGCTGACCTGGAGCCTCTCTATTTTATAACCCAGGCTGTGATGTGGATTGCCCTGGCGTTGACGGTGATATCGCTGGTGGATTATCTGGTAAAGAATAAGGATGTTATGAAGGATACAGGAAAATAAGGCGAGGCAAAATAACAAGTGTGTCATTTGCGTACAAAGAGGGATGAGGTGCTATGACAGTAGAGATTATTGCAGTGGGAACAGAGATATTATTGGGAAATATCGTAAACACCAACGCGGCATATCTGGCGGAAAAGTGTGCGGGATTAGGACTTTCCTGCTATTATCAGGATGTGGTCGGTGACAATGAAGAGAGAGTGATGGAGACAATCCGTCTAGCGCTCACCAGGGCGGATATTGTGCTTTTATCCGGAGGCCTTGGTCCTACACAGGATGATCTGACCAAGGAAGCTGCGGCAAAGGTGATGGGCAGGAAACTGTATCTGCATGAGCCTTCCAGGGAGGCGATCCGGCAGTTTTTTGCAGAGCGGGGGTTGGAGATCACGGAGAATAACTGGAAACAGGCTATGGTGCCTGAGGGGTGTATTGTGGTGGACAATCCGGGAGGTACGGCCCCGGGCATTATCATAGCGGAGAACGGCAAGCATGTGATACTGATGCCGGGACCGCCCGGAGAGTTGATTCCTATGTTTGAGCGTTCGATTATGCCATATCTAGCGAATCTTACGTCGGGTGTGATTTATTCCCAGACAGTAAAAATATGCGGCGTGGGAGAGAGCAAGGCAGAGAGCATGGTGGAAGATCTGATCGATGCCCAGAGTAATCCCACGATAGCGACTTATGCAAAGATTGGAGAAGTGCACCTTCGCGTCACTGCCACGGCGCCTGATGAGAAGGAGGCAAAAAAATTGGTGAAGCCCATGGTCAAGGAATTGAAGGGACGTTTCGGGAACCATGTCTACACCACGGATAGTGATGTGACGCTGGAGAAGTCGGTGGTGGACTTGCTTTTAGCGAATGGACTGACGGCCTGCACGGTGGAATCCTGTACAGGAGGCATGCTTTCTGCCAGATTAATTAATGTACCTGGTGTGTCGGAAGTTTTTAAATCCGGCTATGTGACTTATTCCAACAAATCAAAGCGCAGGCTTTTGGGAATAAAGAAGAATATTTTACTAAAACACGGCGCGGTCAGCGAGCAAATTGCCAGAGAGATGGCAAAGACAGCGGTAGCTCTCGCGAAAACGGATGTGTGCGTCTCCACTACGGGTATCGCCGGGCCCGATGGCGGTACACCGGAAAAACCGGTGGGACTCGTGTATATTGCCTGCAATGTGTGTGGAAGGATCACAGTGAAAGAGTGCCATTTTCACGGCAGCCGTGAGAAGATACGGGAGAGCACGGTATCTGCTGCGCTGTCTTTGATGCGGGAGTGTATTTTGCAGTATTACAGTGAGGTAACTTTCGGCGGTAAGGAAAAGTGAGAAAAGAGAGATTATAGTTAAAAAGTTTCGGCATGGAGGAAATAATGAACGAATCAGATCAGAATTTAGAGGGCCGGCAGGAAGAAAAAAGAGAAAATTCCTATACGGATCCTTATGTATCCGAAAGCAGCCCAGATAGTTATACAGCGCCGGAAGTAGTAGTGGCGTCTCCCGTTTCTGAGGAGAATTCTGTGCCTGCGGCAGTGGTGGACACCCACGGACTCTTTTCTGGAAATCAGCAGCAAAATACAGGGATGTATCAGGCAGGACCGAGCGGCTCAAATTATGGCAGTCAGCTTCCTTATGGGAATCAGGCGGGCGGTGGTTATGGCAGTCAGATAAGCGGTGGTTATGGCGGGCAGTTTCCCTATGGAGATCAGGCAGGCGGCAGGGGGCAGGCACCTTATAATGGTCAGTCGTCCTATGGGAGTCAGGCAGGCGGTGGTGTGCAGACTTCTTACAATGACCAAAATCCGTATGATGCCCCTACATTTTATGGGAATCAGGCAGGCGGTTATGGCGGGCAGATGCCATATAACGGTCAGGCAGGCGGCCAGCCTCCTTATGGTAATCAGCCCGGTTATGGTGGGCAGACGGCCTACAATGGTCAGAATCCCTATGGAAACCAGCCTTATTATGGGAGTCAGGCAGGCGGCGGTTATGGAGGCCAGCCTCCCTTTGGGGGTCAGCCGCCTTACATCAATCCATATAATCCCTATGCTGTACCTCAAAAAAAGCAGCATACAGGGTTGATTGTGGGGATTGTCATTGTGCTTCTTCTTCTTTTTCTGGCGGCTGTTTTTGCTCTGGCAAGCAAGGCGGTACATATGCTCTCCGAGAAAGAGAAGGAAGAGATACGGCAGGATGTGTATGATTTTGAAGACGATTATAACGATAACCATCACGATGCTTATGACTATGACTATGATTTGGATGATGGTTACGGTTACGACGGCTATTATGATTATGACTATGATTATTCTGAAGAAGAATATGATGATCGGTATTATACCCTGCAGCAGGATCTCAAATACGATCTGTTTTATGAGATGAATATTGAGGAGTATGAGTATGAGACGGATTATGACAATGTCCTGATAACAGCGGCCATTCCAGTTATATCGGGGGACGATGTGCCAAATTTGGATAAGCTGAACGAGGGCATTCGAAAAGAAGTGGATCGGATAACTGAGCTCTTTGAGAAGGATTATGAGGCACATGTCAAGGAGGACAAGGAAAGCTATTTCGGTGCGACGATGGCGGGCTATGTGACTTATATGGATGAGGATAAACTGAGTGTCGTTTATCAGGAAGAGATATACAGTGATCTGGGCGGGGGCGTTTACCTAATCTGTATCAATATTGACATGAAGAGCGGCGTCATTCTGGACAATGAGGAGATGCTTGAGGCGAACGATGATTTTTCCATTGATTTCCGGCAGAGAAGTGATGAACAGAACGGTGAAATAGAATATCTTTATTATATGACAGATCAGCAGATTACGGATTATTTTAATTCCGACAATATTATTGTCTTTTACACGCCAATGGGTATGGAAATTGGCTTCAATTACGAGGAAGGCTGGGTGACAGCAACCTACGAGGACTATGAGAAGTATTTGAAAGTATTTTGAGAGGAAAAAGGATTAGGAGGATGCAGACATCCATGGATGTTTGTATCCTCCTTTGGCGATACAGGTAAATTTGACAGGAAAGAAACGCTTGCAGAGTCAGGGTTTCTCTGGTAGACTAATATTATCTGAAAAATGGAATCTGCTATGCTTATGCATGTCTGGCATTTCGCCACGATTTCCATTAACTTAAATTTCATAGGAAAGGAGGGTAAAGTGTCATTTATGGGACATTAAAAGCAGTATTATTATTTTATTCAAAGAAAAGTTGACAAATTCGAACATTTGTTTTAACCTGTAATAAGAATGAGAACGGATGTTCTAAAAAAGGAGAGCGAATTATGGAAAAAGATGAGAAATTAAAAGCTTTGGATGCGGCCTTAGGACAGATAGAGAGGCAGTTTGGAAAGGGAGCTGTGATGAAGCTGGGTGATCCTTCTGCTCAGATGAATGTGGAAACGATTCCCACGGGGTCGCTCAGTCTGGATATAGCGCTGGGACTGGGCGGGATCCCGAAAGGCAGAGTGATTGAGATTTATGGGCCGGAGTCAAGCGGTAAGACTACAGTGACTTTACATATGATTGCGGAGGTACAAAAAAGAGGCGGTATCGCAGGTTTTATCGATGCGGAGCATGCACTAGATCCTGTCTATGCGAAAAATATCGGTGTAGACATTGACAATCTTTACATTTCTCAGCCTGACTGTGGTGAGCAGGCGTTAGAGATTACGGAGACGATGGTGAGGTCGGGGGCAGTGGATATCATTGTGGTAGACTCTGTGGCAGCACTTGTGCCTAAGGCGGAGATTGACGGTGATATGGGAGACAGCCATGTAGGTCTGCAGGCCAGATTGATGTCCCAGGCGCTTCGGAAGCTGACGGCGGTGATCAGTAAATCCAATTGTACGGTTGTTTTTATTAATCAGCTGCGTGAAAAGGTAGGCGTTATGTTCGGCAATCCGGAGACTACCACCGGTGGAAGGGCACTGAAGTTTTACTCGTCCGTGAGATTGGATGTCAGAAGGATCGAGGCGCTAAAGCAGGGAGGCGAGGTGATCGGAAACAGGACTCGTGTCAAGGTGGTGAAGAATAAGGTGGCGCCGCCATTTAAAGAAGCGGAATTTGATATCATGTTTGGGGAGGGTATCTCTACACAGGGAGATATTCTGGATTTGGCGGCTGAGAATAACATTATCAATAAGAGTGGTGCCTGGTACGCTTATGAGGGGAACAAGATCGGCCAGGGAAGGGAGAACGCGAAGCAGTATTTGAAAGACAATCCGCAGATATGCGCAGAGGTGGAGAGAAAGGTCAGGGAGCTGTTCAATATGGAGACAGATCCGGTGGAGAATGTGCCTGCAAAGGAGAGCCCGGCAGGAGAAGAGGCGAAACCCGCAAAGGCGTCCAAAGAAAGTAAGAACGCTGGGAAAGCGGAGAAATAGAAAGAGACAGTAAATCTGGAGTTTGGAGGGAACGATGACAGTTACGCAGATAACCGGCATATCCAGGGGGCGCTATCGCGTCTATATAGAAGAACAGTCTGCTTTTATCTTATATGGAGGCGAGCTTAGGAGGCTTGGCATTCAGGAGGGAGAGGAAGTCTCTGAGGAGTGTCTGCGTGAGATTCGGGGAAAAATTCTGCCTGAGCGAGCGAAAAAAAGGGCTATGAATCTGCTCCAAAAAAGAGATTACACAGCAGCTGGACTGCGTGAAAAACTGAAAAATGGAGAGTATCCGGAAGAATGTATTGAGGAGGCTGTCGCGTATGTGGAGTCTTATGGTTATGTAGATGATCTTCGATATACCAGAGATTTTATTACCTACAATTTGGATAGGAAGAGCAGAACACGTATCGAGCAGGATTTGATGAGAAAGGGAATTCCCAAGGACACTATCCGCGCTGTCTTTGAGGAACTGGAAGGAGAAGGGACGAGCCAGAATGAAGCAGCTATGATCAGAAATCTTCTGGAGAAGAAAAAGTATGATGCAATAACAGCTACGTGGGAGGAAAAACAAAGAATGTACGCGTTTCTCTACCGCAGAGGATTTCGTGTTGATGCGATTAACAGCGCTCTTTTGCTTGACATAACATAAAATTCAGTATAAAATTAATGTGTTGTAGTTTTGCTAGCTATCGGGCTGTTATTTTTTGGAAAATAGGACAGTCGTCAATAGATTTGGTAATCGTACAATGAAAACTAAATAAGGAGGTGCTCCTGTAATGTGG
>DLAA01000021.1:55673-56076 GCA_002493835.1 Lachnospiraceae bacterium UBA7060 | reverse complement strand
GCAAGTTGTGGTAGCAATAGTCGTTACGCTGGTGGTCACTGCACCCGTCTCCGCTCTGATTGCAATCAACTATCAGAAAAAGATGGTGGAAGCAAAGCTTGGCAATGCGGATGAGAAAGCCAGAGAAATTATCGACGAAGCTCTCAAAACTGCTGAGACGAAGAAGCGTGAGTCGCTGCTCGAAGTCAAGGAAGAGTCCATTCGCACAAAGAATGAGTTGGACAAGGAAATCAAAGAGCGGCGTGCTGAGGCACAGCGATACGAGCGTCGTATACAGCAAAAGGAAGAGAACATCGATAAAAAAGCGGACGCTATTGAAAAAAAGGAAGCAAGCCTGGCAGAGAAGGAAGAAGCACTCGTCAAGCAGCGCGAAGAAATCTCCAAACTGAGCGAACAAAGATTA
>DLAA01000021.1:36842-55338 GCA_002493835.1 Lachnospiraceae bacterium UBA7060 | reverse complement strand
GTGAAACACGAAACTGCTGTCATGATTAAGGAGATGGAGAGCAGGGCGAAGGAGGAAGCGGACAAGAAGGCGAAAGAATATGTTGTCACTGCCATTCAGAAATGCGCAGCGGATCATGTGTCGGAAACTACGATCTCTGTAGTGCAGCTTCCCAATGATGAGATGAAGGGCAGGATTATCGGTAGAGAAGGACGTAATATCAGAACTCTCGAGACGATGACAGGCGTGGATTTGATCATTGATGATACGCCTGAGGCAGTTATCCTCTCCGGCTTTGATCCAATCCGACGAGAAGTTGCGAGGATCGCACTCGAGAAGTTGATTGTGGACGGACGTATTCATCCGGCCAGAATTGAGGAGATGGTTGAGAAGGCGCAGAAGGAAGTCGAAATTATGATCAAAGAGGAGGGTGAAGCAGCCACCCTCGAAGTTGGCGTACATGGTATCCATCCGGAACTGGTGAGACTGCTTGGTAAGATGAAGTTTAGAACCAGTTATGGACAGAATGCGTTGAAGCATTCTGTTGAGGTAGCACAACTGTCCGGCCTGCTGGCAGCAGAGATGGGGCTGGATGTCAGAATGGCAAAACGTGCAGGTTTACTGCATGATATTGGTAAGGCAGTGGATCATGAAATGGAAGGATCTCATATTCAGTTGGGCGTGGAGCTGTGCAGAAAGTATAAAGAGGGACCGGTGGTTATCAATGCGGTGGAGTCTCATCACGGAGATGTGGAGGCACAAAGTTTGATTGCGTGTCTGGTACAAGCTGCCGATACAATTTCTGCAGCGAGACCGGGTGCGAGAAGAGAAACATTAGAGACATATACAACAAGACTGAAACAATTAGAAGACATCACAAACAATTTCAAAGGTGTGGATAAATCTTTTGCTATTCAGGCAGGTAGAGAGATTCGTGTAATGGTAGTTCCGGAACAGATCAGTGATTCTGATATGGTATTACTCGCGAGAGATATTTCTAAGCAGATTGAAGCGGAATTGGAATATCCTGGTCAGATCAAAGTGAATGTGATTCGTGAGAGCCGTGTCATAGACTATGCCAAATAGTATGAAATGCCCCGCAGGCAAATCTGTGGGGCTTTCTTTTATGCGCAGGGGCAGGGAGAATGCGAAGCATTCTCTAAATCGAGCGCGCGGGCGCTCGATTTTTTTACGTCATTTTTACTATAAAAGAACCGCATAGAGGAAGAAAATTATCGCATCTGCATACTTGTGAAATGAAAGTAATTATAGTAGAATAGATAGCGGTGTATGATTGTATACAATTATTCAATGATATGATTCAGGAGGGAAACATGAAAGCGTACAATGTGATGACCAGGAAGGAACTCATGACACAAAAGGCGGAGCTTGACAAAGAGTTTGCGGATGCCGGAAAAAAGGGCTTGCAGCTCGACATGTCCAGAGGGAAGCCGGAGCCTGCACAATTGGATATGGGAATGGGGCTGCTGGACGCTTTAAATTCTGATTCAGATATGAAGTGTATGGAAGGCGTGGATACCAGAAATTATGGCCTTATGGATGGAATTACAGAAGCGAAGCATCTGATGGCGGATGTGATGGGTGTCTCTGCAGAGAACGTAATTGTATTTGGAAATTCCAGTCTCTCGATTATGTATGATATGATCAGCCGCTCTGTAACGCATGGCGTTATGGGATCTACACCCTGGTGCAGGCTGGATAAGGTAAAGTTTTTGTGTCCGGTACCAGGATATGACAGACATTTTGCGATTACTCAGCATTTTGGAATTGAGATGATTCCGATTCCTATGACATCTGATGGGCCGGATATGAACCTGGTAGAAAAATATGTATCTGAGGATGAGGCAGTGAAAGGTATCTGGTGTGTGCCAAAATACTCAAACCCGCAGGGCATTACTTATTCAGATGAGACAGTGAGAAGATTTGCGGCGCTTAAGCCTGCAGCGAGAGATTTTCGTATTTACTGGGATAATGCTTATGCGGTACATCATTTATATCAAGATAAGCAGGATACGCTTTTGGAAATATTTAGTGAGTGTGAGAAAGCTGGCAATCCAGATATCGTGTATGAGTTTTGTTCCACATCCAAGATTTCTTTCTCCGGTGCGGGTATAGCAGCGATGGCTTCCTCGCCGGCTAATCTGGCAGATATAAAGAAAACTTTGGCATTACGTACGATCGGTTATGACAAGATAAATCAGCTTCGCCATGCCAGATATTTTAAGAATTTGGAAGGACTGCACGCTCATATGCAAAAGCATGCAGATATCATTTGTCCCAAGTTCGAGGCGGTGCTTTCGGTGCTTGAGAGAGAACTTGGCGGTCTGGGGATCGGAGAGTGGACAAAGCCTCTTGGCGGTTATTTTATCTCTTTTGAGGCGATGGAGGGCTGTGCGAGGGAGATTGTTGCAAAGTGTAAGGAGCTGGGGGTAGTTCTGACCGGTGCGGGAGCAACTTTCCCTTACGGAAAGGATCCGAAAGACAGCAATATTCGTATTGCACCTACTTACCCGACGGCGGAGGAGATGGCAATGGCCACGGATGTTTTTGTGCTTTGTGTGAAACTTGTAAGTGTGGAGAAACTTTTGAAAGAGTCCGTTGCTGAGACGGCTTAAGATGTGGTTGGAATGGAGGTAAAAATGAGTAATTATGAACGCATAGGCAGGGAATTGATACACAAAGGGGCTATTATCGATTATTATCAGGACACGATTCGGGTTGCCAACGGCAATGTGGTCAAGTGGGACCTAATCAGTCACAAGGGTGCGGCGGCTGTGGTAGCTGTGAAGGAGGACGGCAAGCTTCTGATGGTGAGGCAGTATCGCAATGCATTGGACAGAGAGACGCTGGAAATCCCTGCGGGTGGTTTAAACAGCGTGGATGAGCCAACAAAGGAGGCGGCGGCAAGAGAGCTTGAGGAAGAGACCGGTTATGTGGCGGGGAAGCTGGAGCTTCTTATCACTCTTCGAACGACAGTAGCGTTCTGCAATGAGAAAATAGATGTTTATCTGGCCACAGATCTGAGACCGGGCAGCCAACATTTAGATGAGGATGAGTTTTTAAATGTGGAGAGCCGTGATTTGGACGAATTGATACAGATGATTTATGATTGCAAGATTCAGGACGGAAAGACGGTGTCTGCCCTGCTTGCCTATAAGGAAAAGTATTGCAGATAGAACTTGTCATGCCTCGTCTTGTTCGGACATATATTGTTCATAAAAGAAGGGTGAACGGGGCGGCGAAAGATGCGAGGACAGTTTCGGATCAGGAATGGCTATCATATGGCATATTTGTTTATGATTGGGCTCTTTGTAGGGATTCTGATCGTTAATCTGGGCCATGATAGCTGGGTCAGGGATGGCAGCCTTTTGGGGACGGAAATGATAAGCCGGCTAAAAAACAGCAGACCGGAGGGAGCGGGTTTAGTGGGATATATTCTCAAACACCGGCTCTTTACGGTCTGCATTTTAAGTTTGACTGCTACTACCGTGGTTGGAATGCCAGTGCTTTGTGTTTATATCTGTTACATAGGAATGGCAGCGGGATGTCTTTTGTCAGTGGCCGTGATCCGCTACGGCATCAGAGGGCTTTTGTTAATGGCTGCGGCACTCTTCCCTCAGATTTTTTTGTTGGCGCCGGCCTATGTTTTACTGTTTCTTTGGGCAGCAAATGTGAATGCTATCCTTTATGCGCCTCGGACGCAGTTGGAAGGATATGAGCGGTTTAGCAGTAAATTTTACATAAAAAAGGGTGGGCAGATTATCGCAATTATAATAGTTTCCATAATGGGCTGCCTTCTGGAGAGTTATGTCAATCCTAAAATTGTGCATTATGTTTTGACAATCTTTTAAAAAAAACAATTACTCTTTTTTTCAAGATGTAGTAGACATAAAATCATACGTGGACGACATGTTGTATTTCCATTGAAAAATGGCGGAAATGCCTGTAAATTCGGGGAAAATTCCATTTGCTTTTCTTAAAAAATCTGATTATAATGATATGCAGACGGTAATTTGATTTACATAAAGAGAACGCACAGGGAAGGATTTCCGAGTAAATGGAAAAAGAGATTGGCGCATTTATCACGTATTTACATAATGTGAAAAATACCTCAAACAATACAGAGATGTCTTACAGGAGGGATCTGGAGAAGGTGCAGCATTTCATGGCGGCGCGGGGTATTCAGGAGCTAAAGAACGTGACAGCGCAGGATCTGGCAGACTATGTAAAGTATCTGGAGGAGAATAAGTTCGCGGCGGCCACTGTGTCGAGAAATATAGCATCTCTGAAGGCATTTTATCATTATATGGTGCAGGAGGGGCTGGTGGAGGAGGATATTTCTGATAAGCTGAAAGCACCTAAGATTGAGAAGAAAGCGCCGGAGATCATGTCGCCAGATGAGGTAGTGCGCCTTCTGGAGCAGCCTTCCGGAGATACCCCCAAAGAGATACGGGACAAGGCTATGCTGGAGCTTCTCTATGCCACAGGGATACGAGTGACAGAGTTGATTACACTGCGGCTTTCCGATGTAAACATGCAGATGAACTTTATTCTCTGCCGTGACCGGAATAAGGAGAGAATTATTCCTTTTGGGGCGGCGGCCAAGAAGGCGATGACAAGATATCTGGACGGTATTCGGGAGGAGATGCTGGAGAATAAGAAGTCTGATGTGCTCTTTGCTAATTGCTCAGGACAGCCTATGAGCAGACAAGGTTTTTGGAAACTTATTAAGCATTACGCGAAAAAGGCGGACATTCAGGCGGATATCACACCGCATACACTTCGACATTCCTTTGCAGCGCATTTAGTGGAGAACGGTGCGGACTTAAGGAGTGTGCAGGAGATGTTGGGACATTCCGATATTTCTACTACACAGATCTATGCAAATTTGAACCACAATCATATCAGAGAAGTCTACGCGAAAGCACATCCTAGAGGATGAGAGTGAGAATACTATGAAGGCACGGGGAGAACCCCGTGCCTTATGCTTTTTCAAGGTCTTTCTTGACTTTGGTATGAAATCATACTATAATTTCATACAGTATGATTTAGTACTCAAGAAGTCGACCGGTCAATTTTTCTATTTAACGATCTGCAGCAGTAGTGCTGTCTCGTGGATGAGATACAAAAATAAGGAGTTATGTTAACTATGAAGGCAACAATTCAATTATCAGATCATTTTACTTTTAACAAATTACTGCGCTTTACTTTTCCGTCGATTATTATGATGGTGTTCACATCAGTTTACGGTGTTGTAGATGGTTTTTTCGTATCCAATTTTGCGGGAAAGACAGCTTTTGCTGCGATCAATCTCATTATGCCTTTTCTTATGATTCTGGGCGGCATGGGATTCATGATCGGAACAGGAGGCACGGCTCTTGTATCTTTGGTTCTTGGGCAGAACAACAGGGAGAAGGCAAACCGTTATTTTTCCATGATGATTTATCTCACTGGGTTTATGGGAGTTGTTTTGTCAGTGGTGGGTTTTCTTTTTATGCGGCCGGTAGCCGATTTTCTGGGGGCGACGCCGGAGATGATGGAGGACTGTGTCCGCTATGGCAGGATCATAATAGTTTTTACAATATTCTTTATGCTGCAGAATGTCTTTCAGAGTTTTTTGATTGCCGCCGAGAGGCCGAAGCTGGGATTGGCGGCGACTGTGGCTGCTGGTGTGACGAATATGGTTCTCGATGCTCTTTTCGTAGGAGGATTTCGGTGGGGTGCTGCAGGCGCGGCGCTGGCGACAGGCCTAAGTCAGTGCGTGGGTGGTGTACTGCCTCTGGTGTATTTTATACGTCCCAACACCAGTCCGCTCCAGCTTGTTAAGTGTAAAATTGAGCTGCGGCCGTTGCTGCAGGCATGTGTAAACGGCTCTTCTGAGCTGATGAGTAATATTTCGTCTTCCGTTGTCAGCATGCTTTATAATTTTCAGCTTTTAAAGTATCTGGGAGAGAACGGCGTGTCAGCGTATGGGGTCCTAATGTATGTACAGTTTATTTTTGTGGCTATCTATATCGGCTACGCGGTGGGAGCAGCTCCGGTGGTCAGTTTTCACTACGGCGCAGACAACAGGACAGAGCTGAGAAATATGTTGAGAAAGAGCATAATACTGGTGTGCACTGCCAGCGTTGTTTTGACGGTTTTGGCTTTTATTCTCGCGTCACCGCTTGCCCAAATATTTGTGGGCTATGACGCAGAGCTGTTTGCGCTGACCAGGCATGCCTTTCATCTGTTTTCCTTCTCTTTCCTGCTGGCTGGATTTAATATTTTTATATCTTCGTTTTTTACTGCGCTTAACAATGGGGCGGTTTCAGCGGCGATATCCTTTATGCGTACGTTAATTTTCCAGACTGCCTCCGTATTGATTCTGCCGTTGATTTTAGGTGTGGACGGCATCTGGTGGGCGATCACTGCTGCAGAAATTTTTGCCTGCATCCTCTCGGCGGGATTTTTGATTGCGAAGCGGAAAAAGTATCATTATTTTTAATGATGCAAACTAACCGCCAAGTCACAGCTTCGCTGTGACTTAAAATCCACGGACAAGCAAGCTCTTCCTGAAAAATGCCGTATTTCAGGCATTTTTCGGTGTGAGACTTAGTACTTCTTAACGAAATAGCCTCTGCTGCTGAGTTTTAGAAGTACTTCTCACACTATTCATACTCAGCGATATCGTAAATCAACCGCTCGGATGCCTCCCAGCCAAGACAGGGATCAGTGATGGATTTTCCGTAGACTCCCTCGCCGATTTTCTGGCAGCCTTCTTCAATGTAGCTCTCAATCATGACACCTTTGACCATGTTGTGGAGGTCACGGTTGAGTTTCCGGCTGTGCATGATTTCCTTGACAATACGAATCTGCTGTTCGAACTGCTTGTCAGAATTGCTGTGGTTTGCGTCGATAATGCAGGCTGGATTGAGCAGATCATAATCCTGATAAAGCGTATATAGAGTGTTCAGATCCTCATAATGATAATTGGGCTGGCTTCTTCCGTGCTTGTTGACAGAGCCACGAAGTACAGCGTGTGCCAGTGGATTGCCGCCGGTGCTGACTTCAAAACCTCTGTAGATAAATTCATGGGGATGCTGGGCTGCGTAGATGGAGTTGAGCATAACGGAAAGGGTACCGCTGGTAGGATTTTTCATGCCGGCAGGTACATCGAAACCGCTGACGGTCATGCGGTGCTGCTGATCCTCCACGGAGCGTGCGCCGATGGCGACATAGGAGAGGATGTCTTCTACATATCCCCAGTTGTCAGGATAAAGCATTTCGTCTGCGGCGGTCAGACCGGTTTCTTCGATGGCGCGGATATGCATCTTGCGCATGGCGATCAGCCCGCTTGTAAAATCAGGTTTCTTCTCGGGATCAGGCTGACTCACGATACCTTTGTATCCCTCTCCCGTAGTGCGGGGTTTGTTTGTGTATATCCGGGGGATCAGAATCAGCTTGTCCTTCACTTTTTCATTGACACGTGCAAGCCGGTTTACATAATCACAAACTGCTTCTTCATTGTCCGCGGAACAAGGACCAATGATGACGAGAAATTTCTTGCTTTTGCCGGTGATGACATCCCCTATCTGAATGTCGCGTTCCCGCTTAATTTCAATCAGGCGGGCCGGCAGGGGAAATTGCTCGCGGATTTCTTCCGGTGTTGGTAGTTTTGCCACATATTTAAAAGCCATTTTATTCCTCATTTCTGCGCTGCATGATGCGCCATGTTTGTTCTATAGAGAATGCGGAGTATTCTCTGAATCAAGCGCGCGGGCGCTCGATTATTTATCTTTCCCTAGGAAAATGCAATAGCATAAACCATTTAAGGAGAATGCGGAGCATTCTCTGAATCGAGCGCGCGGGCGCTCGATTTTGTCTAGCAAAAACATGTACATTATAGTATATTGTTTTAAGAATCGCAAGTGAAATGGTTAGTTTTGTGAAACGGCAGACAGATGCTCGGGGCTTATAAAGAACCTGGTGTTTTGCGTGAAATATGAAGCGCTGACAGCGTACAGAGAAGAGTCTGCAGCATTTGGCTGGCCAGCATTCCCCACAGGTATCCTTTGATGCCAAACAGAGGAATGGCAAAAAAAACGAACAGCAGGCGCAGCAGAAGACTGATTACGCTGAACAGAAAGGTTTGAATTGTCTTGCCAAGCCCGTTAAGAATACTGTTTAACGTACTTGCGATATACATGAAAGGACAGAGAAAACTGAGAGTCAGGATAAAACTGCCCGCCATGTCTGAGTGAAAGAGCAGGCGGCCTGCCAGCCTTCCAAACAGCAGAAACAGAGCGGTACAGAAAAAACCAAGGAGCAGACACAGCCGTATGGAGGTCAGGATGGCCCGCCTTACAGCCCCCTGATTGCCGCTCGCGTCCGCTTCTGAAACGATGGGCAGAAGCAGTACGGAGATGGAGTTGGTGATGGCTGAGGGAAACAAAATGAGGGGCAGACTCATACCGGTCAGCACACCGTAAACGCTCAGTGCGTCTGCATTATCCAGGCCGTAGGCCATCAGACGGTTCGGAATGTAGATGGCCTCGACGCTCTGCAGCAGGTTCAGGATCAAGCGGTTGGCTGACAGCGGCACGGCGAGCTGTAAGAGTTGTCCACAGATGTGTCGATATACAGTGAGCAGGGGTGCGAAAGTGGATAAATGCCTTTCAGAGGCGGGAGCGGCCGGCAGTGTCCGATGGTATGTTACGGGGGGAAATACGTGGTGAGCACGGACTAAAATGGCCACTACCGAGACAATCATGGATGCGCTTTCGCCGATAACGAGGCCGACTACGGCATAACTGATGGTAGGCTTAAGACCATGTTCCAGACATATAAAATAAATGAAGTACACACTCCCCACGCGGCAGACTTGTTCTGCCAGCTGGGAAAAAGCCGGGATGGCAGTTTTACGGATCCCATAGAAGTAACCGTTGATGCAGGAATGAACGCTGGCCATGGGAATGGACAGCGCGATAATGCGAAGCAGCGGCGCAGTCCGCGGCTCCAGCAAAAAGGTCACTGCAATCTGGTCGGCATACAGATAGATACCTGATGCGCAGACGGCAGAGAGGGCCATGGCCAGGAGAAAGCCAGCCCATAATGTGCGGAAGGAACTCTTGTAGTCATGGGTATTGGTTTCACTTGCTACATATTTTGAGATTGCGGTCTGAATTCCTGATACCGTGAGGGAAAAGGAAAGCGCCAGTACGGGGGAGATGAGTTGATAAATGCCCATGCCTTCGGCGCCGAATACATTGGAGAGAAAGATACGATAAAAAAATCCAATAAAACGACTGAGCAATCCTGTCAGTGTAAGAATAACCGTTCCAGTTATCAAGGGATGAGTCCATTTTTTCAATGTCATAGAAACACCATCTGTACATGTGATATGATTTATGTTTATGCGGGAAAGGATGACATTATGGCAAAAAAAGCAGTAGTAGGTATGTCAGGGGGCGTAGATTCCTCTGTGGCGGCTCTTTTATTAAAGGAGCAAGGTTATACTGTAATAGGAGTTACTATGCAGCTTTGGCCGGAGGAAAGTCCGGTAACCGCAGCAGAGCAGGGAGGCTGCTGCGGCCTTAGTGCGGTGCAGGATGCAAGGCGGGTTGCTGAAATACTGGATATTCCTCATTATGTGATGAATTTCAGACAGGAATTCAGAGAGAAAGTTATGGATTACTTTGTGGAGGAATATCTGGCTGGAAGAACCCCTAATCCCTGTATCGCCTGCAATCGCTATGTGAAGTGGGAGGCTATGCTGCACAGGTGTCTGGAAATCGGGGCTGATTATATTGCTACAGGACATTATGCCGGGGTGATCCGGCTTCCGGACGGCAGATATGCCATAAAAAAGGCGGTGTCAACAAAAAAGGATCAGACTTACGCACTGTACAGTCTGACCCAGGATCAGCTGGCGCATACGCTGATGCCTGTCGGCGCATACACCAAGGAGGAGATCAGGCAGATCGCGAAGGAGGCGGGGCTTCCGGTGGCTCATAAACCGGATAGTCAGGAAATCTGCTTTATCCCTGATAACAACTATGCATCTTTTATTGACAAAGAAGCAGGAAAGCGGGCGCCGAAGACGGGAAATTTCGTCACGAAGGATGGTGAAGTGCTGGGCCGGCATCAGGGGATAACACACTATACGGTAGGGCAGCGAAAGGGGTTAAATCTGGCTATGGGGCGGCCTGTATTTGTGACGCAGATTAGACCTGACACAGATGAGGTGGTGATCGGCGAGGCGGAGGATGTGTTTGGAGATATGCTGTACTGCAGCAACATCAATTATATGGGAATGGCGGATCTGCCGGAACCCAGGGAGGTGATGGCAAAAATACGGTATGCCCATGCAGGAGAGAGGTGTGTGATTGAGAAGGTGGGAGAAGATCAGATACGCTGCAAATTTAAACGGCCCGTCCGCGCCATTACGCCGGGGCAGGCCGTGGTATTCTATGAGGATGATTATGTTCTGGGAGGCGGCACCATTTTGGGAGCGGCGGATTGAAGACAAAACTCTGCCATTATGGAAGAGAGTTTCAAAATTCCAGCTTTTTTCAGAGCTTGTGAAAGAATGGCACCCTCTTTTCATATGTGGTATAATAGTCAAAGCCGCAGTCCTTCAGGATTTCTGCTGCTTTGTCAAAGGCATAGGCGAGCTGTCCAGGCTCGTGGGCATCGGAGCCTACGGTGACAATTTCACCGCCAAGCTCTCTGTAGCGTCTCAAAACGCCCTCGCAGGGGTGGGGGTTTCGCATGCCTTTTGCCAGTCCGGCGGTGTTGAGTTCAATTCCTTTTTCCATGGCGATCAGTTTTTTTAAAATTTTTTCAAACACTTCCCTGTACATTTCATAGGAGTAACCCTCGTCTTTTTCCGGGCCATAGCGCACTACATAATCCAGATGTCCATAGATATCGAAATTACTGTAGGCGCTCAGGTTTTCCAGAATAGATTCGAAATACTCTCTGTAGGCATCCTCCTGAGGACGGCCCTCATAGAAAGCCGGCCAGTAGGGATCCTGGCCGTGACATAGATGGGAGGAGCCAATGATAAAATCATAATCGAAAGCCTTTGCGAAAGCCGCATTGCGGCGGGCCAGATGGGGCTGTAAGCCCAATTCGACGCCGAAACGCAGTGAGATTTGATCCTCGTATTTTTCCCGGAGTTTCAGGAAATCATAGAGATAGGCATCCGGGTTCAGTTCGAAAAAACCGGCCGGACCTTGTTCTGTCACCGGATAGTCAAAGTCATTGTGCTCCGTAAAGCACATTTCTGTAAGCCCGCACTCAATTCCTTTAAGGACCATTGTCTCCATAGGCGTGTTGGAATCTCCCGAAAAAGAAGAGTGCAGGTGAAAGTCTGCTGTGATCGGCATGGCGGCATTCCTTTCTTGTAAAAAATCTCCATTATTTTTGAATTACGTCTTGAATTTTTGGGACAAATTGGGTAAAATGAAATCGTTGACAAAATTTTGCTAATCTTTCCCATCAGGGTTGGCAAAATTATATAGCAAAAGTTATAAAAAATCAATATTTTAGGAGGAACGAAAAATGGCAGTAAGAGTAGCAATCAATGGTTTTGGCCGTATCGGTCGTCTTGCATTCAGACAGATGTTCGGGGCAGAGGGATATGAGGTAGTAGCAATCAACGATCTGACAAGCCCTAAGATGCTGGCACACCTGTTAAAGTACGATTCTTCCCAGGGAAAATACGCACTGGCTGATACCGTATCCGCAGGCGAGGACACCATCACAGTTGACGGTAAGACATTAAAGATCTACAAAGAGCCCGATGCAAACAACTGCCCTTGGGGTGAGCTGAAGGTTGACGTTGTATTGGAGTGCTCTGGTTTCTACACAAGCAAAGAAAAAGCACAGGCACACATCAATGCCGGCGCTAGAAAAGTTGTTATCTCTGCTCCTGCAGGAAATGACCTTCCTACTATCGTATACAATGTAAACCATGAGACATTGAAGGCTGAGGATACTATCATTTCTGCAGCTTCCTGTACAACAAACTGCCTTGCTCCTATGGCTAAGGCACTCAATGATCTGGCTACTATCAAGTCCGGCATCATGAGCACGATTCATGCTTACACAGGTGATCAGATGATCCTTGACGGTCCTCAGAGAAAGGGTGACCTGAGAAGATCCCGCGCAGGCGCAGTGAATATCGTTCCCAACAGCACAGGCGCTGCAAAGGCTATCGGTCTTGTTATTCCTGAGCTGAACGGCAAGCTGATCGGTTCCGCACAGCGTGTTCCTACCCCTACAGGTTCTACCACTATCCTGGTTGCAACTGTAGAGAAGTCCGTTACCAAGGAAGAGATCAATGCAGCAATGAAGGCAGCTTCCAATGAGTCCTTCGGCTATAATGAGGATGAGATTGTTTCTTCTGATATCGTAGGCAGCACCTATGGTTCCATTTTCGATGCTACCCAGACCATGGTTGGCGCTGACAATCTGGTACAGGTTGTTTCCTGGTATGACAATGAGAACAGCTACACCTCTCAGATGGTTCGTACCATTAAGTACTTCTCTGAGTTGGCATAACAGATCAAAAAGAATTTAATCAGTAACTCAAAGAGGCTCGGCCGGCTGGGCCGGGTCTCTTTTTAGGTGATGGCGATAGGAAATTCCGTCATTAAAGTTCGAGGCCGCGAAGCGGATCCCGCAATTGAGCGAAGCTCACAATTGAGCGGATCTCGCAATTGAGCGAAGCTCGTAATTGAGTGAAGCTCACAATTGAGTGAAGCTCACAATTGAGCGAAACTCAATTTGTGAAAAGAGAAAAGAAAAACAGGAGGGTGTACAAACATGGCATTAAACAAGAAATCAGTGGATGATATCAATGTCAAAGGCAAGCGCGTTCTGGTGAGATGTGATTTTAACGTGCCTTTAAAGGAAGGAAAGATCACGGACGAGACTCGTATCGTGGCAGCGCTGCCCACTATCAAGAAGCTTGTGGAAGATGGCGGTAAGGTGATTCTTTGCTCCCATCTTGGCAAGGTAAAGAACGGCCCCAATGAGGGTGAATCTCTGGCGCCTGTGGCGGAGAGACTTTCCGAGAAACTCGGCAAGCCTGTTAATTTTGTAGCGGACTACAATGTGACCGGCGAAGCTGCTACGGCGGCTGTTGCAGCGATGAACGAGGGCGATGTAGTGCTCTTACAGAATACCCGTTTCCGCGGCAAGGAGGAGACCAAACCCAAGGAGGCGGGAGAGGCTTTTGCGAAGGAGCTGGCTGATCTGGCTGATGTATATGTGTGCGATGCTTTTGGTTCCGCACACAGAGCACATGCTTCCGTAGCAGTTGTCACCAAGTATATCTCCGAAAAAGGCGGTGAGAATGCGGTTGGCTATCTGATGCAGAAGGAGATTAACTTCCTGGGTAATGCGGTAGAGAATCCAGAGAGACCTTTTGTGGCTATTCTGGGCGGCGCAAAGGTGGCTGATAAGCTGAACGTAATCAACAATCTTTTAGAGAAGTGCGATACCCTGATCATCGGGGGCGGCATGGCGTTTACCTTCCTGAAGGCTAAAGGCTATGAGATTGGCAATTCTCTGGTGGATGATGAGAAGCTGGATTATTGTAAAGAGATGATGGAGAAGGCGGAGAAGCTTGGTAAACAGTTGCTGCTGCCTGTTGACACGGGCGTGGCATCGGCATTCCCGAACCCCATCGATGGACCTGTGGATGTAGAATATGTGGATGCAGACAAGATTCCGGCAGACAAGGAGGGTCTGGATATCGGACCTAAGACGCAGGAATTGTTTGCAGATGCTGCCAAGACGGCGAAGACGGTTGTGTGGAATGGACCTATGGGCGTATTTGAGAACCCGACACTGGCAAAGGGAACGATCGCTGTAGCGAAAGCTTTGGCTGAGACAGACGCGATTACTATCATCGGCGGCGGTGATTCCGCAGCGGCTTGCAACCAGCTTGGATTTGCTGACAAGATGTCCCACATCTCCACAGGCGGCGGCGCTTCCCTTGAGTTCCTCGAGGGCAAAGAGCTTCCCGGCGTAGTGGCAGCAGATGACAAGTGATGCGATAAGCAGAGCGAGAGTAATCATAGCTGAGAGAGAACGTGCTTGCACGGGTTCTCTCTCGGACATAATTATTTGAGGGTGCAGCGCACCCGAGGAATTGCGAGGCTCTGCGGAGTCAAATATATAAGGAATTGTGAAGCAATTACGAGGCGATGCTATATTAATATTTGAAAGAAAAAATAAGGAGAATAACAAAATGGCAAGAAAAAGAATTATTGCCGGCAACTGGAAGATGAATATGACTCCCAGTGAGGCTGTAGCGCTCTGCGCAACATTGAAGGATTTGGTAGTGAATGATGCGGTGGATGTAGTTTACTGTGTACCTGCCATTGATATTGTACCTGTTGCTGAGGCTGTGAAAGGCACCAACGTACATGTAGGCGCTGAGAATTTCTACATTGAGGACAAGGGCGCATACACTGGTGAGATTTCTGCTCCCATGTTGAAAGATGCAGGTGTGGAGTATGTGATTATCGGCCACTCTGAGAGAAGAGAGTACTTTAAGGAAGATGACGCTTTCTTGAACAAGAAGGTGCTTAAGGCTCTTGAGGCAGGTCTTACACCGATTCTTTGCTGTGGCGAGTCCTTAGAGCAGAGAGAGATGAACGTGACTATGGACTGGATCAGACTGCAGATCAAGTCCGATCTGGCAGGCGTGACTGCTGACCAGGTGAAGGGTATGGTTATCGCATACGAGCCTATCTGGGCGATTGGAACCGGCAAGACGGCTACTTCCGACCAGGCGCAGGAGGTATGTAAAGGAATCCGCGACTGCATCGCTGAGATGTACGATGAAGCTGCCGCAGAGGCAGTCCGCATCCAGTACGGCGGGTCTATGAACGCTTCCAATGCGGCTGAACTGTTGTCTAAGCCTGACATCGATGGCGGTCTGATTGGCGGTGCGTCCTTAAAGCCTGATTTTGGACAGATCGTGAACGCGTAACAGTAACGCAGAAATTTGATATTTGATTCATGAGAAAGGGATATCGGGAGGAATTCATTCTTCTGGTATCTCTTTTTTGATGCACAGACTCGTGCAGAGGAAACGCCAAAGGAACACTTTTAAGAAAAAGGATGAATACAGCAACATGCTTAAAAAGGCAGACAAAAAATCGTAAAAATCGTACATATTTTTGAAAAAAGCTATTTTGAGATTGACATTTATAACAAAATACTATAATATTATAACGAAATTGTTACATAGTTATTTATAAAGAGCAATACGGATTGTTACTTTCGGTAGGCAAGACTGGGTTGTACTTATTTAAGCATAATTAGGCGAATGGTCATTTTATGTTTTTTGGGTATGATGCAGTTTTTTTGTTTCTCAGCGAGTTTAAAGACGGGATGAATCGGAAATGAAGATTGTAAGGGTGATGAACAATAATGCGGTGGGTTCTTTGGATGAGGAAGGGCGTGAAATTATTGTTCTGGGAAAAGGGATCGGTTTTCAGAGACATGCCGGAGATCCGGTTGAGGAATCTAAAATAGAAAAAATATTCTGTCTGCCGGAACATCTATCAGAACCAACAAAGAGCCAGTTTGAAAAGCTGGTGGAAGAAATCCCCTATGAATATGTAACTTATGCGGATGAGATTATCAGGGATGCGTCGGGGACGCTCGGAAAGAAACTGAACAAGAATATCTATATCACTCTCACTGACCACCTGCATTTTGCGATTGAGCGCTATAGGCATAATATCCAGTTTCAAAATGCTTTATTGTGGGAAGTAAAAAAATTTTACAACAGAGAATATGAAATTGGATTAAAGGCGCTGGCGCTTCTCAAGGAGAAAGAGGGCGTCGATCTGGCTGTGGACGAGGCGGCGTTTATCGCACTGCACATCGTAAATGCCGAGATGGACGGGAACATGACCCAGACATTGGGTATGCCCGGGATGCTTAAGGACATGCTGAATATCGTCCGGTATACGTTTCAGATGGAGCTGGATGATGACAGCCTTTCCTACGAGCGGTTTGTGACGCATCTAAAATTTTTTATTCAGCGTGCGGTGAATCAGCAATATTACCCATCTGAGGATGCGGAGCTGTATGAATTGTATAAGAAAAAGGTGCCGAAGTGCTATGACTGTGCCAGGAAAATTAAAAAATATATGGAGGAAAAGACAGGTACGCATGTGACAGACGAAGAAGTGATGTATCTGACCATACATATATCCAGAGTAATTCGACAAAATAGTACTGATAGGAGTACTGACAGCACAACCGAGTAAAATGTACCGCGCGAAATTCCTTCCCAAAGCCGGCAGGGAAGTTGTTTTGCGCGGCAAAAGCCGGGAGAATGCGGCATACATTTTATATACGTATAAGCAGAGTCAGAAGACGACAGAGACAGGATACATGCTTGCATGTAAGGCTGTCTATGGCGGCTCATGACGAGCAGCGCAAACCGAGTCTGCTTAGACCCGCATGAGGAAGTTTACTGCTGATGCAGTATGCGGGCCGCGCGGAGAGCAGGGAAAATTTTCCCTGCCCGATTAAATAATCAAGGAAGAATGGAGGAGGAAAAATGGCAAGTAAGTATGATGGATTGGCGAGAATTATCATCCAAAATGTGGGAGGCAAGTCAAATATCGCAAGCCTTACCCACTGTATCACCAGACTTCGGTTCAAGCTCAAAGACGAATCGAAGGCAAACACGGATATTTTAAAGGGAACGGACGGTATTGTGACGGTCATCCAGAGCGGTGGCCAGTATATGGTGGTTATCGGAAACCACGTGGCGGATGTATATGACACGGTGATTTCTGTGGGACATCTGGAGAGCATCGCGGCGGCGCCGGATGACGACGCGGGCGACGGCCCCAAGGAGAAGATGAATCCGTTAAATGCCTTTGTCAGCATTGTGACAGGTGTATTTTCTCCGTTTTTGGGTGTGATGTGTGCCTGCGGTATCATTAAGGGATTTTTGGCGCTGTTCGTGGCGATTGGCGTTTTAGACGGTTCAGGGGGGACTTACAATATCCTTTACTCTTTGGGTGACGCTATTTTCTATTTCATGCCTGTTCTTCTAGGATATTCAGCGGCAAAGCGGTTCAAGCTGCCGGAGGCGGAGGGACTTATTATCGGCTGCGCGCTGGTTTATCCTTATGTCCTTAGCAGCAGCGGTATGGATGTATCCCATCTTTTTGGCATACCGGTGAGTATGCCTCCGTCGGGTGACTACAGCAGCAGTGTGCTGCCGATTATCGTGGCGGTTGCTTTTGCGGCATGGTTTGAGAAAAAGATCAAGGATCATATCCCGACTACCATAAAAATGTTTACAGTTCCGTTACTTACCTGTTTTGTAACTGTCTGTCTGACTTTCTGGATTATTGGACCGATTACTTCCGTGGTTTCTAGTGGTCTGAGCGGTGTGTTTGCGGCAGTTGCAAGTTTCAGCCCGGTTCTTTTGGGTGTTCTGGCAGGTGGACTTTGGATGGTGCTCGTTATGTTCGGCCTGCACTGGGCGCTTGTCCCGCTGGCAATCAATGATATGGCGATGATGGGACATAGCACGATGCTGATCGGTATGTTTGCCCATTCCTTTATCCTGATCGGTTCTGTTGTCGGTATTATGATGAAGACAAAAGATAAGAAGCTAAAATCTCTCTGTCCGCCGGCGGCAATCTCCGCGGTGGCAGGTGTCACGGAGCCGGCACTCTACGGTATCGTGCTCCCGAAGAAGACGCCTTTTATCCGTGCCTGCGTGATCTCCGGCATTTTGGGAGGCGCTTTGATGGCCTTTGGCGTGGTACAGTACACGATGGCAGGCCTCGGCGTATTTGGGTACACGGCATATATCAATACGGCGGCAAACGATGCAAGCGGTATGGTTGCCTCTATCGTGATCTCCTTAATCGGCGTTGTGGCAGGTTTCGTATCGGAAATGATTTTCTACAAGGCGGATGAGCCGAAGAAAGAGGAAGCGGGAAGCACAGCGTCTGCAGGAAGTGCAACAAAGGGCGGCAGTGTGGCGGCGCCTGTATCCGGCGAAGTGAAAGAGCTGTCTGAGGTGGAGGACGAGGCATTTTCCTCCGGCGCGCTGGGACAGGGATTTGCGATTGTTCCGAGTGAAGGCAAGGTGTATGCTCCCGTCGACGGGACGGTCAGCACATTCTTCCCGACTGGCCATGCCATTGGACTTTTGAGCGATGGCGGCACGGAAGTTTTGATCCATGTGGGTATGGATACCGTGAAATTGAACGGAAATGGATTTACACCGAAGGTGGAGCAGGGCGCGAAGGTGAAGAAGGGCGATCTGCTGTTGGAATTTGATATCGATTATATTAAGAGTCAGGGATATTCTACCGTGACACCGGTGATCATTACCAACTCGGATGATTATACGGATGTGGTGCCTACGGATGCGAAGCAGGTTACACACGGAGACGATGCAATCACGCTACTGTAGAGGTATATAGGAGGAAAGATTGAAAAATAAGTC
>DLAA01000021.1:0-36487 GCA_002493835.1 Lachnospiraceae bacterium UBA7060 | reverse complement strand
TCATCGCAGTAAACTGCTCTGACAAGGAGGTAAACATGGCATTTTCAAAAGAATTTTTATGGGGCGGCGCTACTGCCGCCAACCAGTATGAAGGCGCATATGCGGAGGATGGAAAGGGACTTAACACGGCGGATGTGATTACCGCGGGTTCCCACACAAATCCCCGTATGATTACATGGAAGAACAAGACGACGGGTGAGACCGGAAAGACTGGAATGGGATTTGGAACAGAGATGTCTTTCCCGGAGGGCGCTGTCCCCGCGCTGATTGAAGACGCTTACTACCCGAGCCATGGCGCGACGGATTTTTATCATCATTATCAGGAAGATATCGCGCTTATGGGAGAAATGGGATTTAAGACATTTCGTCTGAGCATGAATTGGGCACGCATTTTCCCGAACGGGGATGATGAGACGCCCAATGAGAAGGGGCTTGCATTTTATGATGCGGTGTTCGATGAGTGCAAGAAGTACGGAATTGAGCCGCTAGTGACGCTCTCCCACTATGAGACACCCCTGCACCTTGTGATTGCATATGGCGGCTGGGTGAACCGCAAGATGATCGGATTTTTCGAAAAGTATGCGAGAACCGTATTTGAACGGTACAAGGGAAAGGTAAAATACTGGCTTACATTCAATGAAATCAACATGATGGATATGAGTCCTTTTATGGCCGGCGGCATTATGGAAAACACGCCCCAGGCGAAAGCTCAGGGCGCGCACAACCAGTTTGTGGCAAGCGCATTGGCTGTGAAGGCTGCGCACGAGATCAGTCCTGACATCAAAGTGGGGCAGATGCTTGCCTATCAGCCAATCTATGCTATGACTTGTGATCCGGCGGATCAGATTTTTGTGATGGAAGCCGCACACCAGACACTCTTCTATGCAGATGTGCAGACGGGCGGCAGATATCCGGCATATAAATTGAAAGAGTATGAGAGGAACGGCGTAAAATTGGAGACAGAACCGGATGATTTTGCTCTTTTGGAAAAATATGCGGTGGATTTCCTGAGCTTTTCCTGCTATGGTTCTTCCACACAGACGACCCATGATAATCAAGAGGGCACGAGCGGAAACTTTGTGATGGGAGTGAAAAATCCTTATTTGGAGACCAATGCCTGGGGCTGGGCTACCGATCCTGCCTGTCTGCGTCTGGCGCTTAATACGCTGTATGACAGATATCGGAAGCCGCTTTGGATTGTGGAGAACGGCATCGGCTGGGATGACAAAAAAGAAGCGGACGGAAGCGTCCATGATGACTACCGGATCAACTACCTGAGACAAAATATTAAATCCATGGACGATGCGGTCAATTTGGACGGCGTGGATCTGATGGGCTATACCATGTGGGGATGCATCGATCTGGTTTCCGCAGGAACCGGGGAGATGAAAAAGCGTTACGGGTTCGTTTATGTCGACCGTGACGATGCGGGCAACGGCACATTGGAGCGGAGCAAAAAAGATTCTTTCTACTGGTATCAGAAAGTGATCAAGACTCAGGGAGCGGATCTTTCCTGAGTATGCCGGATTGACAGACTGGCTTCTGATCATGTGCGACTGTTCAGGAGGGCTTTGGCGGAGCGTTTTTGTGAGGGAAACGAAAGCCATAGCCCTGGAACAGGATTTAGATAAGAATGGAGGAAAAGATGAAAACATTCAGAAAAGATTTTCTCTGGGGCGGCGCTACCGCTGCCAATCAGTTTGAAGGTGCGTGGGATGTGGACGGAAAGGGCGTGTCTGTGTCAGATGTGTGTACGAATGGCTCCCACACGAATCCCAAGCGGATCACACCTGTGCTTGAGGAGGGCACGCTTTATCCGAGTCATGAGGCGATAGATTTTTATCATCATTACGAAGAAGACATCGCACTGTTTGCGGAGATGGGTTTTAAGACATTCCGGCTGTCTATCGCGTGGACGAGAATTTTTCCGACAGGTATGGAGGAAGAGCCGAACGAGGCGGGACTTGCCTTTTATGACAAGGTGTTTGACGCATGCTTAAAGCACGGTATTGAACCGCTTGTGACGATTTCGCATTATGAGATGCCTTACGGTTTGATTGAGAAGTATAACGGCTGGGAAGGCAGAGAGTGCATAGACTGCTTCTTGAACTACTGTGCGGCAATTTTTGAACGCTACAAAGACAAAGTGAAATACTGGCTGACTTTCAATGAGATCAATTCCGGAACAATGCCGATGGGAAGCGTTTTGTCGCTTGGAACGATCAAGGGGTACAGCGGCGTTGTAATGGATGCACCGGATAAACCGCAGGAGCGTTTCCAGGGACTGCACCATCAGTTTGTGGCGAGTGCCAAAGCGGTGAAGCTTGCCCATGAGAAATATCCGCAGTTTAAGATGGGCAACATGTGTTTGTTTGCCACCATGTATCCGTATACTTGCAATCCGGACGATATCATCGAGACCCAAAAAAAGATGCAGATGATGAACTGGTTCTGCTCGGATGTGCAGGTGAGGGGGTATTATCCTTACTATGCGGACCGCTATTTTGAGGAGAACAATATCTCCATCAAAATGGAGGATGGAGATTTGGAAATCCTGAAGGAGGGAACCGTTGATTTCTATACGTTCAGTTATTATATGAGCAACTGCGTGGCAAAAGAGGCGGATGCCGACGCCACAAGCGGTAATCTGATGGGTGGTTTGAAGAATCCGTATCTGCAGGCAAGCGACTGGGGATGGCAGATTGATCCTAAGGGCCTGCGCTACACACTCAATGAAATCTATTCCCGGTATCAGATTCCGCTCATGGTGGTGGAGAATGGCCTTGGCGCTTATGACAAGCTGGAAGAGGACGGAAGCATCAATGACGATTACCGTATTGATTATCTGCGCGCCCACATTGAACAGATGCGTGAGGCAGTGGCTGACGGTGTGGATTTGATGGGATACACACCCTGGGGATGCATTGACCTGGTCAGCGCTTCCACCGGTGAGATGGCGAAGCGGTATGGTTTCATCTATGTGGAGAAGTATGACGATGGAACCGGGACTCTGGCCCGCAGAAAGAAAAAATCTTTTGACTGGTACAAAAAAGTTATCGAGACGAATGGCGCGGAACTGTAATCTTTGATATAATAACTGCAAAGGAAATTTGGGTGATGAAATAATAAAAGACAGGAGGAAAATGGGATGAAGAGCTTTAATTATGTGATAACAGACGAGGTGGGCATTCATGCGAGACCGGCAGGAATTCTTGTCAAAGAGGCGAAGAAATATGCCTCCAAAGTGACAGTTAGTATGGGCGGAAAGAGTGCCGACGCGACAAAACTGATGTCGCTTATGAGCATGGGCGTTAAGCAGGGGGATGAAGTGACTGTTTCTGTGGAAGGCGATGATGAAGAGACGGCGGCAGCCCAGATGGAGAAATTCTTCCAGGATAACTTATAATATTTATAGGTAAAATGTCGCATCAGAAAGTGGAAATTTTCTGATGCGGCAGTTTTGTATACGCAGGGAGCATAATGTGTACTGCTGCCATGCAGCACGCACTCTGCGCGGCGAGCAGGGGAAGAAATCATCCCTGCTTGATTAAAGAGGAAAGTAAGACATGGGAAAGGCACTATTTTTTGACATAGACGGCACATTAGTTAATTTTCAGGGTAAGATGCCGGAGTCTGCAAAACAGGCGCTGCAGCGGGTAAAAGAGAACGGGCATCTGATTGTAATATGCAGCGGCAGGTCCGTGTGCCAGATTTATCCATGGCTTTTGGATATGAATTTTGATGGTCTGATTGCGGCGGCAGGCGCGTATGTGGAGTACAATCAACAGACAGTCTTCGAACACCATATGGACAAAAAAACGGTAATGCAGGTGTGCGCCCTGATGCATGAGGCGCAGGCAATTTATTCAGCGCAGACCAAAAGCCGGATTGTGGTGACAAAGGACTGTGGAATACGTATGCAAAAGCGGTTTCAGGCTATGCGTGCAGGCAGGGATGCCACAGAGCAGTTGAACATGAGTATGGAGATTGACGAACACCCGGAATGGCATTCGGATATCGAAAAATTTAATTTCTTTGACTCCAGTTTACCGCTTTCAGAGGTTCGCAGACGCCTGGAGAAAAGCTGCGATGTAACCGCTATGAGCTTTAATGTCCCCACAGACCGAGACGGTGAGATCAGTGCCAGGGGGATCAATAAAGCGCTCGGTATACAGAAATTTATCGAACATGTCGGGATTAAAAAAGAGGATACCGTTGCTTTTGGCGACGGAGCGAATGATCTCGATATGCTGGCGTATGCGCAAGTGGGTGTTGCCATGGGGAATGCTCTTGATGAAATAAAGAGGCAGGCTGACTATGTGACGACAGGGATCGACGAAGATGGGATTGCACACGCAGTGTCTGCGCTTAAGTTAGGGTGACTTGAGATTTAGCTGCGTGTGGAGTCATAGAGAGTTTATATAAAAGAGAACGGAGGGCAGAGCGGATGAAGAAATTTACGGGGAAAACGGTTTACAAAGGAATTGCCATGGGGCCGGTGCTTGTGTTGAAGAAGAGCGACGATTTGGTAAAGCGCTCCAAAATTACAGATGCGGATGCCGAGATTGCAAGAGTAACAGAGGCGGTGGAGATGTCCCAGGGACAGCTGCAGAAGCTGTATGACAAAGCCGTAAAGGAAGTTGGAGAGGCGAGTGCCGCTATTTTTGAAGTGCATCAGATGATGCTAGAAGATGACGATTATTTGGATTCCATTTACAATATGATTCGTACTGAGATGGTTAACGCGGAGTATGCAGTGGCGGTTACGGGGGATAATTTCTCTGAGATGTTTGCCAATATGGATGACGAATATATGAAAGCAAGGTCGGCGGACATAAAAGATATTTCCAATCGTCTGATTCGATGTCTTGACGGTAGTCAGGACGCAGATCTTACTTCGGCACAACCTTCAGTCATTGTTGCGGACGATCTGACGCCGAGTGAAACTGTGCAGATGGATAAGTCTAAAATACTGGCTTTTGTAACAGTTCATGGTTCCACGAATTCCCACACGGCAATTTTGGCCCGGATGATGAATATTCCTGCGCTGATCGGCGTGCCGATGAATTTGGATGAGCTGCGAACGGGAATGCTTGCGGTGGTAGATGGATTTCAGTCGGAAGTGATTTTTGAGCCTGAGGAGGAAGTAAAGGCTGAGGCGGAAAAGAAAATAAAAGGGGAACAGGAAAAGAAAGAGCTGCTCCAGACGTTAAAGGGAAAGGAGAATCGCACTCTGGACGGCAGGACAGTCGATATCTATGCGAATATCGGCAGCGTTTCAGATGTGGGGTATGTATTGGAAAATGACGCTGGAGGAATCGGCCTGTTTCGGAGTGAATTTCTGTATCTTGGACGAAATGATTTTCCTACGGAGGAAGAGCAGTTTACCGCCTATCGGCAGGTGCTTCAGAATATGGCAGGCAAAAAGGTTGTCATCCGCACTTTGGATATCGGAGCGGATAAACAGGTTGATTATTTTAACCTTGGCAAAGAGGATAATCCGGCGCTTGGGTACCGTGCGATTCGTATCTGTCTGAGCCAGCCTGATATTTTCAAAACCCAGCTGCGCGCATTGTTCCGTGCGGCTGTATACGGCAATTTGGCCGTTATGTACCCGATGATCACTTCGGTTGAGGAGGTTGAGAGGATTCACGCAATTGTGGAGGAGGTCTGCGGGGAACTGAAGGAGCAGGAGATTCCATATAAGGAGCCGGAGCAGGGGATTATGATTGAGACACCCGCAGCAGCTATGGTCAGCGATGATTTGGCGAAGGTGGTAGATTTCTTTAGCATTGGAACCAATGACCTGACGCAGTATACGCTGGCAATCGACCGTCAAAATGAGAAGCTGGATGCATTTTACAATCCGCACCATAAGGCGATCCTCAGAATGATCAAGATGGTGACAGACAATGCGCATGCAGCTGGTAAATGGGTAGGAATCTGTGGTGAACTTGGAGCAGATGTAGAACTGACCAAAGAATTTTTGCAGATAGGGGTTGATGAGCTGTCCGTGGCGCCTTCTATGGTTTTGAAGGTTCGCCAGCGTGTCCGTGAGATCAAGGTAGAGGAATAGTAGAAAAATATATTCACAAATTAGCAGCAGGCAAAAGAGACCGTGTCGAGAAAGGATGCGGTCTTTTTGCATGCGCAGGGGAAGAAATCGCTGCTTTTACGGGCCAGGAATGTGCATTTACTACATATACTTTTCTTTCTTCACAACAGTTGGGTTATTTGCTAGAATAAAGCATAAGATCTGCAGACGGAGCTGTCAGATGAGAAATATGTTAAAAAGTGATCAGCTGGGCTGGTTGCGGAAATGGGGTTATGTATGACACACAAAGAGAAGGCGGAGACACTGCTGCATCAGGGATATCACTGTTCTCAGGCATTATTTGGTGCGTTCGCATCAGATTTTGGCCTGGATTTGAAAACAGCATTTAAGATCAGTACATGTTTTGGCGGAGGGATGCGTCAGGGCGGTGTCTGCGGCTGTATCAGTGCGTCCTTGCTGGTGCTTGGCATGGCGCTTGGGTTTTATGATTCCCAGGATACCGAACAGGAAGTTTATGGTAACAAAAAAACAGAGGAATTTATCAGCCGTTTTACAGAGCGGATGGAGGGCATGACACAGTGCCGGGATATTCTTGGAAAAGATATCTCTAAACCCGAGGAGATGGCGGCTATCCGTAAGGAGGGGCTGATTCTCCAAAAATGCCCAAGGGCAATTAATACTAGTATCGAGATTTTAGAAGATATGCTTGTACAATATCTAAGAGATGTGACAGAGAGCAGTATTGATCTTGAGGATATTCCTCAAAATGATGAAATGCAGGTAGTCCTGAAGGGAATTGGGAGGCTGCGCCGTTTTAGAAGAAATATCAATGATCTGCTTCTCACTTCACGAAGAGAGATTGGCTTTATCCAGTTTGATATCCGCAAATTCAAGATCGTCAATGATCTATATGGGGAGAAGTTTGGCGATGAGGTGCTGGATTTTATATTGAAACAGCTGCGGGAGATGTGCAATGAAAGACAATATTATGTTAACTTGAGAAGCGATGTGTTTATGGTTGTGACAGAGTATGATGAGAAAGAGGAGCTGGAGGCGTTTATTCAGGATTTGAACGACAGGATACATGTCTTTAAGGATGTAAAAATCCAGATGTCTTTCGGGGTTTATATGGTCGAGGATAGACATATGGAGCTTCGGCAGATGGAAGATCGAGCTGCCATGGCGAGAAAAACGGCAAAAAACAATATTATGGGCAATGTTATCTTTTATAAGGAGCAGTTTAAGGATTCTTTGTATAATAGAAAATTCATCGAGGAAAATATGCAGACGGCTATAACGGAGCGGCAGTATCGGATGTATCTGCAGCCCAAGTACAGTATTGCAAAGAATGAGATTATAGGTGCGGAGGCATTGGTGAGGTGGCAGCATCCAGAGAGGGGGATGATTTATCCGGACCAGTTTATCCCGATTATTGAAGAGAATGGTTTTATCAGACAGGTGGATTATTACATATGGGAGGAAGCCTGTCGTTTTATCAGAAGCTGCAAAGACGAGGGCTTTACGGATTGTCCGATTTCGGTGAACGTGTCCAGAACACATCTGCGGGATGATGCGTGTATCTGGATATTGGATGATATGATTAAGAATACAGGAATTGCCAAAGAACTTCTGGAGCTGGAGATCACGGAGACGGTTGACGATAAGCAGGTGAGTACCAAAGCGTTACAGTTAAAGGAGGAAGGTTATACGCTTTTGATGGACGACTTTGGAAGTGGATATTCGTCCCTGAATATTCTTTTGGAAACGCCGTTTGATGTGATTAAATTGGATAAGAAGTTTATGGAAAATATGATGTTGTCGAGCAAGGGCAGATTGATTTTGGAGCAAGTGGTCTCCATGGCCAACAAGCTGGGACTTGGACTTTTAGCGGAAGGTGTGGAGACGAAGGAGCAGGTGGAGCTTTTGCAGAATATTGGCTGTGATCAGGTGCAGGGATACTATTATGCAAAGCCTATGCCTGCGGAAGATTTCTTTAACCTATTGAGAGAACAAAATTCCAATCCCTAGACAAACCAGGCAAAAAAAGGTATACTGATACTGTGTTTTATTCAGGAAAATTGGGGATAGGAGAGGTTGCGAATATGAACTATAAGACAGTTCCTTTTGAACAGCGAATCAAGGATAATGTGCGGAATTATACGCTGGACAATCTGTATCATATGGATACCATTGCGGAGTATGCGAGGGCATTGGGAGCACTGGCTGATGTGGAGCTTTTGCTTACAGAAAGGCATGGCGAAAAGGTAATATCAACAGGGAGCTTTGCGGGATTCGTGCCGGATGTGGTGGGAGAACCCGGGAGAAAGGTACGAATTTACGGCCGCACTGTTGCCCACCTCTATGCAAAGACGAAACGGGTGCCGGAGGAAAAAAGGGAAGCCGTGGAGAAGCTATTAGATGAGTTTGCATCGATGCTTTCCCATTGGGGTGAGGCGGCTTATCTGCACACGGAGTCAGCCATCTACGTGGATGAGCTGGAGGAGAAGGTGGGAATGCAGCATGTTCAGACTGCCAAGGGCGAGAACGAGGACGCTCTCACTGGTGTGTACAATAAACTCTATTTCGAGGAGCGCATGAAGGTGATTGACAGGGCAGAAGTGGTGCCGGTGGCAGTCATTAATGTCAATATTAACGACTGGAAATTTGTGAATGACAATTACGGCGATGAGGAGAGCGACCGTTTGATCAAGACGATTGCCGACATCCTGAAGCAGGAGAAGAAGCCGGACTATATCATTGGCCGCGTGGACGGGGATGTGTTTATTGTACTCATTCCCATGGCGGAGGACGGCGAGGCGGAGGAGTATTGTAAAAAGGTGCAGGATGCCTGTCTGTCCTACGATGATAAAATTCTGGCACCCTCTGTTGCCTGTGGGCTGATCTATAAGACCAACGTGGAGGAACAGCTGGCTGATAAGCTGCCGGATGCGGAGTACGAGATGTTCAACAATAAATTTGAGATCAAGAACACACCGGGTTATAGAGAAAGGCTTGAACACGGCCTTTCCTCCTAATTCTAAAATAAATATTAAATCCCGTTTTCTGGATAAAAACGAGAAAATAGGAGATAATAAAAGGAAACAAAAGAAAACAAAAGAAATTGCTTCATATGTGAATGTAAAACTATTTGCAAACGTCCGCATATGAAGCTAATATATGTTCCAGAGTTAGCACTCAGGAAGGACGAGTGCTAACAAAATGGATAAAAACAAAATCACATCTCATAATAAGAAGGAGGCAATCAACATGAAGTTAACACCACTTGGCGACAGAGTTGTATTGAAACAGCTGGTAGCGGAGGAGACCACGAAGTCCGGCATCGTTTTACCAGGGCAGGGTAAGGAGAAGCCGCAGCAGGCAGAAGTTATTGCGGTAGGCCCGGGCGGCGTAGTGGATGGCAAGGAAGTGAAGATGGAAGTGAAGGTCGGTGATCAGGTCATTTTCTCTAAGTATTCTGGTACCGAGGTGAAGCTTGATGAGGAGGAGTACATCATCGTAAGACAGAATGATATTCTGGCAGTGGTCACCGATTAACTGCTTGCGCATTTAATCATAAACGCTTGCGCATTTATCTAAAAAAGAAAAATTTAGGAGGAAATAAATCATGGCAAAGGAAATTAAGTATGGAGCAGAGGCCAGAGCGGCCCTGGAGTCAGGTGTGAATCAGCTGGCTGATACAGTGAGAGTAACCCTTGGACCGAAAGGAAGAAACGTGGTTTTGGATAAATCCTACGGCGCACCCCTTATCACAAACGACGGTGTGACCATTGCGAAGGAGATTGAGTTGTCAGATGCATTCGAGAATATGGGTGCACAGCTTGTAAAGGAAGTGGCTACCAAGACCAACGATGTGGCAGGTGACGGCACCACAACAGCGACGGTGCTGGCACAGGCTATGGTAAATGCGGGTATCAAGAACCTGGCGGCAGGTGCGAACCCGATTATCCTCAGAAAAGGTATGAAGAAGGCAACCGAAACAGCAGTGGATGCGATCGCGAAGATGAGCTCCAAGGTAAACGGCAAGGAGCATATCGCGAGAGTGGCAGCTGTCTCCTCCGGCGACGACGAGGTTGGCAAGCTGGTGGCTGACGCGATGGAGAAGGTTTCCGGCGACGGTGTTATCACCATTGAGGAGAGCAAGACCATGCTTACAGAGCTGGATCTTGTAGAAGGTATGCAGTTTGACAGAGGTTACATCTCTGCTTATATGGCTACCGATATGGATAAGATGGAGGCAGTTTTAGAGAATCCATATATTTTGATTACTGATAAGAAGATCGCTAACATTCAGGAGATTCTTCCCCTGTTGGAGCAGATCGTACAGTCCGGCGCAAAGCTTCTGATCATCGCTGAGGATGTGGAAGGCGAGGCTCTTACCACTCTGATCGTGAACAAGCTGCGCGGCACTTTCAATGTGGTGGCTGTTAAGGCGCCTGGTTACGGCGACAGAAGAAAAGATATGCTGCAAGATATCGCGATCCTCACAGGCGGCCAGGTAATCAGTTCCGAGCTTGGCTTAGAGCTCAAAGATGCGACTTTGGATCAGCTCGGCCGTGCAAAATCCGTTAAAGTACAGAAAGAGAACACGGTTATCGTGGACGGCGAGGGCGATAAGGCTGAAATCGAGGCGAGAATCAGTCAAATTAAGAAGCAGATTGAAGAGACCACTTCTGATTTCGACAGAGAGAAGCTGCAGGAGCGCCTTGCAAAGCTGGCAGGCGGCGTAGCAGTGATTCGTGTGGGCGCGGCTACCGAGACAGAGATGAAGGAAGCAAAGCTTCGTCTGGAAGATGCGCTGGCAGCTACCAGAGCGGCAGTGGAGGAAGGGATCATCGCCGGCGGCGGTTCCGCATATATCCACGCTGCGAAGGAAGTGGAGAAGATGGCAGAGAGTTTGGAGGGCGACGAGAAGACAGGTGCACAGATCGTATTGAAGGCACTGGAAGCGCCTCTGTACCACATCGTTGCGAACGCAGGGCTGGAAGGCTCCGTGATTATCAACAAAGTGAGAGAATCCGAGGTTGGCGTAGGATTTGATGCCCTCAAAGAGGAATATGTAGATATGGTGAAGGAAGGCATTCTCGATCCCGCAAAGGTGACAAGAAGTGCCCTGCAGAACGCTACCAGCGTAGCGTCGACTCTGCTCACTACCGAATCCGTGGTGGCAAACATCAAAGAGCCCGAACCTCCGATGCCGGCAGGTGCAGGCGGCGGCATGGGTATGATGTAACCGGTTCTGCAATATAAATGGTGAGATTGAGTGTTGCGGAATAATTTCCTATAAGGTAAAAGAAAGGCGTGTGTCCCAAGTTTTCTTGAGAATACACGCTTTTTCTCTTAAGGATGTGCTGGAACGACGGACTGTCCGAACTGCTGTAAACAAATATAAATTATTTTGACTTGTCTGGCAAATAATATTATAATAGCATAAAATAGCTTTTATGTAATCCGATGAGGTTATGGTGAGCGTATGGCAACAGAAGAAAAGACTGAACTTGTTTTTGACGATGGCAGAATAGAATCAATAGAAGAATTTCAAACTCCGGGACAGCTTTACGAGGAGCTTATTGTCCGTGTGCGCAAATATCATCCTTCGACGGATATCAGCTTGATCAGGAATGCTTACCGGGTTGCTTCGGAAGCTCATAAGGGGCAGGCGCGCAAGTCTGGGGAGCCTTATATCATTCATCCGCTGTATGTGGCAATTATTCTGGCGGATTTGGAGATGGATAAAGAGACTATTGTAGCGGGGCTTCTGCACGATGTAGTGGAAGATACCATTATGACGGATGAGGAAATCAAAGCGCAGTTCGGGGAGGACGTAGCGCACTTGGTGGACGGCGTCACAAAGTTAGATAAGTTGAGTTTCCACGGGGAGCACAGCAATTTCGATAAAGATACGGAAAAACTAGAAAGACAGGCGGAGAATCTGCGCAAGATGTTTCTCGCCATGGCCAAGGATATCCGTGTTATCTTGATTAAGCTGGCGGACCGCCTGCACAATATGCGGACCTTGCAGCATATGCGTCCAGAGAAACAACAGGAGATCTCTAGAGAGACGCTGGACATTTATTCACCCATCGCGCAGCGCTTGGGCATATCAAAAATAAAAGTAGAATTAGATGATTTATCTTTAAAATATCTAGAGCCGGAAGCTTATTATGATCTGGTGGATAAAATCGCGGTCAGAAAAAGCGAGAGGGAACGCTATATTCAGACGATCGTTGACGAAGTCAGCGAACACATCAAAAATGCGGGTATCAAAGCAGAGATAGACGGACGCATCAAACATTTTTTCAGTATTTATAAGAAAATGAAGAACCAGAATAAATCCATTGACCAGATTTATGATTTGTTTGCGGTGCGTATTATTGTAGATACAGTGCAGGATTGTTATGCGGCGCTGGGTGTGATTCACGAGATGTATAAGCCTATTCCGGGACGATTCAAGGATTATATTGCCATGCCGAAGGCGAATATGTATCAATCCTTGCACACTACGCTGATCGGTGCGAGCGGTCAGCCTTTTGAGATTCAGATTCGCACCTATGAGATGCATAAGGCGGCTGAGTACGGTATTGCAGCCCACTGGAAATATAAAGAGGCATCTGACGGCAAGAAGGTGGAGACGCAGGAGGAGGAGAAGCTTGTCTGGCTGCGCCAGATTTTGGAATGGCAGCAGGATTTGTCAGATAACAAGGAGTTTTTGAATCTTCTGAAGGATGATCTGAATCTTTTTGCAGATAATGTATACTGTTTTACTCCCACGGGCGATGTCAAGAGTCTACCTGCAGGCTCTACGCCTATTGATTTTGCGTACAGTATCCACAGCGCGGTAGGTAATAAAATGATCGGTGCCAGAGTCAATGGCAAACTTGTGACCATTGACTATGAGATCAAAAATGGTGACCGGATAGAGATAATGACTTCTCAGAACTCTAAGGGCCCGAGCCGGGACTGGCTGAACGTAGTAAAGAGTACACAGGCGAAAAATAAGATTAATCAGTGGTTTAAGAATGAGCTGAAAGAGGATAATATTGTCAAGGGACGAGATTTGATTAACTCTTACTGTAAGGCCAAGTCAATCAATGCCGCAGACATTTTGATTCCGCAGTACGAAGAGGCAGTCATAAAGAAGTATGGCTTCCAGAATTGGGAATCTGTGCTCGCTGCAGTGGGACATGGCGCTCTCAAGGAAGGGCAGATTGTCAACCGTATGCGGGAGCTTTACGAGAAGGATCACAGAAGAGAAATGACGGATGCCGAGGTTATGGCTGAGATTGAAGGCAGTATCCAGATCAATCGCAGCAGACCTGGCAAGAGCACCAGCGGTATTATTGTGAAAGGTATCCACGATGTAGCGGTTCGCTTTTCCAAGTGCTGCAGTCCGGTGCCGGGAGATGAGATTGTGGGATTTGTCACCAGAGGCAGAGGCATATCCATACACAGGACAGACTGTGTGAATCTCTTAAATTTGCCGGAAATTGACCGAAACCGGCTGATTGACGCGGAGTGGCAGCAGGTGGACGGCCTGCAGACCAGTGAGAAGTATCTGGTGGAGATCAATATTTATGCTAACAACAGAAACGGTCTGCTTGCAGATGTGTCCAGGGCTCTCACAGAGAAGGAAATTGATATTCTGGCTTTGAATACCAGGGTGAGTAAACAGGGGACAGCGACCATTATGGTCAGCTTCGAGATTAGGAGCAGGGAAGAACTGCAGCATATTATCGATAAAATCAGAACGATTGAAAGTATTATTGATATTGAGAGAACAACTGGATGACAAAGCGGCATTTTCTGCACAGCAAAATTTTGAGGGAGATTGGGAATGGCTGATTTGAAAATAGGCAGATTGATGTTGGGAATCTGTCAGACAAACTGTTATTTTGTGTACAGAGAGGGTACCAATGAAGTGATCTTTTTTGATCCGGCGGACAAGGGCGACTATATCTACGAGACTCTGAAGGAGAAGGGGTTTCAAGTGAAGGGAATTCTTCTGACCCATGCCCATTTTGATCATATCTGGGGTTCCAACCGGCTGCGGGAGCTTTCAGGTGCGCCGATTTATGCTTACGAGGAGGAGCGGGTGCTCTGTGAGGATGCGGTCACAAATGTATCGGATCAGGTGGGGCGTCCCTACACGGTGATTCCGGACAGATATCTAAAGGAGGGAGAGGAGATCACCATAGCGGGGATGACCTGCAGGCTGATTGCGACGCCTGGGCACACGGTGGGAAGCTGCTGTTATTATTTTGAGAAGGCAGGAATTCTTGTGGCTGGGGATACGCTTTTTCAGGAATCGGTGGGCAGAACAGATTTGGCTACAGGCAGTATGAGTGCGTTGGCTAGATCAGTTAAGGATAAGCTGTTTATTTTGCCAGATGAGACAAGGGTTTACCCGGGGCATGGGGAGACTACCACGATCGGACACGAGAAAATGTATAATCCGTTTGTACAGTAATGCGAAACAGATTTTCACGGGGTTGGAAGAGAACATAAGAGATGAGAAAATGGGCGATTGCAGAGAATGTGGATCGCCTATCTCATTGTAGTATCCGATAAAACGAGTAAAATGCTGAAGCAGGCTTGTGGGCGGGAGGGGTGGAAAATGGAAGAACAGGAAACGACAGGTGTAAGTCTGCGGGTACTGAACCGTGATGTCATCAAATACATTGCCATGTTGACGATGCTGCTCAATCATATCGCCCATATGTTTTTGACAAAAGGGACGCTGCTATATGAGATTTTGGAGGATATTGGATTTTTTACGGCGCCGGTCATGTGTTTCTTTTTAGTGGAAGGATACACCTATACGCGTTCTAAGACCAAGTATGGTTTGAGACTTCTGCTGTTTGCCGCGCTCTCCCAAATTCCCTTTCAACTTGCCTTTGGACATTCCGGCTTGAACATGATATACACCTTGTTCTGTTGTTTCTTGATTTTGGCAGTCCTGGAAAATGTGGACAGCCTGCTTCTCAGAAGGGCGCTGGTCTTCCTGCTTACCCTCGCGACGGTGATGGGGGATTGGCCAATAGTCGCCCCGGTTTTAACGGTTTTATTAGCAGTCAATTGGGGGGACAGGAGAAGGATGGCAAGGAGTTTTGCCGGGAATGCTGTCATTTTTTCTGTGCTCAATGTACAAAACTATATGTTGGGAGAACAGGGGGACTGGACACCGTATGCCGTTTATCACGCGGCGCTTTCAGGTCTGGGAATTATCGTTGCGGGGGTGACGGTATTACTCTTGTACAACGGAGAGCGGGCAAAAAAGGGCATAAATTTTTCCAAGTACTTTTTCTATCTTTTTTATCCTGCGCATCTTTTGATTTTATATCTGATCAAGACTGGTTTACATAATAATTAAGTTGAGTGAATAATAAAATGAGTTTACATAACATGAAGTAAGAAATATATGTCTCTGACAGAAAGCAATATTAAGTTTACATAATATTGCACTGTGTGTGACAGAAAAGCGAGAGGAGGGAGAGACATGGAGAATCAGGATGTTTTTGACAGACAATTGAAAGTACAGAAGATAGCGCACAAAATTCTGCAGCTTGCCCACGATAGTCTTCTGGTTCATATGCGTTTTCTGGATGTGGCCCTTGCAAAGCTTCCTGTGTCTTGCAGAGAGGGGATGGGAGCCCATGTCTTTGACGGGCAGGGGCTTGTCTGTGATCCTCTTTTGCTGGTCAGACAGTATGAGAAAGAAACGGCTTTTCCTGTGAGGCTGTATCTGCACACGCTTCTGCATGCAGTTTTTTATCACGGCTGTCAGACAGAAAGGATGAAGCCTGAATATTGGGATATGGCAACGGATATTGCTGTGGAAGCTGTGATTCTGGATATGGATCTGCATTTGGTGAGGCTTTCCGATGACGGGGAACTGGATGGACAGCTGGCGCTTTTGAAGAAACAGGCGGGCGGACTCACAGCAGAGAAGATATATCGGTATTTTCGGATCGAGGAGCCCTCCACAAAGGCGGTAGCACAGTGGCGGAGGCTTTGCAAAAAGGATGAACATATTTATTGGAACCGAAAGGAAGAGTTGGATCTTTCTCAGGCACAGTGGCGCAAGATCAGTGAGCGGATCCGGGCGGATTTAAAGAGTTTTAGCAGAGATAAAAACAATGCCGAGAGTATGACTGAGAATTTGGAGGAAGCTGTCAGAGAAAGGTATGATTACACGACATTTCTAAGGCGATTTATGGCCATGGGGGAATCCATGCGGGTCAATGACGAGGAGTTTGATCATATTTTTTATACGTATGGTCTGCGGACTTATGGGAATCTGCCGTTAGTGGAGCCCTTGGAATATCAGGAGAGCCATAAGATTAAGGATTTTGTGATTGCTATCGACACATCTGCCTCCTGCAGAGGGGCAACCGTGCAGGCTTTTCTGAGAAAGACTTACAACATTATGCAGGAGAGCGAGAATTTTTTCTCTAAGATCAACGTTCACATTATCCAGTGTGACAGTCAGGTACAGCAAGATGTGAAAATCGTGGAGCGGGCAGAGTTTGATGCCTTTTTGAAAAATGGGAAGCTCACGGGCTTCGGTTCTACTGACTTTAGGCCGGTTTTCGAGTATGTGGATGAACTGCTTGCAAAGGGAGAGTTTGAGGATCTAAAGGGACTCATCTATTTTACGGACGGCTACGGAATTTATCCGGAGCGGATGCCCGCCTATGATGCTGCCTTTGTGTTTTTGAAAGAGGATGATAATGTGCCGAAAGTGCCGCCCTGGGCGATCAGGATTGTGCTGGATGAGGAGACGTTAGAAGGGGAGGAGTCATACGAGTTATGAATATCAGTGAAGCGAAAAAATATATTAAGGATTCTGTGAGAATATATTTGAAGAAGGATGAGGAGGGGGAGTATCGGATTCCGGTGGTTAGGCAGCGTCCCATTTTTCTTCTGGGTGCGCCAGGTATCGGCAAGACGGCGATTATGGAGCAGATTGCCCAGGAGCTGGGAATTGCGCTGGTGTCCTATTCTATGACTCACCATACAAGACAGTCAGCGCTGGGGCTTCCCTTCATTGTACACAGGGAATACGAGGGGCTTTCTTGTGATGTGTCAGAGTACACCATGAGCGAGATCATCGCTTCGGTCTATGACGTGATGGAGAAAAGCGGCATTCGGGAGGGGATTCTCTTTCTGGATGAGATCAACTGTGTCTCGGAAACTTTGGCGCCCTCCATGCTGCAGTTTCTGCAGTACAAAATTTTTGGCAGACATCAGGTTCCGGAAGGCTGGATCATTGTCACGGCGGGCAATCCGCCGGAGTACAATAAGTCAGTCAGGGAGTTTGATGTGGTGACGCTGGACCGCATGAAGATTCTGGAAGTGGAAGCCGATTACGAGAGCTGGCGGGTTTACGCAAAAGACAGGCATATTCACACGGCAGTGTTAAACTATCTGGATATGAAAAAGGACGACTTTTATCTGGTGGAGACGACTGTGCGGGGCAGGAATTATGTCACTGCGAGAGGCTGGGAGGATCTCTCCCAGATGCTTGTCCTTTACGAGGAGGAGGGACTTCCCGTGGAGGAGGCGCTGATCGGGCAGTATTTGAGAAACGATAGGGCGGCGAGGGAGTTTAGCGCCTATTATGACTTGTACAGAAAATACCAGAAGGATTACCGGGTGGAGGACATTTTCTCTGGCAGGGTGAGCGAGCAGGTCAAGGATCGGGCGAGAAAGGCCGGATTTGATGAACGGCTTTCCCTGATGGGAATGCTTCTTGACAAGCTGCGGCAGGAGCTTAAGGAGAATGGACAGAAGGCAAAGCGCTTGAAAGATCTGATGAATCCGCTGCGAGCTGTGAAAGAGAAGGCACAGGCAGGGGAGAATGCCGCTGGACTTGCGGCTCTTTTGAACAGGCAGGCGGACGGCAGAGAACAGGCGGCGGCTTCCCTGGCGAGCGCAGGTGCACTTTCTGTGGAGGAGCGGCAGACGGGAAGAGTGATTGTCCGTTTCTTGAGGGACTGCGCAAAGGAAATAGTAACGGAAGGAATACAGGACGGCGGCGGGGCGTTTTCGCTGGTCAAAGAACGTTATGACGGCTTAGTGGCGGACTATCGGGCAGAGACGGAGCGTGAACAGGAGAGGCTGCACTGTCTGTTTATTTTTGTGGAAGATACCTTTGGCGAGGGCAATGAGATGCTTCTCCTTGTGACAGAGTGCACCGTACAGGCGGACTGTGCAGCTTTTATAGGTGCTTACGGCTGCGAAGATTATGTCAGGCACAATGAGGGCCTGATGTTGACGGAGCGGGGCGATGTGCTTTTGGAGGAGATTAAGGAGCTCGCCCTGTGATAGGGAGTGTGTTATGGAAACGAAAGAACAGGTGACAGAGCGGGGAAACCTGCGCTATGAGATTGTAGAGGGAACGGCTGTCCTGACAGGTTATAGCGGGCGGGACACAGTTCTTGCGGTTCCGGAGACAGTGGATGGGGTTTCCGTTGTCTGGATTGGGAAAAAGGCTTTTTTAAGTAATAAGACACTGCGGCAGGTCAGACTGCCAAACTCTCTCATGGGGATTGGGGACTGGGCGTTCGCCTATTGCAGCGGGCTTGAGATGGTGGCGCTCCCTTATAGAAGGCTGGAAGTCGGACAGGGTGTCTTCAAGGAATGCCAGTCTCTTTCGCAGATCAAAAACAGCGCCGGTAAAGAGGAACGGGAAGATATTGCTTCTTTGCTTGCGGCTACGGTGGGTCTGCTGGACGCCTTTTATCTTTTTACGCCGGAGAATGCGGGTACGGAGAGCTGGCTGGCCAGTTTTGACGCCAGGGTGGAAACCCAGATATCGCTGCCGGATAACGAGGGATTTTCCAGAATGCTTCTTTGTGGTGAGGAGGACTGTGGCAGCAGGGATACGGATGTGGGATACTATATGGAGCAAAAAAGGCGGGCAAAGGTGCGCCTTGCCATGCTGCGGCTCTTTCATGACTATGGGCTGAAGGAGGACTTTCGAAAAGTGCTTGCGGCCTATCTTGTGACCCATGTGAAGGGCTGCGAGAGTGAGGAAACTTGGCGGGTGATTCTGGAGGAGCATGGGGATGAGAAGCCTTACTATGAGCTTCTAACCGGGCTTGGCGGCGTCACGGAGGATAATTTTCAGGCGATGATGGATGATATGGGGGAGCGGCACGCGGAGATGAAGGCCTATCTCATGTGCTTTCATGACGGACTGCGGAAGAAGGATGCTTTTGCGGCGTTTGAACTGTAACTGTTCTTGTAAATGGCAGGGTATGAGAGTACGCTGAAAGGATATAAAAGAAGCAGGGGTCGATTTTTTCAATGGATTTTAGGACTTGCACAACGAGTAGTTCTGTGCTATCATTATTTTTGTTTGATTGGCAGTAGGTAATTTCGTGATTTTTGGGGATGGAGGATAAAAATGGGAGTATTGAGAATCATATTAACAGTGATTTATATTTTAATATGTGTGGCGCTGGTTGTGCTGGTGCTGATGCAGGAGGGAAAGGCAGCAGGTCTTGGTGCCATAAGCGGTGCGGCTGAGACTTACTGGGGAAAGAATAAAGGCCGTTCCATGGAAGGAAAGCTTGTCAAGATTACAACAGGGCTGGCAGTTGGTTTTATGGTACTTGCGATTGTCCTGAACTTGACCATATTCTAAACAGAAAGATGAAAAGCACTCTTGCGCACGGGTAAGGGTGCTTTCTTTGTCATATAGGAAATTGCGACAGCGTGAAATATTTAAGGAGAATGCAGGGGAATGAAAAGGAAGCATGATGGATATACAGTTTGAAAAAAGGAAAAGCTTAATATGTGAATTGGTGGCTGATGACATGTACGTGCCCATGAAAGAGAAGGAGATGGCGGCCTTCATGCAGGTGTCTGGGCAGGAGAGGGAGGATTTTAGAAAGATTTTGCAGACGCTTGTCTCGGAGGGAAAGATACAGCTCACGAGACAGGGCAGGTATGTGAAGCCCGACGTCAACAAACCCGTTGGCACTTTTATAGGCCATGCAAAAGGTTTTGGCTTTGTGGAGGTGGAGGGATTCGAGGAGGATTTTTACATCCCTGAGGATAAAACGGGCGGTGCCTTCCACATGGACCGGGTGCAGATCGAGTGTCTTCCCGCGGGAAAAGGAAAACGCCGGGAGGCGTCTGTGGTTCGTATTCTGGAGCGGGGAATGAAACAGGTGGTCGGCACCTATGAGCAGTCTTCAAGCTTTGGCTTTGTGATTCCTGATAATGTAAAAATTGGCAGAGACATTTTTGTGCCTGCGGAGCGTTCCAAAGGGGCAGTTACAGGGCATAAGGTAGTAGTGGAACTGACTTCTTACGGAGACGAAGCACACAAGCCTGAGGGCAGGGTGGTAGAGATTCTCGGCCATATGAATGATCCAGGTGTGGATATTATGACGGTTATCCGGAGTTATAACCTGCCGTTGGAATTTGGTGAAAAAGTGATGAATCAGGCGGCACGTGTGCCGGAAACTGTGTCCGAAGCGGACCGGGCTGGGCGTATCGATTTGCGGGACCTGCAGATGGTGACCATAGATGGAGAGGATGCCAAGGATTTGGACGATGCGGTCAGTTTGTATCGGGATGGGAAGGGACTGTTTCATCTGGGCGTGCATATTGCGGATGTGGCCAATTATGTGCAGGAAAATTCTGCGCTGGACTGGGAGGCTCTTGAGCGCGGCACCAGCGTTTATCTGGTGGACCGGGTGATTCCTATGCTGCCCCACAGGCTTTCTAATGGGATTTGTTCCCTGAATCAGGGTGTTGACAGACTGACTTTGAGCTGTATGATGACCATAGATGAGAAAGGGGAAGTGAAGGATTATCAGATCGCGGAGACGGTGATTCGTGTGGACCGCAGAATGTCCTACACCTCGGTGAAAAGAATTTTAGAGGAAAGAGACGAAGAGGAACGAAAGGAATATGAGTCTCTTGTTCCCATGCTTGAGCAGATGAAAGAATTGGCGGCAGTGCTCAGAAAAAGGAGGCACAGGCGTGGTTCTATAGACTTTGACTTCGCGGAGAGCAAGATTATTCTGGATGAGAATGGACATCCTGTGGAGATCAAGCCCTATGAGCGAAATGTGGCCACCAAAATCATTGAGGATTTTATGCTTGCCGCCAACGAGACGGTGGCCCAGCATTTCTTTTGGCTGGAGGTACCTTTCGTATATCGGACCCATGAAAAACCTGATCCGGATAAGATTCGAAAACTTTCAACTTTTATTCGGAATTTTGGCTACCATATCAAACTGACGGGGGATGAGGTCCATCCCAAAGAACTGCAAAAATTGCTGGATCTGATCGAGGACACGAAAGAGGAGACTATGATCAGCCGCCTGACTTTGAGGAGCATGAAGCAGGCAAAGTACACGGTGGAGTGTACGGGACACTTCGGCCTGGCGTGTCAGTATTACTGTCATTTTACTTCTCCTATTAGGCGTTATCCCGATCTCCAGATCCATCGTATCATCAAGGAGCAGCTGCGGGGGAAATTGACAGAGGAACGGATATCGCATTACATGGATAAGCTTTCAGAGGTGGCCAAACACGCCTCCCAGATGGAACGGCGGGCGGCTGAGGCAGAGCGGGAGACCGATAAGCGCAAGAAAGCAGAGTATATGGAGGGGCGCATCGATGAGGTGTACGAGGGCGTGATTTCAGGTATTACCCAGTGGGGACTATATGTGGAACTGCCAAATACGGTGGAGGGACTGATCCATGTTTCTATGCTGCCAGGAGATTATTTTTATTACGATGAGAGCACGTATGAAATGGTGGGAAGAGAGAGCGGCATCGTCTACAAGCTGGGACAGCGAGTTACTGTTCAGGTGAAGGCTGCGGACCGAATGACGGGGACAGTTGATTTTGTGATCCCGGAGGAGATGAATATAGAGTAGAAAGGGGTGAGAGCATGGCGAAAGAAGCTATGAAACTGGTAGCGAACAATAAAAAAGCATACCACGATTTCTTTATTGAAGAAAAGTATGAGGCGGGGCTTGCCCTGCACGGTACAGAAGTAAAGTCTCTTCGCATGGGAAAGTGCAGTATTAAAGAAGCTTTTGTTCGGATTGAGAATGGGGAAGCCTTTGTCTACGGGATGAATGTAAGCCCCTATGAGAAGGGCAATATTTTTAACAAGGACCCGCTCAGGGTGCGAAAGCTGTTGCTGCACAAGGCAGAAATCAGAAAGCTTGCCGGAAATATGGCTTTACAGGGATACACGATTGTCCCCCTGCAGGTTTATTTTAAGGATGGCCGGGCTAAGATGGAAGTGGGGCTTGCCAAGGGGAAAAAGCTTTATGATAAGAGACAGGATATTGCAAAGAAGGATATGCGCAGGGAACATGAACGGGAATTTAAAATAAAAAATTTGTAGGATTATTATTGATAATATGCTATACTGTTTGTAGTAAAACAATAAAGGGCCAGTCAAGGTTTCGACAGGGGTCTTGCAGCTGGAGAAGCTATCCGCAGGCTGATGCGTGAAATCGCGAACTTAAATACAAACGCTGAAGATAATTTAGCATACGCTGCCTAATGGCAGCTGTCCGCCTTAGTGCACCTACACATTAAGAACCGGGCATCGACTATGTAGGAAACGACGCAGGGGACGCCTCTTACCTGTGGGCGTATCAGAGGCTACTGAATCCATGTGGGTGTCACTCTCCATGTGGAGAAGGGAATGAGGAGCAATCCGAAATGAGGGACTATGATAGTAGAAGGACAGGGAATGGGCTTTTGGACACGGGTTCGACTCCCGTCTGGTCCACTTTTTGGTGCACGCGGGCATCTAAATGAAAAATGCCAGCATGCGGGAAATTTCGTATTTGGGTTATTTCTATAATTTAGGAGGAAGTGTTATGGCAGCAGAAAAGACAATGATGAAAGATAAGAACAAGAGTATGGCCCTGCAATCCGTGAGAACGAAGATTATAGGCGCGATGGTATTTGCCATGGTCATTCTTTCAGTATGTTTGTCGATTGTGCTGATCAGGAACCTGCGGATTCCACTGATGGATCTGAATCAGGATTATCTCTACGACATGGCGGTAGCCTACGGAAAGAAGCTGGAAACGGCCATGGAGGTGCAGGGGTATAATACGGCGACACATTATAATAATCTCGCTGAGGCTCTAGGCGAGGTGGGTTTAAATGACGTGGAATCCAGCTATGCCTATTTGGTGTCGGGGGATGGTACGATGCTTTACCATCCGACGAAGGATAAGGTGGGACAGCCTGTAGAGAATGCGGTGGTATCAGGATTGGTACAGGAGATTGCCGCTGGAAAGCTGCCGGAGCCTGCTGTAGTGGAGTATGATTTTAAAGGGTCAGTAAAATATGCAGCCTATTACATAACGGAGCGTGGGCACTGTATTTTGGTAGTGTCGGCGGATAAGGATGAGCTGATGAGCACAGTACATCGAGTTACACTTACCGGAACATGCTGTACCGTTGTGATGGTAATTATCGCCAGTATTATTGGTTTTTTGTTTATCAGCAGGATTGTGCGACCGATCACCCAGGTAACTGATGTGGTGGGCCGTCTGGCACATATGGACTTCACGGAAATCGAGGGACAGGAAAAACTGACGTCACGCTCCGACGAGACAGGTCTTATGAGCCGGGCGGTGGCTGAGCTGCGCGGGCAGCTGGTGGAAATGGTGCATGAATTTCGTGACCGGAGTGAGCAGCTCTATGAGGCATCTGATCTTTTGAACACGAATGCAGCCGAGACAGCGAACACGGTGGAACAGGTAGAAAAGGCTGTAGCAGAGATTGCGGAAGGGGCTTCTTCTCAGGCGGATGAGACACAGAAGGCCACGGAGAACGTGATATTGATGGGCAATATGGTGGAGGAGACCACAAGACAGGTTGAGGAGCTGACAAATAATGCCAATGAAATGAAAAAGTCTGGTGACGAGGCTTTTGCTACGCTGCAGGAGCTTGAGAAAATTAACGATAGGGCAAGAAAGGCTATTGATGTGATCTATGAGCAGACTAATACTACAAATGGATCTGCTATGAAGATCAGAGAGGCTACAGCGCTTATCACATCGATTGCGGAGGAGACGAATTTGCTTTCGTTGAATGCAAGCATAGAAGCGGCCAGGGCTGGCGAACAGGGCAGAGGATTTGCGGTAGTGGCAAGCCAGATCCAGAAGCTTGCTGAACAGTCAAACGATTCCGCAAGACAGATTGAGGATATTATTGATGCTCTGATCATGGATTCGCAGAAATCTGTGGAAACCATGGAGGATGTGAAGAAGATTATGGAGAGTCAGAACGAGAGCGTGGGGCGGACGAATGACAGCTTTACGCAGGTTAGGAACGGTATTGTTCAGTCCTTGGAGGGTGTGGATCAGATTGCAGACAAGACAAGGCGGCTGGATGATGCCAGGGTAAATGTGGTGGATGTGGTGCAGAATTTGACAGCCATTGCTGAGGAAAATGCGGCGAGTTCTGAGGAGACATCCGCGTCGGTGACGGAAGTTTCCTCAATTGTCAACAGTATTTCCGAGAATGCGGCGAAGCTTCGGGAGATTGCGGAACATTTGGATCAGAGCATGGGTGTATTTAAGATCTGACGAAGATTGTTGGTGAGAACTTATGGAGAGGGAAAAGAAAGAGGATGATCTGGTTGTCGGCGGTTATCGTTTTGCGACGATAGCGGATGCGGAGACGGCTAGGATGGAAATCAAAAAAGTGGAGGGCCTGGAGCAGAAGCTTGACTACCGTAAGCCGCAGAATGTACTTTTGGTTTACAATAGGGCGTTAGACAACAGGGTATTTCAAACGCCTATCGGTCTAAGTTATCTGCAAAAAATGCAGAGAGATATGCAAAAATGGGGTGTACCTGCAGATAAAATCCGTCCGGTGCCTCTTTATGGAACATTTAGTAATAAGACAGAGAGAAATCGGTCGATTCGGGAGAGTGTAGCCAGAAGACACCCGGAATATCAGGGACGCTTTGTTACATCTTTATTGATTAATGTGGTGTTGATTTTTCTTGTGGCGGCGATGATTGCGATTGCCTGGGACAGTGATCGGCCTAATATTATCAATTACAGGCAGGCCGTGTTGAATGAATATTCAGAGTGGGAGCAGGAGCTTACAGAGCGGGAGCAAAAGCTGCGGGAAGAAAAACGCAGAATGGATGAAGAACAGCTGCATATACAGTGATGAAAAGAAAGGAATAGACGGCGTATGGAGAAATTGAAGATCCTTGTGGTGGATGACGAGAGCCGTATGCGCAAGCTGGTCCGGGATTTTCTGGTAAAGAATCATTATGAGGTTGTCGAAGCGTCGGATGGAGAGGAAGCTCTCGACCTTTTTTTTGAAAGAAATGATTTTGATTTGGTGATTTTGGATGTAATGATGCCAAAGATGGACGGGTGGCAGGTTTGCAAGGAAATTCGTGCTTACTCCAAAGTGCCAGTTATTATGCTCACTGCCAAGTCGGATGAGAGGGACGAGTTGATGGGATTTGAACTGGGAGTGGATGAATATATTTCCAAGCCATTTAGTCCGAAGATTCTGGTGGCACGTGTAGAGGCTATTCTTCGGAGAACTGGACAGGCAGCTGCGGAGATGATTGTGGAGGCCGGTGGAATTCGGCTTGATAAGCAGGCTCACAGTGTAACTGTGGAGGGCGAGACGATCGACTTGAGTTACAAAGAGTTTGAATTGCTCGCTTATTTTATGGAAAATAAGGGGATAGCACTATCACGGGAGAAAATTTTAAATAGTGTCTGGAATTATGATTATTTTGGGGATGCCAGGACGATTGACACGCACGTAAAAAAGCTTCGCAGTAAAATGGGGGCAAAAGGCGAACTGATTAAGACGATATGGGGAATGGGCTATAAGTTCGAGGAGGAGTGAGATGTCTAAACGCTGGTTTTACAAGGAGGAATTGTTTTTTACAACGGAAGAAAAACATATCGGGGAGGAAAATCAGGATAAGATTATAGAACTGCTCGGCAAAAATGTGGCAGTCGGTGTGGTCAGCGGGTTTTATGAAGAGGGGTTCCCAGTTTATTTTATCAGTTCCTTTGCGCTCAACAACATGGAGATGAGTTATGGACAGTTTATGGCGAGAACCGGCGGCAGTTACTTGAAGGCTGTGTACGAGCATGATCAAAAGATTTTCACGAAAGTACATTTGCCGGGCGAGGAGGAAGTTCGGGAATACCGTCTGATAAACGGTAAAGATGAACCGGTGTGGGTGCGTGAGATCCGAACGGAATCCTGTGCACTGGACGGGAGGAAGATATGGATCAGCGCCATTCGGCTGATTGATGAGGAGTACCGTGTCAATCAGCTTTCGTACGAAGCGTTTCAGATGCTGCAAGATTCCTATTTTAGAATCAGCGCCATCAATCTTACGAAAAATACGATTGTAGATCTGAAGTTTGTAGAGAGCGAGGCCTTGGAGGTGGAGCGGTTAAACGGTGATTACAGAATGACCGTCGCTTCTTGTGCCAGAAATCATGTGGATAAGGATGACAGTGTCAATTTTAAAAATATTATGGCGGCCGAGAATCTGAAGAAAGTGTTTATGAACGGTGGATCATCGATTCATTTCAGTTATCTGCGTCTGGTGGAGGGAGAATGGAAATGGGTACGGACAGATTTGGTACCTGTGAAAAATTTTAGTGAAGAGAATGCCAGAGTGATGTGGTATGTGAAAAATATTTCCGAGGAAAAAGCCAAAGAGACGGAAATGACGGATCGAATGCTTAGGACAAATGCAGAGCTTGTTCGGGCGAAGAAAGGGCTTGAGGAAGCTAACATCAAGATTCAGGACTCCAATTATATGCTGCGGCGGACGCTGAGTGCGGAAGAGCAGTATAGACAGGCAATTACTTCGGAGGCTGTATTTGTTTTTAATGTCAATGTGACCCAAAATCTGATTGAGGAAGATTTTTATGAGATTTTGAACGGACAGATGACGCCGGTGCTGCGTCAGATGGGGATGCGTGTACCCTGCGATGCGAATGAATTTTTCCTGCGCTGGTGTAAGGAGAGAGTATTCCCGGAAGATCGAGAGATTTTTGAGCAGACGCTCAATACAAAACATCTGCTTCAGGCCTATAACCGGGGAGAGAACGAACTGGTCATTGAGATAGAAATTTCTGGTATTGATGCGCAGCCTATGGTACTTAGATATACGGTTCTGCTTACGAAGGACGCCGTTACCGGTGATGTACTTGCACTTAATAATGCTAAGGATATTACAGAAATTAGAATAAAAGACAAGGAGACGAAGAGGGCTTTATTGGATGCTTACGAGGCAGCGGATAGGGCGAGCTGCGCAAAGACAGATTTTCTCTCCAAAATGTCCCATGATATCCGTACACCTATGAATGCAATTATAGGTATGACAGCTATCGCCGGTACTAAGCTTCACGATCCCGAGGGTATGGCGGAGTGCCTGGGTAAGATTACCACCGCAAGCAGACACCTGCTTTCTCTTATCAATGAAGTGCTTGATATGAGCCGGATAGAATCGGGAACGCTGACTTTAAACGAGGAGGATTTCAACCTTCTCGATATGATGGATAATTTGGTACATATGTTGTCCGGCACTGCCCGGGAAAAAAGGCTGGAGATAGATGTGCAGACACACGATTTCCATAATCCCAATGTGAAGGGGGATGCGCTTCGTCTGCAGCAGACTTTCATGAATATTATGAGCAATTCAGTCAAGTATACCGGGGAAGATGGAATGATCAGCATTATTATTACGGAAAAGCCTTCTCCGCAGATGAATATTGGATGCTATGAATTTGTCTTTAAAGATAACGGCATTGGTATGACAGAGGAATTTCTGCAGCATGTTTATGAGCCTTTTGAGAGGGCGGAGGATGTGCGGATCAGCAAGATTCAAGGTACAGGATTGGGACTTACCATCAGCAGGAATATTATCCAAATGATGGGAGGGGATATCCAGATTGAGAGCGAACCCGGTGTAGGAACTATTGTGACTATCACTGTTCCCCTAAAATATCAGGAGCCGGGTCAGATGGACAGGACGGATCTGGAAGGGAGAACTGTGCTGGTGGTCGATGATGAGCCTTTTACCTGTGAGAGAACCTGTATTTTTTTGCAGAAGCTTGGCATGGTGGGCGAATGGGCTCTGTCCGGTGAACAAGCTTTGGCATATGTGGTGGAGAAGCAGAAACGAAACGAAGAAATTTTTGCGATTCTGATCGATATCAGTATGCCCGGTATGGATGGCATGGAAACAGCAAAAAGTATCAGGCGGCAGGTGGGGTTGAAGGTACCTATTGTCGTGGTATCATCCTATGATTTTGACGATATCAAGAGAGAGGCACGAATGGCGGGAGTTGACGCGTTTATCATGAAGCCTCTTGACAGGAACAGGCTTCTTAGCACGTTCAAAACTTTTATTGCCACAGGAAATGTGGAGGATGTGGAGCACACGCTTGACCAGATCGAGGAAGCAGATTATTCTTCCAGCCGGATTCTGGTGGTGGAGGATAATGACTTAAACCGAGAGATTGCTACGGAAATTCTCTCTCTCACGGGAGCCATGGTGGAGACGGCGGAGAATGGCAAAGAAGCTGTTGATATGGTCAAAGCGTCAGAGGAGGGGTATTACGATCTGATTCTCATGGATTTGCAGATGCCAATTATGAACGGGTATGAGGCGACTACTGCGCTGCGGGCCATGGATCGGGATGACATTAGAAAGATGCCTATTGTTGCAATGACAGCTAATGCTTTTTTGGAGGATATACAGCAGTCTAAAGCATGCGGTATGGATGAACATATGTCCAAGCCTTTGGATATCGATCAGCTGCAGTCGATGCTGGCAAGGTGGCTGGGAAAGAAAATATAGTTATAAAGCGGGCTTCTCTTTTGAGGGAAGCCTATTATTATGCGCAGGGGTGTGACTGCTTTCAAGATTTAAGAAAGATAAAAAAACTCTTAAATGTGGGATAATATACTTTACTTTTGCAGTCTATTGGTTGTATTCTTAAAAACGACTAATGGGATGATAATTCGGAGGAGACGATATGAAAAAGCGATTCAGATTATCCTGCTGCAGGACAATTACCGTTCTGCTGGTAACAGCTTGTATTTCTACACTTCTTGCGGGGTGCGGGCAGGGAACAGAGGCAGCTGGAGCTGCCACAGAAGAGGAGGATACGCTTGGGGACCAGATTCCGGTGGAGGTACAGACGCCGGAGGCAGGGACACTCACTTTAAAAAGTGAGTTTGTGGGTACAGTAAGTCCCGAGGAATCAGTGTATGTGATGCCACTGGTGTCTGCTGAGGTGCTTAGTACAGATATCAGTGTGGGTGATAAGGTGACAGCGGGACAGGAATTATGTAAACTTGATACTGAGGCGGCAGAACTGCAGTTGGCCAGCGCCCAGGCCCAGTACAACAGTGCGGCGGCAGGTGTGCAGGCGGCTGAGGTGGGGTATGAGATTGCCCAGGCTCAGTATGATAGTACAGTGGCTCAGCTTGATGTGCAGAATGAGCAGACCCAGAGGCAAAAAGATCTGACCATGTACCAGATGCAGATGCAGATTGATGGGATTAATGATGGAATAGAAGACATCAATGAGCAGATCGCAGATTTGGAGGAGAACAGGGAAGATGCCAAGGAGCAGAGGGATGATTTGAAGAAGGCGAGAAATAGGACGAATGACTATGTAAAGCAGGCCCAGGCTGCTTATAATACGGCGGCGGCGGCATATGGCTATGATGAGGCGATGAGGAACTATCAGGCACTCATCGCTACGGTGACGGGGATGGAATCCGGCCAGATACCCCATACAGATGAGGAATTACAGAAAGCGAAGGAGGAACTGGATAAGGCAGGAGCTGAGCTGGAGGATATCAAGCTTAAACTTAAGCCTCATGAGGAGACATTGCAGGCGGCCCAATCTGCAGCCTCTCAGACCAGCGCTGCCTATGAGCAGGCAAAGGCTGGTATTGAATCCATAGACGATGGGAAGGAGCAGCTGGAGGAGACACTGTCTGATACATACAAGAGCAAAGAACAGACAGAGACGGTCAAAAATCTGACAGAAGCGCAGCTAAACATCAACACCCAATCCGTGCAGGACGCTGGAAAGCGAACGGCGGCTCTTGGCGTAGATTCCGCAGCGGCCCAGGTAAACAGCGCGAAAGTAGGCGCTGCGGGCGCGAAAGTGGCTATCGACAGTGCGGAATACCAACTGGACATGTATACGCTGACAGCGCCTATCGATGGAGTGATTGAGGCGGTGAACGTGAAGGAGCATGACTTTGCGGCGACAGGAAATCCTGCTTTTGTTATTTCCAATAAGGATACTATGACGGTCACCTTTGGTGTGAGTGAGGGTATCAGAAACACCCTGCAGATAGGCCAGAATATAGAGGTGGATCGGAATGGTAAAATTTACAGCGCGGCGATTACGGAGATTGGCAGTATGGTGGACCAGACTACGGGACTGTTTATGATTAAGTCCTGCGTCACCGCTGCGGACGGCAGTCTGCTCACCGGCAGCAGTGTCAGAGTGACAGCGGATACCTATAGCCAGGCAGATGCATTGCTGATTCCTTACGACGCGGTTTACTATGATGAGAGCCAGCCCTATGTCTATGTGGCTCAAGGAGACACAGCGAAGCGAAAGGATGTGGAAACTGGTATTTTTGATGAGCAGACTATCACTATTTTATCGGGACTTTCCACGGAGGATCAGCTGATCACGAGCTGGTCGTCCAATCTGCGCGACGGCGCGTCGATATCGATACAGGAAATTGGAAATTCCAGCGCAGAAGCGGAAGAGTAGGAGGCGGCATGAATCTGACAAAATTGGCAATGCGTCGTCCCGTATCCACGGCTCTGATTGTTCTGGCACTGGTGGTATTCGGATTGACTTCTATCATGAGTTTTAGGCTGGAGCTTACACCTGATATGGAAATGCCCATGCTGTTGGTATACACAATTTACCCTGGCGCAGATCCTGAGAGTGTGGAGGAGCTGGTCACGAAAGAAATTGAAGCGGCAGGGTCGGAGCAGAGCGGTGTGACCACTTATACATCCCAGTCAGCGGAGAATATGTCCATGGTTATGTTCCAGTATGAGTATGGAACAGATTTGGATGAAGCCTATATGGATCTACAGACAGCGCTTGGAACGGTGAAGGCGGGTATGCCGGAAGACGTGAATGATCCAGTGATTATAGAGATGGCGATGGACCAGATGGAAACAATGGATATCTCTGTGATGGCTGTTGGTGACAGCGATGTGTTGAGTTATGTAAACGACACCATGGTCCCAGAGCTGGAAACTTTGTCTGGTGTTGCGCAGGTACAGGTGTCCGGCGGTAAAGAAAACTATATCAAAGTAGAGTTAGATTCTCAGGCGATGAAGCAGTATGGCGTAACCATGAGCGGAATATCACAGACGATTGCCGCCATGGATTTTACTGTGCCTGTGGGCAGTATCAGTCAGGGAACACAGGATATTTCAATCGCCAGCAGCGCGGATATTTCCGGGGTGGTGCAGATCCAGAATGTGCCAATTACTACGGCAAGAGGACAGGTAATTCCCCTTTCAGAAATCGCCACAGTCAGCGAGAGCCAGATGAGCGATTCCGGTGTCAGCCGGACAAACGGCCAGGAGGATATTACGGTAGCTGTTACAAAGAAGAAGAGCTACGGCACAGTGGATACGACCCGGTCCGTGGAGCGTCTGCTTGACAGACTGCAGGCGGATAATGATACGGTAAAGATCAGCATAACCTACAACGCAAGTGACGCAATCATCTCGTCCCTTTCTTCAGTGGCTGAGACGCTGGTGTTGGGCGTAATTCTTTCCATGCTGGTGCTTTTCCTCTTTTTCGGCGATATGAGGGCTAGTTTAATCGTAGGCAGTTCTATGCCGATTTCTTTGTTCGCGACCATGATTGTAATGAACATGCTCGGATTTACTTTTAACGTGGTAACGATGGGAGCGTTGGTGATTGCTATCGGTATGATGGTGGACAGCTCCATTGTCGTATTGGAGAGCTGCTTCCGGCTGAAAGATGAGACGGGAGAATATCACGATGCGGCTCTAAAAGGAACCGGGTTTGTGACAGCGTCTATTGTCGCTTCAACAATTACAACAGTCGTGGTATATTTGCCCCTCAGCACTATGAAGGGATTGTCGGGTCAGATGTTTGCCCAGCTGGGCGTGACAATCATAGTTGCTATGTTGACGTCCCTGGTTGCGGCAATGACGATCATTCCCCTTCTGTTTGAAAGATTTAAGCCGCAGGAGAAGAAGGAGCTTCCCATCAATAAGCTGCTGCGTGTAGTTAACAGCGGATATGAGAAGATTTTACATAGACTTTTATATAAGAAAAAGACTGTTATGTTTGTGGCGGTACTTTTATTGATTGGTGCATTTGAATTGGTGACACATACCAATTCGGAGCTGATACCGTCTATGGATGAGGGTGGTTTTCAGATCAGTGTGAGTTTCCGTGCCGGTACTAAGATAGAGACAGTGGAGGAAAAGACGCTGTTTATGGAGGAGATGCTGGCGAACGATGAGGATATCGAAGAGTATTCCTACTATGTCTCGTCAGGTTCTGCGAGGCTGACAGCCTACTTGAAGGACGATGCTAAAATCAGTACTGGTCAGGCGGTAGAAAAGTACACAAAGGCGTTGAAGAACGTGACTGGTATGGATATCAGTATAGCGGCCAGTGGAGCGAGCATTACCTCCATGATGGGAGGAGGAATGGAGATTGATCTGCAGGGACGTGATCTGAATGATTTGCGGGAAGCCTCGAAAGAGGTACAGAAGATGCTGCAGACCATCCCCGGTGTTTTGCAGGTGTCTTCCAACCTGGCGGAGGCATCTACACAGGTGGAAGTGGTGGTGGATCCTCTAAAGAGTATGTCGGTGGGGATGGCGCCAGTACAGGTAGCCGGTGAAATGAGAAATGCGCTGAGCGGTGTGGAAGCGGCGACGCTGACCAGAAATGGTGAAGAATTTAAAATTCGTTTGGAATATCCGGACGGAGAGTATGAGGATATGAATGATCTGCTGAATATGACGCTGGCTACACCGATGGGGACGCAGGTTCCTTTGTCGGAGGTGGCAGCAGTGGAATATAAAGATGCGCCTGTTACCTTGATCAGAGTGGATGGGCTTTATCAGGTGGCGGTTACAGCGAATACCACGGAGGAGGCAAGATTTACAGTACAAGATGCAGCAGAGGCAGAAATGGCTCAGATGGTGCTCCCGAGAGGTGTCTCAAGAGCCACCAGCATGATGGATGATATGATGATGGATGAATTTACGGCGATCATCCAGGCAATCTTTACGGCTGTGTTCCTGATTTTCCTTGTGATGGCAATGCAGTTTGAATCGCCCCGTTTTTCAGCCATGGTGATGATGAGTATTCCCTTTGCATTGATTGGTTCTTTTGGGCTTCTGTTTGTTACGGGATCCACTCTGAGCATGGTATCACTGATGGGCGTGCTGATGTTGGTAGGTATTGTGGTTAACAACGGTATTTTGTATGTGGATACGGTCAACAGTCTGCGGGAGGAAATGGCTTTAAATGATGCGCTGGTGAGAAGCGGACAAATGCGCCTGCGCCCGATTCTGATGACAACGTTAACGACCATTTTATCCATGGTACCCATGTCTTTGGGAATTGGTGATGGTTCTGTGATGATGCAAGGTATGGCTTTGATTATCATTGGCGGACTGGTGGCTTCCACGATTTTAATATTGATTTTATTGCCTACTTTCTATCTGATTATCGATAAGAGAACCAGGAAAGAAAATAGGCTGGAGAAAAAGGAAGCAAGACGAATAAAAAAGGAAAAGAAGAAAGCAAAGAAGGAAGATAAAGAGCAATAAGAAGAGCGGAAGGCGGGCATATTAATCCTATGAAATATTCGATGAAGAGGCAGTTCGCTTTTATATTCATATCATTGATTACGGGGACGATACTTTTGTGCCTGCTTTTAAACTCGACGCTTCTTGGGACTTATTATCTTAACAAAAAGAAGAATGCTCTTGTGAGCGCTTACCGCAGCATGAATGCGGCCTCCAGTGCAGGCGATATCACTTCGGAGGAGTACGATATTGAGCTGAAAAAAATCTGTGAGAAATATACGATCCAAGTGCTTGTGGCGGACGGGGAATCGGAGGCTGTCAAGTATTCCATGAATGATCCGCAGACGGTGTTGAGGAAGCTTTTTGACCATATTTTTCTAGGTGTGGATGAAGAAAGGCTTTTGTTGAATACTGCCAAATATAAGATGCAGGTTGCAGAGGATTACAGGACGCAGACAGAGTATATCGAGATGTGGGGCGTGTTGGATAACGGCTACTTTTTTATGCTTCGGAGCGCTCTGGAAGGAATTCGGGAGAGTGTTTCTATCTCAAACCATTTTCTTGCTTATGTGGGAGGGGCTGCCGTACTGGTCAGTATTCTTCTGATCATGTGGCTTTCTAACCGTGTTACGAAACCGATACTGGAGCTGGCGAAGATTTCGGAGCGGATGAAGCATTTGGATTTTGAGGCAAAATATACGGGAGAAGATAAGACAGAGATTGCAATTCTGGGCAATAACATCAATGAGATGTCTGAGGCTTTGGAGAGCACCATTTCCGAGCTTAAGACGGCGAACAATGAGCTTTTGAAAGATATTGAACGGAAGGACAAATTAGACGAGATGCGTAAGGAGTTTCTCTCTAATGTTTCTCATGAGTTAAAAACTCCGATCGCGCTGATACAAGGCTATGCGGAAGGGTTGAAGGAGGGTATCAGTGACGACGCGGAGAGCCGGGAATACTATTGTGATGTCATTATAGATGAGGCATCTCGAATGAATGCCATGGTAAAGAATCTCCTCACCTTAAACCAGCTGGAGGAAGGCAATGAGATTGTAAACATGGAGCGGTTCGACATAACGGCCTTGGTAAAAAATTATATTGCTTCCGCGGATATTTTAATCAAGCAAAAGGAACTGTCTGTCCGCATGGAAGATTACGATCCTATCTATGTCTGGGGCGATGAATTTCGCGTGGAGGAGGTGTTTATGAATTATTTCACAAATGCCATCAATTACGCCCAGAAAGATAAAATTATAGATGTCAGGATTGTGAAGGAAGAAAACAGCGTGCGGGTATCGGTATTTAATACGGGAGAACCTATCCCGCAGGAGAGTGTGGAGCATTTGTGGGAGAAATTCTACAAGGTGGATAAGGCGAGGACAAGAGCGTATGGGGGAAGCGGTATCGGTCTTTCGATTGTCAAAGCAATTATGGAGTCCATGAACCAGGAATATGGTGTTGTCAACTACGATAACGGTGTGGAATTCTGGTTCCGCCTTGATATGGCTTGACAGTTCAGCCAGTAGATGTGGGACAAACGTAATAAAACGGAACATAATCTTCTGATTTCGCAATCCTCCTAAAGCGCCCGCCCGGTTTTGACTTGTAAGAATAGAAATAGTGGGGTATAATAGAAAGAAAATCGACGAGTGAGTTTAGGATGTGTTTGTAAATTATAGAAGGAACAGGAGATGTGGACGTGAAAAAGGTGAGTGTGTTTCTGTGTGGCGTGACGGCGGCACTTTTATTGGCTGGATGCGGAGAGATGCCTGAATTGACAGAAACAGAAACGGAATTGATATCGGAATATGCGGTAGGTGTGTTGATGAAACATAATAAGATACACATAAGCCGTCTGGTTGACATTGCGGTCGATGAGGAAGCTGTGGAGGAGGAGTCTGGATTTCTTGAAGAAGAATCCGAGGAGCAGCCAGAATCAGAGTCTGCGGAGACAGCAGAAGTGGTGGATGTGAGTCAGGATGAGGAAGATACGCAGTCCGCAGTTTCTTCGGTTGAGCAGTATTATGGTATTTCAAATATCGCGATAAGCTACACAGGATATGAAACGGCGGCTTCTTATCCGCCTCAGATGGAGGGAGAAGTGCCTTTTTTCTCTATGGATGCGACACCTGGCACAGATCTTTTAGTACTGAAATTTAATGCGCAGAATTTGACAGGAGAAGATCAAACCTTAAGTATGCTTGAATATGGCGCACGATTCCGGATTTCTGTAAATGGTGAAGCCAGCAAAGGTGCGCTTGCCACGATGCTGGTAAATGATATGCAGACTTATGACAGTGTGATTCCGGCAAATTCGACTGTAGAGATGGTTTCCATTGTGGAAATACAACAGGGAACGAACGTGGGCAGCATCGATATGATCCTTCGCGGCGGGGAACGGGACGGAGTCCTGCATTTGCAATAGGTAATGCCAGGTGAATCCTGTGATTATCCGGATAATTTGTAGGAAGAAAAAGAAATTTGAAAAAAATAGAAAAAATTTTAAAAATATTGTTGACATATTATTATTCATCTGC
>DLAA01000019.1 GCA_002493835.1 Lachnospiraceae bacterium UBA7060 | reverse complement strand
AACTCCTATTTTTTCACAGCCCCTTTTTAATCTCATATTACTATCTACTTTATATCTTTATACAATGCGTAATAATCCGCCTCCATATTATCCGCATACTTTTCATAAAACTTCTTTGCGTCATCCAATGCCTTATTATAGATCCGGTCTCCAAGCATCTCCTGAAAAAAGTCCAGAATCTTCCCCGTTCCGATCACGCCCAGCTCCAACTCATATTCTTCCCTGAAAAAAGCCGCAATCTCGCCGCACATCCTAGTCCTGTCCCGTTCCTCAAATCGATCCGTCATTCCATCTGCACCTCACGCCTTCAAAACAACTCCTTCACCGTCCGAATGATCGCCTCCATATCCTCCTGCGTGTTCTTGATGTCACTGGGCAGACACAATCCTCTCGCAAATATATCCTCACCCACGCTGCTGCCATCCTCATTGTGGGCAAAGAAATCACACCCCTCAAAAACAGGCTGCATATGCATGGGTTTCCAGATAGGCCTGCATTCCGCGTTGAGTTTTTCCTCCAGCGCATCCATAACCATGTCCGGCGTCACTCCGCTGTCCGCGGCAATCGCCATGCCGGAGAGCCAGTTATTGGCATCCCCCTTGGGATTCATGGGATTCATCTGTATCGCAGGCACATCCGCAAATTCTTTGCAGTACTGCCTGTAAATCGCCTTCTTTTTCGCCTTATGTTCTTCCAGGTGCAAAAGCTGCCCCCGTCCGATCCCGGCTGTCACATTGCTCATACGGTAATTGTAACCGATCTGGGAATGCTGGTAATGTCTGGCCGGATCTCTCGCCTGCGTCGCAAGAAAAGTGACTTTCTTCGCCGCATCCTCTTCCGCCGAGACAAACATGCCTCCCCCCGATGTGGTAATGATCTTGTTGCCGTTAAAAGAATAGATCCCATATTTCCCAAAAGTACCTGTATACTTTCCCTGATAGGTGCTTCCAAGAGACTCCGCCGCATCCTCAATCATCGGCGTACCGTGCGCCTTACAGATTTCCATAATCTCATTCAATTTCGCAGGAGTACCATAAAGGTGCACACAGATGACCGCCTTGGGATTCGGATATTTCTCATAAGCACGCTTCAAAGCCTCTGGTGACATATTCCATGTATCCGGCTCTGCATCGATAAATACGGGCGTACCGTTTTCGTATACAATCGGGTTACAGGAAGCGGAGAACGTCAGATCAGATACAAACACCACGTCCCCCTGTTTCACGCTAAGGAGCCGGAGCGCCATATGGATCGCCGCTGTGCCGGAAGATAATGCCGCCGCGTGGCCGCAGCCTGTATACTCTGCCATCTCTTTCTCAAAGGCGTTCACGTTAGGCCCAAGGGGCGCCACCCAGTTGGTGTCAAAAGCCTCTTTTACATACATCTGCTCCTCCCCGTGCATCGTAGGAGACGAAAGATAAATTCTTTTCTTTTCCATGATTTTGATCCTCCTGATTATTGGCCAAACTGTTAATCTGTGTAGTGATAGGTCGGCACAATCTTTTTAATCAACGGTCTAATATCTGAATTTTCTATCTGACTTTCATCCTTCAATTCTTTCAACTGCATAAAAAACTCCTGCTCATCCAGCTCGATCGGTTTCCCGATATGAATCATCTTGTTCGCCGTATCTTTCATACCTTCCTCATCCATCAAAAGCTCTTCGTAGAGCTTTTCTCCCGGACGAAGACCGGTAAATTCTATTTTGATATCCTCTCCCACACGGTAACCAGAAAGCTTGATCAGGTTTTCCGCCAGCGTAAGGATTTTCACTGGCTCTCCCATATCCAGGACAAAAATTTCACCGCCCTTCGCGTAAGCACCCGCCTGCAATACTAGCGATACCGCTTCCGGGATAGTCATAAAGTAACGTATGATATCCGGATGTGTGACCGTAACCGGCCCGCCCGCCGCAATCTGTTTTCGAAAAAGCGGAATCACGCTGCCGTTGCTCCCCAGCACGTTTCCAAAACGCACTGCCACAAACTCCGTCTCGTAATGCTTATCAAAAGTCTGAATGATCATCTCACAAATCCGCTTGCTCGCCCCCATAATGTTGGTAGGATTCACCGCTTTGTCCGTGGAGATCATAACAAACCTCTGTACGCCGCTCATAGCCGCCGCCTGTGCCGTCTTGAAAGTACCAAACACATTGTTTTTAATTGCCTCTGTAGGGCTGTCCTCCATCAGCGGCACATGCTTATGGGCCGCCGCATGATAGACGATATTCGGCCTATATTTCGAAAAGATATAATTCATTCTGTTCGTGTTGCGTACGGAAGCGATCAGCACCACCAGATTCAGTTCCGGATATTTCTGTTTCAGTTCCTGCTGTATATCGTAGACAGAATTTTCATAAATATCTACGATTACAAGCTGCTTCGGCTTATGATTGGCAATCTGTCTGCACAGTTCACTGCCAATGGAACCGCCGCCGCCTGTGACAAGCACCACCTTCCCCTGCACATAGCCAAGAATGGAATCCATATCAACACTGATCGGATCCCTGCCAAGCAGATCCTCCAGTTCCACATCCCGCAGTTTGCTCACATTGACCTCGCCGTTTACCAGCTGATACATGCCGGGCAGCGAGCGGAGTTTACAGTTTGTGTCCTTGCAAATTTCCAGAAGCTCCCTGATTTCTGTCCTTGGTGCGGAGGGCATCGCCACAATAATCTCATCCACATCATAGATGTCTGCGCACTCCACGATCTTATCCCGTCCGCCAACCACTTTGATTCCCTGAATATATCTCCCCCACTTGCCCTTGTCGTCGTCTATGATGCACTTTATCACCATAGTGGAGAAATTGCTGTTCACAATCTCCTTGATGATGAGATTGGCCGCCTCACCGGCACCGATCACCATGACGGAGATTAGATTTTTCTTGTTCTGTTTTTTGTGCTTCAGGCCACGGAAAAATCGATAGGAAAAACGGCTGGCAAAGATACAGGTAAGCAATGCAAACAAGTAAAGCATATAATAACTTTTTGGCACCGCCTGATAAGAACCTGTCCGAAAAAACTGCATGCCAACGCCGTCCACTACCGCTGATACCGCACAGGCCATGGCAATATTCTGCAGTTCTGTCTCCCCAGCAAACGCCCAGAGACTGCTGTATAGGCGAAAGAAATAGAAAATCACCATAGTCAGCACAATATTGATTGGGAGCATACGCTCAATGGGCTGTCTGAAATATTTGGGGACGGAATCCATCTGAAAATCATACCGCAGCAATATCGCCATATAACTGGCCAGAACGATACTGATGATGTCATAAATAACCAGAAATGTCCGTCTGTAAAACAGTTTTGCATTGAAAGGTTTTTTTGTTTTTTTCATATTTCTAACCGTTTTTTATACTTCGTCCTTTCGTACATCCACAAGCAGCGGTGCAATCGTCAAAAGCAGACAATGCGCAATTGGACAGCAGGGATGGAAAATCCATTCCGTAAGTCCCGCCACTGCAAACAAAATCAGAAGTGCCAGCGGAAACAGCGCGCATTCCCGATCCTGTCTATGTCTTCGATAATAAAGCACCGCCTGTGCAAACGTTCCAACGCCCAGCAGGAGAAATACGCCGCCCACAAAAATACCGTGGTCGTAGGCAACCTGCAGATAGATATTGTGCGCGTGGGCCAGATAGTTTCCGTTCGGCTCCATAACGCCCATATCATCATGCCCCTCCTTGTTCAATCTATTGTAATACTGCTCAAAAATATACAATCTGCCGTTTGTATATGATTCTTCCTCAGCCTGCTCTGCCGCCGCCATGTCCTCTGTGGAAGCAAGCAGTCTCTTTCCTCCCTTTTCCAGATAAGGGCTCCTATATTTGGATTCCCCATCCGCACGGCTGAAAAAGAGAAAGGCATTCAGACAATCCTCCTCGGGGATACCAAGAACCTTCATCTGAAATGTCTGGATGAAGCGCTCTATCGTAATATAGGAATAGGCATCCATATCCCTGCCGTGCACTAACTCTGAGGGAAACTCCTCGATCTCATGCGCCCTGATATCTGCCGCCACAGCCGGAAGGGTTCTCTGTGCCGTAAAGACAATGGGGAAACTCACAATAACAGAGAGAATCATCCATCCCATCCCCTTTAAAAACCGCTGCCACTTCTCCCCCCGTGAAAGCGTATTCCCGGCAAAAAAAGCCGTCGGAATCACCACCAGCGCCGTCACAGACAGAGCCAAATAACCTGTCCTTGACAAGGTAAACAAAAGATACATGGATGAGACGCCGAACATCACAAGTTCCTTATAAGTGCCCGCAAGGGAAGGCTTTCTCCCATAGGCATCCAAAAATTTAATGAGCGCCACACACACCACCAGGGCCAAATACACGGCGGAAATTGTCACTGTATGGAAATGGAAAGGATACCGGTAATACCGAAAATACATATAAGGCCTGTGCAGCAGGCAATATCCCACCATCACCATGAAATGCAGCAAAATGCCATTCACTATATTGTGTAACAAAACAGCTCTTTTTACCCCTTCCGACCGAGATGCCATCCGCAAATAGAAGAGAGCAAAAATACAGACCAAAAAAATCGGCCAGCCTCTCGTATTCCGTCTAAGAATGAGAAGTGCAAAGAAAGCGCTCACTAAAATGCCATAAAGCGGCGAAATTCTGCCAATTTCCCGTTTAATCAAAAGTCGAAGCGAATTGAGTATCACAAGTCCCGATAACACACCTGCCCAGACTGTCAGCTTCACCACCAAAAATTCCAACTCATCCGGCTGCGCAAGGCCCTTTTGCGCGCTCTGCTCATAGACCACTGCCAACATATTTCGGTAGTACATAGGCGCAATCACCGCGGCTGCCACAGCGTAGAGGAGATTGTACCAGCAAAACAGCTCTTTCTTTTGGTAAGTCACAATTAACGCCAAAGCGAAAAAAATCAACGTCTGCCTGTAAGCCACTGTATGGTGTATTTCATACAAAGCATTCATGTAATTGCAGCATCCCCAGATCGCCCCAGCAATCATTACCGCCTGCAGGTCATCCCGCCATCTCTCCCTCATCACTGCAAAAACCGTTCTGTCCGAAGCGATCCCCGTCCTGTCGTGATTCACCGCATAGAGAGAAACCACAGCCGCAAAAAACACACCTGTCTCATAAAACAGGATGGAATAGATGTCTGTTGTGAACAAATGACAGGGCCCAATGGCTGCAGCCGCCACTGCCGAAGCCGCTAATATCAAAGGATTTAAGACAAAACGCTGTGCACGATCAACTGTAAGCAGCGTATTTTTTTCGGGATGTTTCCCGTAAAAGAATGCCGTAAACCACGTCACAAACACACCCACAAGTAGAAGCACTGCATCCACAGCAAAGGTTTTCCCCTTGCGCAGCGGCACCTCATAGACATAATCCGCAACCATACAGCGCTCCGTATCCTCCACATCCCCGTAATAGAGCGCCCCGATATAAATATTGGTATTGTCTCCCGTGTTGTCCGCGTAAGCCACTCGGAATTCTGACTCCACACCCTGAAGCATGAAATAATAATCCCGCCCTACCTCCGTGTCAATATTTATCTGTATACGAAGGTAACCGGGAATCATCTCCATATCCCCGGTATCTATCACCTGCTGCATAAGTGTCTGCATGGACGCGTCTCGGAGCACAAAATTAAACTTCTCCCCCGCCATCCAATCTGCCAGATAAATCTCTATCTCTTTTAGTCTATCATACTGTGCGATAAACCTCTGCTGCACCACATAGCTGGAATCAACCGCCTCAGAGAAGGCTGCCTCTTCCCGGCTGCTTATCGTCCGTACCTCTTCCTTGATCAATCGCAGCGGCCAGAGAATAAACGCCACACACACCACCAATATCCAGACTGTCCCGCAGACAGCCTGCCTTTTATTCAGTATTCGATTCATGGTTTTCCTCTTATCGTTTTTTCTTTTGGCCGCCGCTTATTCTTTCATCCTATCAATATCTACTATATTTACACCTAAACTATTGAGTAACACTTTTAAAGAAATATATTTTTCCTTCAACTTCGCATATGTCTCTGTTGCGTTCTCTTTACGCGCTAATATCATGTAATCCTGCACTTCTCTAAAATCCTCGATTCCTCTCTGTATAATTTCACCATTACTTGGCATATAATCACCTGCTTTCATATGATAGCTTGTCTTGATAACTGCTTTTTTATTATAGCTGATTGTTTAAAAAGTGTAAAGACAATTGCAGGGGCAGGGTTTTTCCTTTATTTTATTTCCACCATCGCTAAAAACAATGGCAGCGCATACCAGAAAAACAGAACGTACCTTGGCAGATAAGTCGGTCCCAGAAGTACGGTCAGCCACAACAGAAAGATCGGCAAAAAAGGATACAACATTTCATATCGTTTGTTATTTAACAGCCAGGTAAAAAGAAACGCATAAAACCAAAACATGGCTCCCGGAGAAAACAGCCACGATACCACCGGCACCTTTTCCTTCCAGACTTCCAGCGACAGCTTGCGGTACACCTCATCCAGCCACGGGATCTTGCTCTCCCGAACGCCCGGCTGCTCCACCTCATAACCAAAATAGGAGTTATCTTTGTAGGTAAAGGTAAAAACCGTATTCCCACCGTACACGTTAATCACCGTATCCGGATACCAGAAGCCATAGGAAGTCATCCACCAGGCATTCAAATAGATGAGCGGTTTTTTCATCCCCATCCGCAGCCACAGCCCAGCATACTTCGCCTTATCTTTCGCAAAAGCCTCATTGTTAAAGCGGTACTTGACCGGGTCAGAAAGCCTGGGCGTATACAGAGAAAGCGCCTCCTCATCCAGAATTTCATATAAAATATCTCGATCCTGTTTCGAAAAAACCTCCGGCGCATACTTGTACGTTCTGGCCAGCTGCTGGATCGGTACGGTCAAAAGTTCCTGATACTCATTATCCTGTGCGTGGAGCGCTAATTTTATGCTGCCGTTTACAAGCATACACCCTGCTGCCGCGCAGGCGGATAGAATCAGAATTTGTCGCCAATGCTTTTTCATCGAAACAGCCAACAGGGGAATCATCACTAAAAAGGCATAAAAACCATTGTTTCGAAAAAGCATCATCGACATACCGCTTAAGACATAGAGAAGGCGCCATCCTTTTGATGTAAAAAACGTCTCCTCTGTCCCCATTTCGAAAAGGCAGATCAGAAGCAACAGCAACGCAAATGTAAACAGTGCATCCTTGGCCGAGCACAGCGTAAACATCACCACGGTGGGAAACAATCCCAGCCAGGCAATTCCCAAAATTCGCAGCGTGCGGGATACCTTTTTCTTCCGCAAAAAGGAGAACAAAAACGTAAAAACCCCCGCCGCCAAAAGCATTTGAAGAATAATATAACAGGCGATACCTAAATTATAGGAATTGGTCAGCTTATGGACACCGCAGATAATTCCGCCCAAAAGCAGCACATGCACAAGCGGATGATGGGTAGAAAATGCCCTCGTGGCCACCTGCACATACTCATCCTGCGCATCATAGACAAAGAATCCCGGGTATACGGCCAGAAACACCGGCAGCCAGCAAAGAAGCAATAAAAGAAAGGACAGGAGATCGTCATGTCCTTTTGCGAATTTAAAAACATATGTTACTCCTCTGTCAGAGCCGTTTCTCTCAGATGCCACTTTCTCCTGCAGCAGATCCATTCCCCGCCACAAAAGCCGGGTAAGTCCCACAATAATAATAGTCAAAGCAAACAGCGCTGCCCACAGACTGTAATCCCTCATGTCCACATTTTCCACGCTGTCTAAACGCGCGCCGAACAAAAACGCCGCCGAAGCCAAAAAGGAAAAGACGCCTGCAATCCACCAGCTTCTATTTTCTGTTTTTTTCCTGTCAGTCCGCATCTCTTTCATCCAAACACTCTCTGATCACATACTGAGGAGAATTATTCATGGAGATATAAATCCGCCCAATATACTCACCGATGATCCCCAGCATCAGAAGAATCAATCCGCAAAAAAATACAATTGCCGCCATAAGCGCGCTAAATCCCACTGGAACGGCCGGATTCAAAAATTTCTTTATCACTGTGTATATCCCGTAGGCAAAACCCGCACAGGCGGAAGCCACCCCGATAACCGTCGCCATTCTAAGCGGCTTTACACTGAACGCTGTAAATCCGTTAAACCAAAGACCAAGGAGCTTTCCCAACGTATAGCCGGACGTTCCGCTCTCCCTCTCCCTGTGCGTCACTTCCACATTTGTGATCCTTTTCGTTGTGCGCAGTACCAGCCCAATCACATAAGGATAAGGATTTTCATAGCGCAAAAGTTCCTCCACCACAAATCGTTTCACCGCAAAATAACTGGAAATATAAAGCTCCTTTGGCTTTCCCAGCATAACCCGGGCCATCAGCTCGTTAACCTTACTTCCAAAATTTCGGAAAAGGGAATGTTTCTTGTGCACATACTTCGCGTATACTGCATCTGAGCCCGCCTCAATCTGTGCAATCAATTTTCCTGCCTCGTCAGCCGGCGTCTGTCCGTCGTCGTCCAGACAGACTACAATATCTCCCCTCGCTTGACGAAACCCGGCCATCAACGCCGCATGCTGTCCAAAATTCCTGGCCAGATTCACACCACAGATATCCTTCCGCTCCCTGCAAAGCTCTCTGATTTTTTCAAAGGTATCATCCGGCGAAGCGTCGTTTACCAGAATCATCTCATAGCGATAAGCAGGAAGCGCCGCCATAGCCCCATCAATTTCCTTCACCACCTTGCCAATGGTCTGCGCCGACCGATAGCAGGGTATTACAAAGCTGACCAACTGTTTCATGCCTTCCTCCATTTCAGAGTCATTTCGCGCTTTCCCATACGCTGCGTTCTATCTCCATAAAGAGAACATCCCGTATCCCCTGTTCCAGACGAACGCTCTCCCGCCTGTTCTCTACTCTGCGAAACCCCGCCTTCTCATAACTTTTTGCCGCTCTCTCATTGTCCTCCAGAAGGCGCAGGAAAATTCTATCAAGACAAAGTGTCTCAAACCCATAATCTAACATTTGTTCTGCCGCCTGGGTACCGAATCCTCTGCCAAGGGCTTCCTCCTCCCCAATAAAGACACCGTACTCAGCCGTCCCAGCCTCTCTGTCTATATCCCGCAGATAGACGCTCCCAATCTCGCTTCCATCCTCCAGACAAATGATGAACTGCGCCACATGTCCCGGCTCCACCTGCTCTTTCAGCCAGGCTGTATGCCCCTCTACCGTGAAGGGTTTTTGATAAATAAAGTTTTTCCTCACAAAATCCTTGTTGCGCCAGCCCACGATTTTCTCCGTGTCGTCCTGCGTGATCGGACGTATGTGCACCTGCTGTTCATTCATCTTCTCTATCCTCTTTTTATTTTCAAAATAAATTGTCGAAAAACAAATAATATGATACAATAGCATTTAAGGAACAGCCGTGTTGCAGGGTGGTGCTGACCTCTATTCTTTATAGAATGGAGGTGATGCCTATGAAAAATCACTTTGATTTCAAGGATATTATGACCTTTGGTCTTTTCCTTGTGGCATTGCTTACATTCATTTTTACGTTTTGTAAGTAGCCATACATAGAAAAACCACCCCTAAACTTTGACCAAGCAACGGGGTGGATTTTCTGTCCATCTTAAAGGTCAACCCACCTTGTGGGCGGTTGTTTTCCTTTTGTACCCCTAATATAGCATATTGCCTCTATTTATTCAAGAATAAGTTTGTCTTCTATCCATCCGAAACCTGATACACCCCATAATTTTCGTTTATTCTGTCATATTCGCGTATTTCCACACGGATCCCTTTTTCCGTATAATAGTCCTTCATCCAGGCAAGCCCCCTGTCCCGCTTCTCCGCATCCGACATAATAAAATATGCCTGTCCCTCCAAAAGGGCCTCATCCGCCGCACCGATGCCATATTGTGCCAGCTTCTTTCGGTAAAGGGGGCTCTTACACATCCAGCCGCCGGCGATATCATAATTGGCAAGAGAAGTATCTCTTTTCTCAAAAAGTTTATCCGAAAACCCCACAGTGGAATACACATCCTCAAAATAAAAATTCTCGATATGAGCCCTGCAATAGCTGTCTATATCGGACCAGTCCTGATTGACCTGTTCCCGTCTGTTCTGATCGGCAAGCACCGATGGAATCGTTACAGCAAGTCTTCCCGCCGCGAGCAGAAGAAAAAGCGTTGCCGCCCCTCGAAGAAAAATTTCGGCCCTGCCCCGCCCGCTCTCCTCACAGGGCAGTTCTCTGAAGAGGCCAAAAAGGAGAGCTGCAAGCACAGTAAATTCCAACAGATAGAGAGAATGGGTAATCCGCTCAGGATCACGTCCCCTCAGCAGAATAAACATCCAAAGCGCCGTCCGCATACAGGCGAGCAGTACAAGCTGTGCCATCCGCCACAAAAACAGCTTTCGCATTTGTCGGCCTTCTCCACTGCCCAACGGTTTCACGTTCGTCCCATGCTTTTGGTCAGAGAAAAAGCGGCAGTTTGCGCAACACAAAATAACGTTTGCTATTATATTCGCCGCATATCCCAAAAGCACCAACAGATTGTAGGGTGCATCTTCCGCGTGAAACATGCGATAGCGATAAAAAGATATCTGTTTCTTAAAAATGCTGCCCCAGTCCCTCGCGCCGCCAACTGTCTTGCTTGCATAAGAAGCCGCCTCCTCAAGCAGCGGTGTATCGATCTTTTCGTCAAGCCCGAAATTATAATTGCGCAGCAGAATCTGTTGTCCAGGGGAAATTCCAAGCGCCTTAAGACCCTCCCCGTAGGCATCGTCCGTCACCACTTCCATGTAATAATCATAAACCGTTGTCCTTGCATCAAAAAAATTCCTAAAATCCTGCCATTCCTCGCTTCCGTAAGCTGCAAAATCAATCAAAAGCGACAAGACCATTCCCAGAATCATCAGCCCCGCCATAGCCGCATATTTTCCGAAACTGCTCCATGTAAAGGCATTTTTCTCCTCCCACCAGCGTACCCACATTGCAAACCCCATGAAAGGCAGAGTCAAAAGCAGCATCTCCGTGCGAAGCTGATAAGCCAGAATCGTAAGCAGGACCGCCGGTATATTTTGGATCACAAACTCCTTCCAGGGCAAGCCGGAAGCTGTCGTCATAACCCAGAATACCGCCGCCGCGGAAAGCATGGCACAGGTAATCGTATACTGCACATTGACCATATGCGCCATCCATATCCCCCACTGAAACAATACAATTCCCAAAAGGGCGAAAAGCCGTGCCCTTCTTTTCTCCAAACATGTAAGAACCCGCAGACTTATCAGAAAGAAACAGCCAAACTGGCACAGAAACAAAAACAAGCCATACCACGGTACTGTTTCACACAGTTTATAACACAGCGCAAGGAACGCGCCCAAGGGATACAGCGTCTGCATGTTATGCCCGTCAGGTACACCGCTGTAAATCCCAGCCATAATATCCCGCATCATGGTATCATCGTTCAAGTCAAAATAGAAATCGAAAACAAGGCCCATCACGAGAGCACTGACAAACATCACCATGCCGGCAGTTATAAATTTTTTATGCATAGAACTCTTTCACCTGCTCCACGATATACTCTGTCTCATCAGCCGTCAATTTATAGAACATCGGCAGGCGTAAGATGCGCTCACTCTCCCTCGTCGTGTACTTATCCTCCCCATGGAATCTGCCATACTTTTGTCCCGCGGGTGCAGAGTGGAGGGGCACATAATGAAACACTGACAGGATATCCTTTGCCTTTAGATGCGCAATCAGGCGGCTCCTCTCCTCCATGTCCTTTGTCTTGATATAAAACATATGGGCATTGTGAGTACAGTACTCCGGGATGTAGGGCATCTCAATCTTCCCAGCCTGTGCCAGCGGGGAAAGAAGTTCCAGGTACTGATTCCACCGATCCATTCTCGCCTGTGTCATCTCCTCTGCAAGCTCCAGCTGCGCATACAGATAAGCCGCATTCATATCGCTGGGGAGATAGGATGAGCCATATTCCTGCCAGCGGTACTTGTCCACCTGCCCTCTGAAAAAACGGCTCCTGTCCGTCCCCTTTTCCCGGAAGATCTCCGCCCTCTCTATGTTTTCTTCATCGCGGACAAGCAGAGCGCCGCCCTCTCCCATGCTGAAATTTTTCGTCTCATGGAAGCTGAAACATCCATATTCTCCAAAGGTGCCCAGCGCCTTCCCCTTGTAGGACGCCATAATACCCTGTGCGGCGTCTTCAATCACTTTCAGATGATGTCTCTTTGCAATATCCATAATCGTGTCCATCTCACAGCCCACACCTGCATAATGCACAGGCGCGATGGCTTTCGTACGCTCCGTGACGGCATCCTCAATTAATTTCTCATCTATATTCATAGTATCCGGCCTGATATCCACAAAGACCGCTGTCGCTCCCCGCAGGACAAAAGCGTTGGCTGTGGATACAAAGGTATAGGACGGCATAATCACCTCGTCCCCCGGCTGAATATCTGAAAGCAGTGCCGCCAGCTCCGTGGCATGCGTACAGGAAGTGGTAAGCAGGCATTTTGCCGTGCCGGTCTGCGCCTCAATCCACTCACTGCACTTTTTTGTAAAAGGACCGTCGCCGCAGATCTTCTCATTCTCCACAGCCTGTCTCATGTATTCAAATTCCTTCCCCGTAAAGGGGGGTACATTAAAATTAATCATGGTCTCCTCCACTTCATTCTCCGCAAAAAATCCAAAACCCTGCACCAGCTGGTCAGAATCCGCTCTGATACACCACATACCGCGCATTCCCGAACACTTCCGCATATCCATACTCCCGCATCAGCTCCGCAAGCTGCTGCAATTTCTCATCCGCCGCCATGGCTTCCATGTCCACGCCAAACCACACGATGGCCTCTCCGTCGTCGCTCAAAAACGCCGCGGCGGGTGTAGACAGAATGATAACAGGCGGCTCGCCTCCCGCCGTAATCCGGTTTTTCAGTGCCGTCAAGTCCCGCTCATACTCTGCCATGCGGTAAGAATCCAGATCCGGCCATGCGTTGGACAGGGCCGGAGGCATATCCAACAGATAATGCAGTCCCGGCAGTTCCCCGTAAGTAATCGCCTTTCTGCCCACAAGCCCCTCCTCCATCATAAAAAGGGAAAGTTCCTGCAAATACACCTTATTTTCCAGGCTGGTGTAAATACCCGCCGCCTTCCTGGGAAGCACCGCCCGCGTATCCCGGGGTTCCCCCCAGATACCGTCCTGGAAGACAAAATTCAGATGAAAGCCGACACTCTGTGCAAAGACAAATATCATAAGCATCGTAAATGGAATCATCCACAATGTTTTTCTGTCCCTGCATATGGCCGCGCAAGTTTCCTCATCCTCCGGTCTGCCCCTTTGAATAACGCCCGCTTTTAAATCATTTCCCGCTTTGCCTGTAAGTTGGTCATACACAACCCACAGCGCAAACGGTACAGCGAGAAACAGATTATTGATAATCGGCTGCAGTTTGTTGTTGCTTCCAAGGGGGGTCACAAAAATCTGAACCAGCACAAGTGCCGCAAGTATCTTCTGCTTTGCCCCAAATCTTTTGGAGAGCATACAGCAGACACACAGATACACTGCAGCCAGCAAAAACAATACGGTGGGATAATAGACACTGCGATAGTCATACTCATAATAGTGGAAAGTGAACATTCCCCTGCCCCAGTAAAAGCGGAGCAAAAGCAGCAACAAACAGATATACCCTAATTTTATAATCACACCAGTTATTTTATATGCACTCCACCCTCCCGCATTTCGATGCACGACAGTCTCCTTAGCTCCATATAACCGCTGCCGCAAAAACAGGGCAAGCCAGACCACCGCCATACAAATTCCCGCAAAAACCATCCAGTACAGCCCCTGTATATAATCGCCAAACATCCCCGTCAGCATGGAGGCCGGTTTATAATCCGCGGCCCGTTCGGTCATGGCAAACATGGATGCCACCATATCTGGATAAGCCGAAAACCCATAGCGGATACAGATGACAGCCAGAGGAATCCCAAATCCCAGAATATAGCCGGCCAGGCACCACACCGTGACTTTCACAAGCTGTCCCCAGCAAACCGCCGCCTGCCTATCACCCACCGTGCATCGTCCCGCCATGCCCTGGCTCGTCGCACACGACGTCCGTTCTCTATCTATCACAATAACGCCGTACCAGACTGCCACAATAAAAGCCGCCTGCACCACATTAGGCATCCGCACCGCCACATTAGCACCCAGACAGACCCCCGCCGCAAGAAAATAACGCCTCCCTTTTTCAAAAGACGTATCCCCGCCCGCCCTTGCGCCCAGGGTTTCCCCCGCTGCAGCCTTCCCCTCCGGCACATGCAGAACCGTCAGTCCTTTATAGAGAAACAATAGAGCTGCCGTCATCAATAGATAAGTCAAATAATTATACAAAATCGTGGAGGGGCACCAGCAAAGTCCCAGCGCCATCATCTCCCCCAAAAACAAAAGCAGTGCCGGAATCCGCTTTCTCAATCCCAGATAAACCATAAGCGCCGTCGCCGACTGCACCAAAGATGTATAGAAATTCATACCGACCATCGTATCGCCAAAGGGCAGCTTCATAAACAGACTTCCCACCACGTTTGCCAGAAAGGTCGCAACCATCCAAGTGCCTTTCATCTGTCCAAAATACTGAAAATTTGTCAGTGAATAGGTGGTATCCGCCACATCCAGACCTTGATTAATCAGTAGCAGCGGATAGAGCAAAAGCAAAACCGGAAAACAGATATTTTCTATGAATATTCGAACTTTTTTGTCATACTTTGTCACTCGCTCCATCTCTTTCCCTTCTGCAGAAAGGCTGCCGCCCTTCCAAACACCCATGTCCTCACCGCATCCACCACTGTTCCCACTGCATATACCAACAGTACGCACATAATCATATGAGGTACAAAAAAGAAACTCCCGGCCGCCTTCTCCACGCCCAGCCACCGCATCCACTCCCAGCGGACTAGATTGTGCTCATGCAGAAGATACACTCCAAAGGTAAAAGGGGCAATCCTTCTAACAGACTCGGCAAAGCGCCCCTCCCTCAGCCTCATATTCTTAAACAGATAAAAGAGGGATACGGAACCTGCAAGACACAACACATGATTGTAGGTATAGGGCATATCAGCATAGTAAGCAAAAGCGTCGATCCTGCCGCCAAGCGAATTGGAAAACAGCGCAAGTCCCCAGACAGCCAAGCAGGAAAGAACATAGGACACCGCCGCATGTGACTGCTTTTCAAGCCAAGGAATCCCATATTTTCTAATATAACCCGCTATCACAAACAGACACAAAAACCAACCAAAATCATATCCCTTCCTGTCTGTCACAAGGGACACCGGAAAAACAGTTTTTTCCAGAGAAAAGAAGCACAGAAGAAATGCGATTGCCATCTGCAGCTGCCGCTTTTCCATCTGCCGGATACCCGCCGCCAGAAGAGGCGCAAAAAGATAGAGCACCAGATAGGCCGTCGCAAACCAGTAATGCTCCGTCCCGATTGGCAATGCACAGTTAATCCAGTCATAAAGCCCCATGTCTGCCGCAGACGAAACACCGGCTAAAAGAAAAACCACCGGAATCAGCAAGGAATAAAAAAGAACCTGAAGAAGCAGAGATATCGCTCTTTTCGGCCTCCACACAGATTCCACAAGAAAATACCCGCTGATCAGCACATAACAGTTCACCGCCACAATGCAGAATGCCTCTATCAGCCACGCAAGGACACCCGCGGGATTACTGGATGCTCCAAAAGGCGCAGGCAAGACAAGTCCCCCCTTCACCAGATAGTGGAGTGAGATGATCATAAGCATTGCCGCAATTCGCAGCAGCTCAAAATTTGCCTGCCTTTGTCTGCCTTTTCCCATTATTTTTCACGCTTATCCTTGAATATCCAGATCTTGCTGAGTACATAGTTTGCCAGAATGACAAGCACCTGGCAGACAAGCTTGGAAACCTTGTCATTGATGGCCATCATATCCACCATCAGGTACATTAGCCCCAGTTCCAGCAGCTCCGTAGCCACTCTCGCCCCGATAAATGCGGCAAACTCCGCAGCAACCGACTTTTTATCTTTATTCTGGCTCTTAAAAACAAAGGTTCTATTGGTCCAGTAGGCAAATACCACAGTCAGCACCCAGGACAGCCCCGTAGCCGCCATATAGTGCATGGCAATCGTGTCTGCAAAGATAAAATACAGAATATAATTCAGCACAAAGGCAAGGAACCCGAAGATCAGATAGTTGATTCCCTCCTCATGCTTTTTATAAAGTCCCCATCCAAAATCCCATAACTTTTTCATTTCACTCTCCATTCTAGCGTTCTCTTGAGATCGCACCAGCCTCCACTCGATAAACCATATCACACTTCTCGATGGTCTGCAGCCTATGCGCAATAATAACAAGTGTTTTTCTTCCGTGCAGCCTGTTGATGGAATCCATGATAGCCGCTTCTGTCTCATTGTCAAGGGCAGAAGTCGCCTCATCCAGCACGAGCACCTCCGGATCCTCATAGAGCGCCCTGGCAATACTGATACGCTGTCTCTGCCCGCCGGATATGCGGATCCCCCGCTCTCCGATCCCAGTCTCCAGTCCCTCTGGCAGGCTCCTCACAAAATCGTCGAGGGCCGCCTCTTTCAACGCGCGCCAGACCTTCTCCTCGTCAATCTCCTCCTCCGGTACGCCGAAAGCCACATTTCTGCGGATAGAGTCGTCTATCATAAAAATAGTCTGAGGAATGTAACCGATATTTTTCAGCCAGGCAGCATAGTGATCACTCACATCCACCCCGTCCGCCAGAATCCGGCCGCTCTCCATCTGTAAAAGTCCCAGCAGAATATCTACAATCGTCGTTTTTCCCGCACCGGTGACACCCACAATACCCACCGAAGCGCCTATGGGTATCTCCATATTGGCGTGGTTAAAAATCAGTGTATCGGTATTCGGATACTTGTAAGTGATATTCTCCAGACGGATCAGCTTTTCCACGGGAAGTTTCTCCACACTTTGTCTCTGCTTATAAGCCTCTGGGTCATAAGTCACATGTCCGTCGTGGATCTCCTCCTGCAGATTGTCGCTGACTCCCATAAAGAACGGCTCAAAATAGGAGATGGAGGTCTGATAATTGTTAATGCGGTTTACACTGGGAAGCAGACGCATGGCCGCCGCCGCCAGCGCTGAAAGCTGCGGCACCAGCTTAGAAAGCTGCGTACCCCGTCCGATGGTAAGGACGAAGTAACCTACCATTCCCGCGATACACACTGTCTCAATTAAAAGCCGCGGGGTCGCGTTGAACAGATTATACTTCTGCACAGCGCCGACATAACCGGCTCCGCATTTGGCATACTCATTGATAAAATAGTTCTCCTTACAGCCAATCTTAATCTCCTTGATCCCCATCACCGACTGCTCAATCCATTTATACAGACCGCTGTAATACTCCTGATTATCCTGTCCGGCTTTGATCATAATGGGTTTTAATACCTTCTTAATCACAACAAGAAGCGCCACCATGAGAACCGCCACAGTCACAATCATCATAGCGTCAGAATAGATAAACAGCGCCGTTACCAGACATACAAACACAATGCACTCACTGAAAAGCTGCAGGCAGGCCAGAATCAAGCCATACATATTATTCACATCTGACGTGATATTTCGCTGAATAACGGAGGTGTCCGCATTCAGATAATACTCATAAGGTCTCTGCATAAAATTGATCATCATGCGTCTGGATGTGGCAAACTGGTTCGTATAGACAAATTTCAGCTGGGCTTTCTGCTGGAAAAAAAGGTAGATGTTCTTCACCACGGTCATCGCCACAAAGGCAAGAAGCAAAAACATAGCAAACTGGGCATTGTCCTCCATCCCCAATCCTTCATAAACTGCAGCAAGCAGCCTGCTCTCCTTAATCGACGCCGGGTCCATCACCACAGTCACGATAGGCACCAGCATGGAAACACCCAGGCTCTCCAACACACCGCCGATCAGCATCATAACGATGAGCACCGCCATGGTGCGCTTCTGCCTGCCATCCAGCAGAAGGTTCATTTTTTTTAATATTTTAAGCATGTTCTTGTTTCCTTTTACTTAATACACAACCGTTTATCCCACACCAATTGTCAAACAGCTTTCCGGGGATCCGGCAGGACTGGACTGTTGAATATCTTACCACAGGAGTGCATTTTGCGCAAACTGCCAGACAAGATTAAGTCCTTAATAAATCTCGTCATTCTGCCTGTGAAGTTTCGGATCCTCATACTGGTCCATAAAATCCTCTCCCAAATAGATGATCTCCTGTGCAAAGCGGATGCTGTGAACCACCGTAAACACTGAAATCACCCGCTGAAAGGTAAGACCCTCAATATAATTCAATACCTCCATGGGGAACTTCCGGTCAAGCACAATATGTTCCGGAAAAAGGGTTTCGTAGTCCAGAAGGTCCCTCGGATGTGGTTTGATCAAAATCGAAGTCTTGGCCTCTCCCATTTGACCATATAAGTTGATACAGTCTCTAAAAATCCGTTCTCGCACATCCAAGTCACACAGAGGCTCCGTCAAAAGCAAGACCTGATTTTTTCCTGCTGACAGCTTTTCCCGTATCTCCCCGATATTTGCGATAAACAATTCCACCAGCAGAGCCTGGTCCTCTTTTGTAAGCCGCTCTGTCAACTCCTGCCTCGGCTTTTCGATATATTTGGGGCAGGGATAGGGCAGGATGGAAATATTATTAACCTCCATATCCAGACAGTACTTTCCCCATCCATTCTGTATGAAAATTATATTTTTCGAAGCCAAAAAAGCCTTTAGTTTAAAATGACCCCTGTTATCATAACGAGCGGTATCGTATGTGCTGATACAGTCCAATCCATCCTCCACAGCATGGTAATGAATCTTTTTATAACTCAAGTAATAGCCAATCGGATCAGAATCACAGAACACATAGATATCCTTATATTCTTTAAAATTCACTGGCACATAAGGCTCCTGCACCTTTCCCAGAAGCTTTGTGTACCGGATGCGGGCGAGCAGGTTTAAGAAGAGATTCCCCCGATCCACATGATATCTCATAATCTCAGGAAAATTCACGTCCTCCTTCTCATCGAACATATACACCGCCTCAAAAAGACCACATACAGCGGCACGCTCTTTCAGACCGCCAAAGTCATTGGACATGGTGCTCATCACAAGAGATGCTTTTCCCCGCTTTTCCGGCGCAAGATTCAATTCCTTTAAACATGCCACATATACATGATAATACGTGTGGCACACATAAATCCTATCTTTCATCATGCAATCCCCACACCTATTTGTGCCACTACCCTTGCTCCCAGCTCCATGGCCTCCTGCGGAGTCTCTCCTGTCGTGATCACATGGCCAAGTCTGTCGTTGCTGGAACGCGTACCCTGCACGCTGTCGCCGGGCTTTTTGTAAAGGATGATCTCCTCCACACCCTTTTGTGCATAAAGCGCGCGCGGCACGGCTATTTCGGAGATTATACCCTCCTGCCCCTCATCTGCATGGATAAAATGAATCGCCGCGCCGCGGTTCCACTTCGGAGTAAGATCCGGCCGCTTTCCCACTGCCAGCTCCACGGAGGCCCCCACCATATCAATCCCCGTAGAAAGAGGCACCAGCTTAGATGTGATAAAATCACCGCCAAGCCTTGCCGCAAGCTCCACAATCTTCGGGCCGTCCTGCGTCACCTTCACTTCCACATGGGCCGGCGCATTCTCGATGCCGATGGCACAGATCGCCTGTCCGGCCACAGCTCTGATCCCTTCCTGTATCTTTTCATCCAACATGCTTGCCTCGCAGTGGGCCAGCTCCACAAAGTAAGGCGGCGGCGTAATAAACTTATCCGTAACCGTCAGAATGTGAGGCTTCCCCTCTATCACAATAGCCTCCACACTGACCTCCGGTCCCTGCATATATTCCTCCACCATCACGGTGCCGCCTCTGGAATTGCCGCGGCTATAGCGGTATATCTGCTCTTTCCTCTCATTGAAATGCGCCGCGCTTAATTCCTCAGGATCCAAGAGCATTACCCCCCGGCTCCCCGCATTATCCGCAGGCTTTACAATGCACCTCCCATTCAGCTTGTCCACCGCCTCCGAAAAGGCTGTAAAGTCCTCCACGGCATAATATTTTGGAATGGGTACGCCGCACTCTCTCAGGCGGTTCCTCATTTTACTCTTTATGGTGGCGCACTGCGCATTCTCATAGGAGAGATCCGGCCGCTTACCAAGCTTTTCATTGACATAAGCCGCCGTCCGCACAGGCCCGTCGCTGGTGGAAGTGATCACCACATCCGGCTGATAAATCAACGCCTGGCGATACACCTCCTCCTGATCCAACGTGCTCACCACTAATTTCACATCAGCAAACGCAAAACCCACCGCATTCTCGTCGTAATCCACGGCAATCACTTGATAGCCCAGTTCCTTCGCTTTTTTAATGGCAGGAACCTGCAGGGCACTCGCACCTAAAATCATTATCTTTTTTGTCATTTTCTATTAACCTATTCTATATACTTCCATTCCATCGGCGTCCCGCGGGCTATATCGCACCGCGCCCGCTTCCCCAAAACTTCCTCATAGTACACAGGGGCCAATCCGAAGGCAGGCCGTATGGAACGCATATTTTTCTCTGTGAAGATTTCTCCCTTTTTTATATCTTCCGTGACAAACAGGGACCGCCCCTCCTCCCTGCTCCTCTCCTGCTTCTTTGTCAGACGATAGGTCACCTTCCCCAGCGCCTTCTCTACCACACGGATTTCATCCACCATTTTTTTAAACTCTGCAGGTTCCATGGAAAAAGCGGCATCCGGCCCGCCATCCTCCCGCGAAAGAGTAAAATGCTTTTCCACCATCCGCGCACCGAGGGCCACCGAAGCCACCGCCACGGCACTGCCCATACTGTGATCGGAAAGACCAGTCACACAGTCAAAAACCTCTGCCATATGAGGAATCACCCGGATATTCATGTCCTCATAAGGCGAAGGGTAGGTAGAGGTACACTTTAACAAAATGATCTGTCTGTTTCCCTCCTCGAGACAGGTTCTGACCGCCCGCTCGATATCTTCCAGATAAGCGATCCCTGTCGCCATGATCACCGGTTTTCCCAGTTTCGCAATCTTTCGAATCAAGGGAATATCCCGGATCTCAAAAGAGGCAATTTTATAAGCGGGCATTTTCATCTCTTCCATAAAATCTACCGCTGTAAAATCAAACGGTGAAGAAAAACACGCCATCCCCAGATCATTGGCAAGTTTCATAAGCTTCGGCTGCCACTCCCAAGGCGTGTAAGCCTCCTCATACAATTTATAAAAGGTGGTGCCGTCCCAAATCGTCCCCTGGGTAATCTGAAAATATTTATTATCACAGTCCATTGTGATAGTGTCCGCCGTGTAGGTCTGCAGCTTCACTGCATCTGCTCCCGCCTCGTGCGCCGCTCTTATAATTGCCTTAGCTCTGTCATAATCCTGCAGATGATTGGCCGACATCTCCGCCACAATATAAGTCGGTTCCCCCTCCCCGATCAGACGGCTGCCGATCTTTATTTTCTGCTGCCCCATAAACTTTACCTTCCTTTGCTGATTCTCTTTCCACTGTTTTACACTGTACTGCCAAGCCTTTTATCTCTCTGAACGCTCACAGGCTTCCCGCATCATACGGTATTTCATCTCTGCCAGTGCCCAGTCCGACGGATTGTCAATGTCCTGCACCTCTGTCTCCGGCACAATAACTGGAAGATAACCGTCTGGCAGATCCCCCCGGCAGGCCATATAACGCTTCACATGATAGCAGTAAAACTGTCCGCTGTCATGATACACTGCCTCCAAATCTTGAGACCGTTTCATAGCATTCTCAGGATAACTGTACGTGAGCTTCCCGTCACGGACAACCATGCCCCGCTGGGGCGGAAAAGAAAACCGCACCACAGGCATCACTCCGGAGGCTTCCTTCTCTATCAGAAGATTCATGGCCGACGTCAGTTTCTCAGCTGTCACAAATGGCGCCGTCGGATAAATACATGCCATGTAATCAAAATACTCTCCCCGGCTTTCATAAGTCTCAAGCACCTCCATCAGCACGTCGTCCGTGGTGGCAAAATCGCTGGAAGTCTCCCTGCTTCTCATAAAAGGAACTGCTGCCCCCGCTGCGCGCGCAGTCTCCGCAATCTCTTCATCGTCGGTGGACACCATCACTTCTCTGAATATTCCAGCCGAAAGCGCCGCCTCGATGCCATAACAGAGCATCGGTTTCCCCATAAACTCCCTGATATTTTTCCCCGGAATCCGTTTGCTTCCGCCCCGGGCTGTGATGATTGCCACCGCGTTAATCTCTGTTTTCATTTCACAGTATCTCCTCACTTTACAATGTGATAAGTTCCTCTGCAATCCGCGCCGCGCCGCACCCGTCTGTGACCTTGGAAAGATTTTCTCTCATGCGCTCCCTCAGCTCCTCGTCCGCAAGCAGACGCTTCAAGCCCCCGCAGACTGCCTCGATGCATGTCTCCCTGTCCTGCCTGATATCCCCGGCAAAGAGCATCCTCTCTTCTTCCTCAAAAAATTCCCTGTCGTACCGCTGATTCTCCGCTGATTGGAAAAACACGGTAGGCACCTGCATGGCGGAAAGTTCAAACAACATTGTGCCCGCCGCGGACACAGCCGCGTCACAGTCCGCCATCAGTCCCGCCATATCCGTACAGGGGCGATAAACCTTCACATTTTTATGCGTCTGCGCAAATTCCTCGATCGCATCCCCCTGAGGATGATACACGCCCACTACCGCATGAAAGGTAACCTCGCTAAGTTCCTCCGTCAAAGAAGCCTTTTGCAGAATACCGAGAATGGCGTTTTCCTTATCTCCGCCGCCGCTGGAGAGAAGCACATCAAATCCCTCTTTCTCCCGCCGCGCTTCTTCTTTCCGAGCCTCCGCCTTCCCAAAATCTTCCCTGAGCGGTACATAATCCGTACCCAAAAGAAGTTTTGTCCTGCTGCCATAAGTTTCTTCATAGGGAAATCTGGTGTGATAGGCATTGTAATTGATCAAAACATCCACCGCATAAACCGCATCGAAACAGTCATCTATATAGGCCAGCAGCACAGTACCTTTCAGTCCATCAAAATAGGCAGGCTCCGCCTCATAGGAATCCACCAAGAGAATCTTGATATGTGACAGAGCTAAAAGCTTTTTAAGCTTTGGCAGCTCTTCCTCCATCCGGTTCCATTTTGTGTGCAGACAGATATGATCCATACCCGCACGGGAAAGCATCTCGCCTGCCTCCTCGTCCGCTGTAAAAAATACTACCTGACATCCTCGGCTCTTGATCTGTTTGGCAATGGTGATGCAGCGCATCATATGTCCCGTTGCTATCGTGTCGTTTAAATCCACCCGGATACCGATTACCGGCTGCTCCTCATACCGTGCCAGCACTCCTGCCAGCTCCTCCATCTGTTCCGGACCATAGCGCTGATCCAAGGGGAGCGCCAATATATGTTCGTATATATAGGATTCCTCCTCGCCAAGATAGTCACGATTTTCCTCTCCCACCGGCCAGAGCACCGGCGCATATATCCCCCGCTCTCTCAAAAACCGCTGCAAGCTGTCACGCTCCCTGGCATAGACCGGCAGATAGAGCGGCGCTGCACCCTCCTTTTGGATAAGAACAGGCCAAAGCCTCTTCATTTCTTTTATTTTGTTATATAAAACTCGATAATTTTCCGCTCTTTTTAGTGCCGCTGCACCCTCATCCATCTCGGAGAGAACTGCCGCGGATACACGCGATATGCGCCGCACGCCCTGATACTGGTCAAGTGCCTCCTCCTGCGTGCGGTTCTGCCTCAGATACGCCTCCTTTATGGACAGCCATTCCTCCGTCAGCACACCGCCCATCTTTCTTTCTTTCTCACGCAGATATTCCCATTTCTGCACAAGAGGGACAAGGCGCTCCCTGGCGTAATCATCGCCCGGCTTCAAAAGATCCACCGCAAGAGACAAGTCCGAAGCCACAAATCCACCGTCAGGAACCGCATACCACTTGCGCAGGCTCCCCACGACAAAGTCCGCTTCCTTTCCAGCCGCCTCCAGATAATAGGACTGCGTCACATCCTCCATGATCAGGACATGCTTTTTCTCAAGGGCGGCCAGCTGTCTGCGCAGTCCCCTGCAGGTATCCGTTCCAAAGTATGGATGAATGAATATCAATCCCGGGTCTTTTTCCAATGCCAGCCGAACGATTTCCTCCCCATCCGTCTCCAAATCCCTGTCCACTTGATAGAAAACAAGTTCCCACCCTCTGTGGGCAAAAGGAATGAATACCGAATCGCACATATAAGCCGGCATCAGACAACATTTCCGCGTCTTGGGCTTCTCTCTCTCCAGGCTGATCAGCGCAAGTTCAATGGCCTCCCTCCCGGATGCCGTAAAGCATTGATTTCTCTTCCCGTACTTGTCCACCTGTGAAAGCCGAAGTGCGCCCGCATCCCTGCCCTCACTCACCACCGCAGGATCTATCTCAAAGATGCTCCCAATCTCCATTTTATCTCCCCTGAAGTCTCTTTCGAAAATTGCGGTACGCCCACAACAGTTTATAGTAAACCATAAATAGGAGCGTCGACTTCATCTGTATACGAATCAGCTTTTTCTCTTCCTCATGCGTTCGTTCCTGGTAATAGGAATTGTTCTGAAAATCCGGAAAGCGGCACCGCATCTCCTCCCCCATGGCCTTCACAAACCGGTATCTGCTCCGCTTTACGCCCGCCATATAAGTAAAGAGAGTATTCACATAAAAGAGAAGAGTAAAGCTGTACTCTAACTCCGGACGGTATCTGTCCAGAAAATCATGCCGCTTTGCCTCCTCAAGCATCAGCCTGCCAGCCTCTAAACGGTCCTCACAGCGCTTTGGGGAGATCGTGTGAACAGTGGAAGATTGATGCTGATAATAATAATACAGCGGCTCCTCAATGTATTCAAAATGCTTGGCCAGCACCAGATAAGAATTGCCAAGCGCATTGTCTTCATAGAAGATATGTTCAGGAAACCAGAGCTCGTTCTCCAAAATCATGGAGCGGCGGAAAATCTTTACGACCAGACTTCCCCCATCCAGAATCAGGCTGCGCCTTTTCTCATCATTGAGCACACCGGACTGACTCATCTTATTGTTGTGGACCACCTGTCCCACCTTCATGGAATGCTCAGACGTAAGGCAGTAATCACAGCCTGCCAGATCCGCTCCCGTCTCCTGTGCTCTTCCGATCAGCCGTTCATACATGTCAGGTGTAATCCAGTCGTCACTGTCGATAAAGCCGATCCACTCTCCCTGTGCCCGCCTTAATCCTTCATTCTTCGCACCGCCCTGATGCCTGTTTTCCTCAAGGTGTACCGCTCGAAACTTCTCTGGAAATCGGCTCTCATATTCCTGCAGGATACGCCACGATTCATCAGTGGAACAATCGTCCACCGCAATAATCTCATAATCCGAGAGAGTCTGTCCAACTAAGGAATCCAGACAGTATTCTAGTTTTCGGTCATCCGCCATATTGTAGACCGGCACTATGATACTAAGTTTCATTCGACTCCATAAACTCCTCTCTCTCAGACTTCTTTAATTGGGGAATCACCCTGCGAAGCCACCCTGCCCACAGACAATACAAAATCGTCAGCGCGGAAACCACATCCGCAATCACAAATCCAGCTACCGGCCCATAGCGCACATAAATCCGGTGCTCTTTGCCGTCCCCATTTAAAGAAAAACGCATGCGGCCGCCTTCCCCTCGCTCTATCTCCAGAGAATTTCCCAGCTCATCGACAGCGCGGTAGCCCAGATATCTCTGCATAGGTATTTCCAGATACGCCCCAGGAGAAACCGCCGTGTAGGACACCGCCGCTTTTGTTCCCTTTTTCTCATAGCCTCGCACAGAAACGGAACCAATATCCGATATAACCACACTGGTCGTTAATTTTTCATCGACTGCATCTATCAACCGCCACTCATGCGGATAAAACAATCCCACACTGGTTCCCAGCTTTGTCTCATGTCCTTTGGATGCCTGTGACTGCGCATTCTTATAAGGGACATGGTTATTATCGGTGGGAACCGTGATGATGATCAATAAACTCAAGCCCGCAAGCATGGCAATAATGGCATTTCGATAAGGCTTCAAAATCTCCGATCGGGCAAGCCCTGCTGCTCCCACAAAGAGAAAACAGGCTGACGCAGGACCCAGAAAACGCCAGGGAAACTGCAGCATTGTACCAATATTATAAAAAAACGGATGAGCCATTAGCGCCCTGCTCGGGAAATACCCCGTCGTCATAAACACAAGCGCGGCCCCAAGAACCAGTAAATAGAGCAAAAAACCATCCGTCTCATCCAGCTTCCCCATCCGCTCACACAAAAGGTAAACCACGCCGACTCCGACACATCCAAGAAGTGCCAGTCCGATCGAGAAGTACTGCTTATTGTACAGACTTAAAGACTGCGTCATGTTGGAGAGATTGATGGACTGCTCGTAATAACCGCTCCAGCGCAAAACGTCCTTGTTCAAATCCTCCTTAAAATAATAAAACAAAAAGGGTACGATGTACCAGGCATTTAAAAGCACTGTCAATCCAGCTGCCTTCAAAAGCTCCACGTACCGCTTCTGTCTTGCAATGCGCACACCGTACAGAAGCACCGTAAACGCACAGACCACTGCCACATAGACCATACTTAAAATATGGCTCTGCAGCGCTCCCGAGAATCCAATTACGAGATAATACCATTTTTTCCGATCACCCATAATCAAATGATAAAGCCCCGCAATCACCATGGGCCAAAAAATCAGAGCCAGCGTCTCACCCAAATCCCCTCTGGAAAGGATGTTGGTAAACCGGTACGGCATCAGCGTATACAATATCACCGCCAATATCACACTGCGTCTGGATCTCACCATGGATTTTACCGCCACATAGGCACAGACCGCCGAACTTAAATTGGAGAGAAAAACTAACACCTTATAAGAGAATGCAATAGACACCCTGCAGATGCGGAGAAAAGCGCCTATGTACAAAAACAGATAAGGATACATGGCATTCATATAGCCATTGTTCTGCAGCCCGTTTGGCAAAATATTGGCGCCGATTTGTCCGTCTAATATTGCATCCTTCACCCCCTCAATCCTTGCAAGGTGATAGCACAAATCATCTGCATTATAAAGGTAAGTCTGCATCAGCGGCGTCGTCGCAAGGAGCGCCGCCCCCAAAATGACAAAGCCGTCAATAAGCTTCTCCCTGGATATTCTCCTGCCGCTCTTCCAGCACAGCCAGACAGCGGTATGCAAAATCAATAAAACCGCTATAAAAAAGCAGGTATCCGTATAAAAGCGCGTGAACGGTGTAATCGTCAGTTTTTTTATAGTAAGGGTACCGCTTCCACTGTAGTTAATGCGAAACTGCAGCTCCTTGGCATCCCTTGATAAGGCAAAATCCGCAGTCAATTCTCTTTTCTGCGAATCTATCGGCCAGGCTGCGATCTTATCCCCCTGCTCCCACAGCTCCAACACACTGCCATCAGAATCTGCACCGTAGCTTAGATCCACACTGTAGGTGCCTTTGTTCATCACATAGGCGGGAGTACTCGCCACTGAACTGTATCCAGCCAAAATATCCCCCAGCGTCTGCATATCCTCTGTTTGAATCAAACCCTCGGATTTTCTGATCACCAGCGCATTTTCTGTGTTGATCAGGCCCATGGAATGCTGCAGCTCAATGCCGGCATAAATGATAGGCTGCTTTCCCTCATCTCCCAGCCACAAGAGAATTACAAAGAGTACAGCCAGCGTCCCATATACGATTTTCGCTTTCAGCGATACTTCTTTTGTCATCTCGGTATCCCTAATTTCGAAACTGTTTGATATCATCCCGTTCCCGATTTCTTCCGTTGCTATTTTCTACGGCTATGAAACACGGTAATAATCCACTATTTTTTTCACTGCACAGATCACGCTCTCCACATCTTCATCACTCATCGCATAGTAAAGCGGCAGAGAAATGATTTCCTCATAGAGCTTTTCCGCATTGGGACACAGTCCCCGTTTATAACCAAGTTTTTCATAGTAAGGGAAATAGTAAGTCGGTATATAATGTACATTGCAGCACACCTTCTCCGCTGATAACGCGTCAAAAAACTGCCTTCTGTCAATGGTAAGCTTTTCCGGCACAATGCGCAAAATATACAAATGTCTTGTGGTGTCCGACTCTGGGATCTCCCGCTGCACAAAAAGCTCCGGCATTTCACTGAAAGCTTTATTGTAACGCTTCACTATCTGCTTCCTGCGCTCACTAAACATCTGCAGTTTGTCAAGCTGACTGATAATCAGCGCCGCCTGCATATCCGTCAGACGGTAATTAAATCCCAAGGCAATCTGCTCGTAGTACCATGGACCATCCACCTCATGTTCCATCAGGCTTTCATCCCTGGTAATGCCATGGGCGCGGTACAGCAGCAGCTTTTTATACAATCCCTCATCGTTGGTCAGAACTGCACCGCCCTCGCCCCCGGTCACCGTCTTGACTGGATGGAAACTGAATGTGGTCATATCAGAGAGAGAGCCGTTGGCCGCTCCCCTGTATTTCGTGCCGATCACATGAGCCCCATCCTCAATTAAAATTAGATTATGCCTTCTGCATATTTTGCGGATTGCATCAATCTCCACAGATTGACCGGTATAGTCTACCACCACCACCGCCTTTGTCCTGGGTGTGACAGCCGCCTCCACACTGGCAGGATCGATATTGTATGTCTGTGGATTGATATCCGCAAAGACCGGGCGTGCGCCGCAGTACAGTGCACAGTTGGCCGAAGCCGCGAAGGTAATGGGCGTGGTGATCACCTCATCCCCCGCTCCCACACCTGCCGCCATCGCTGCCATATGGAGCGCCGCCGTGCCGTTCGCACAGACCACCGCGTATTTTGCCCCGGTCAGCTTGCACAGCTTCTCCTCCAACTCTCCGATTTTCGGTCCGCAGGTGAGAAAATCACTTTTTAGCACCTCCACCACCGCTTGAATATCCGCCTCGTCAATATATTGATGTCCATAAAAGATGGGAGTCTCCCTGACGGGCTTCCCCCCTTCTATCGCCGGTTTTTCCATATCTCATCCTCTATTTTTCAAATTCCACATCTTTTAGCAGTGCGCGAATATCCTCCACGCCCAGCCACTCCGTATTGTTGTCGGAGCTGTAGTGAAAGCCTTCCGCCACTTTGGTTCCGGACAGATCCGGCTGCTGCCTGTTGTTCCAGGTCATCTGCGGGTAAACGATAAAGTGTTTATCATACTCGTAGGTTGTGGCAGAATCCTCCGTGGTCACCATAATCTCATGCAGCTTCTCTCCTGGCCTGATGCCAGTCTCTTTTATCTTACAGCCCGGCATCATAGCCTCCGCAAGATCTGTAATTTTAAACGACGGAATCTTACTGATAAAAGTCTCGCCCCCGTTGGCCTCCGCAAGCGCTTTGATTACGAGTTCCACTCCCTGGGTCAGACTGATCCAAAACCGTGTCATGCGCAGATCCGTGATAGGAAGTTCATCTGCCCCCTCTTTTAACAGTTTATGGAAGAACGGAATAACAGAGCCTCTGCTGCCCGCCACATTGCCATATCTCACGATAGAGAAATTAATGTCCTTTGTGCCCACATAAGCATTGGCAGCCACGAAAAGTTTGTCCGATACAAGCTTCGTCCCGCCATAAAGATTCACCGGGTTCACCGCTTTATCTGTGGACAGAGCAACCACCTTTTTAACGCCGGTATCAAGCGCCGCGTCAATCACATTCATAGCGCCGTGTATATTTGTCTTGATGGCTTCGTTGGGATTGTACTCACAGGCGGGCACTTGTTTCAATGCCGCCGCGTGAACGATATAATCCACCCCTTCACAGGCGCGCTTAAGCCTCTCGACATCCCGCACATCACCGATGAAGAAGCGAAGCTTTTCCTCATACTCTTTAAACTCATTGGACATCATCCACTGCTTAAACTCATCTCTGGAATAGATAATGATCTTTTTCGGCTCGTAGTGAGTCAACACATATCTGGTAAAGCATTTCCCGAAGGAACCCGTCCCCCCGGTGATCAATATGGTTTTACCCTTTAACATATTATCATTTTCTCCTCTCAAACAAAATCCTAACAATCCTAACCGATGCCGCACTCTTTAAATGCCTGCTCATAAGGCGCCCTGCAAAGTCCCTTCTCGGTGATGATACCTGTGATCAGAGAATGATCCGTCACGTCAAAGGCCGGATTAAATACTTTGACGCCCTCCGGTGCCATCCGCTCCTTATACCACATCTCAGTCACTTCTTCCCAAGCCCGCTCCTCGATGGGAATCTGCTCTCCTGTCGCAATCGACATATCTATGGTGGAACTCGGCGCACACACATAGAAGGGAATCCCATAATGTCTAGCCAGAACAGCTACTCCGGAAGTGCCGATTTTATTGGCTGTATCCCCGTTTGCCGCCACTCGGTCACAGCCCACAAAAACCAGATTCACTTTACCGCTCTTCATCACAGTGGAAGCCATATTATCACAGATCAGTGTTGTATCGATACCCGCACCGTGCAACTCAAAAGCGGTAAGCCTCGCTCCCTGCAAAAGAGGTCTGGTTTCATCACAGTATACCCGAAAATCTGTCATTCCATGCTCCAAAGCCACGTACATAGGCGCTGTGGCAGTGCCGTACTTGGCAGTAGCCAGCGTCCCCGCATTGCAGTGGGTGAGTATCCCGTCTCCTGCCTTTATCAAGCCAAAGCCGATCTCCCCGATGCTTCGGCTGACAGCCACATCTTCATCACGAATATTCTGTGCCTCTTCGAAGAGAAACGCCTTGATCTCCTCCACCGGCCTGTCCCCATGAGCCCGCAGCGCACGCTCCATTCTATCTAACGCCCAGAACAAATTGACCGCCGTAGGCCGAGAAGACGCCAAATATTTCTTCTGCTCCAAAAACGCCGTGAGAAAGGTCTCATAATCCTGTGTCTCAATGCGGGAAGCCGTGAGCGCAATCCCATAGGCAGCGCACACACCGATGGCCGGCGCCCCTCTGACACGCAGGAAACGTATCGCCTCAAAAATGTCTTCTATTTTATCAATCCGCAGCACTTTGACAACGCCCGGCAAAAGTGTCTGATCGAGAATTTCCAGACAGCTTTTGTCCTCAGCCAGACGAACCGTGTTAAGCTCTAATGCATTCATTTATTTTCCTCGCAGTAACCAGTTTTATTCGCATCTAAACACATAATGCGCCTGCAACAAATTCATTATAGGCAGTTTTGGGAAACGTGTCAACGTATTTCCCGCTGACGCTCCCACTCATCCCGGGGCACGGCAACCAGCGATTTTTTCCTGAAAAACTCCGCCATTTTCTGATTGGACCACCCTTCCTTATCAAGAGTGATCGGCAGGTGCACCAGTGGTTCCTGCTCCCCCACAATGAAAGGCACTACCACGTCCTCCACATCCTCCTGTGTCAACAGCTGCGTGAGCTCATCCATCTGTTCTTTATAGACTGCCGCCCTGCCTGTGCGTATATAATAATAGCACACATAGTCCGTACTGTTTTTCAAATCAAGCCTGCACACCCCAAGAATCAAAAAGGCAGCTGCAAAGGCCAGCACATACACAGGGATCCTCAAGCTTTCCCCCGAAGCTTCCGTCTTCTCTGTCAACCAGCCGAGGCCGTAGAGCAGACTCCCAAAAAGCATAAGAATAAACACCCAGAAGATTGTGTTGGGCACTCCCACCGATATGGAACCGTCCAAGACAGAACCTCCTACGAACAGCATCGGCCAGTACATGGCACAGTAAACCCCGAAAAGGTACAAAATCACCAAACCGGGGCAGGGAAAATGAAGCCCGCCGGCCGGCACTGCCTCCCGCAGAATATCCCACAAAAACACCGCCGTCACGAGCACCGCCGCCATTGCGGCTGGATATTCTAAAAAAGAATGCCACATTCCCAATGCCCCCTGCCATATCGACTCAAAGACAGTAAACAGCATTTTCCCAACAGTAATTTGATAATCGTTCCCGCCGCGCACCGCATTGCCCGGCGCGAGTGCACTGATTAGCAATCCTGTTATTTCCAGTCCCATGGGAATAAGCATCCACAAAACTCGATGATCTCTTTTATAAAATAAGACAGCAAACAGGAAAAAAAGTGTCAATCCCAGAAGCGCCGCCAAATAATTTGTCCCGCCCAAAAGCGTCATCCAAACCGACGCCATAATCACATCCCGTTTACGAAAATCAACGATATAGCGCAAAAAACAGGCGCAGGCAGCCAGCGCCAAAGCAAAAGGCACCGTGTAATGCGCCGCCCCGTTATACCAAAAAATCGCAGAGGTCTGATAGGGAACAAACTGAATCAGGATTAACAGAATAACTGAATCAAGCAGCAGGAAATCCCGTCTGGACACATGTAAAAGCGGCACCAACAGATTATACAGAAAAAAAGATACGCCGGCGATGAATATTCCTGTCATCAAGCAAGGTACAATACAGTATGCCTCATAAGAGAAAACCTCCGGCTGCAGGGAAAAAAGGAATACGGAAAACCAAGTCCCCTGCCACGAAAAATAGTATTTCTTCACGCTCGCCAACGCAGCCTGCAGCACCCGGAAAATCGAATGCGTATCCTCCCAGGCCAGATGTGTCAAAAGACCATAGGACCAATCATCTGCCGATGCCCTGTCAACACCCGAAAGTGCAAAGATGGGAATCAGGCTGAGAGCTAGGACAACCGCCGCCGCCCATGTCAGAGGCACTCTGATATTCCTTATTGTAATAATATCCGTCCTGCTTTTTTTCATTCTATCAATTCCCCCGCACTGTATACATCGCAGTACTTTTCTTCAAACATGAGCTGCAGGCTGTTCTGTACAGGCATATCATCCTTTTGATAAAGCCTGTCGAGCTGTCCTCTGACGTCCGCCCCCTTTGCCAGATACACCACCAATGCTTTCGCTTTTTCTATCCTTTTGTCTCGAATTTCCTCCGTGCCGTCCGCCCGGACAAAATACACTTCTGGGTATGCCAGCAGCTCGTTTGTCACATCCCAGATACACCACTCCTCACCGGGATTGTACATATACACCGCAAGGGCGCCGCCTTCTGCCTGCTCTCTGGCAAAAGCCGTCTGTGCTGCATCCTCCCGGTAGAGAAACTCCACCTCATTTTTCTGATATCCCCAGACAGTCATGACGACGCAGAAAATCACCGCAAACCACTCTGCCCCTTTTGTATATGTTGCAAAAGAGTGCTTTCCATCCTGTCCGGAATGCGCCTGCACCGCACCCTTTCTCCACAATGCCCTGCCTGCCAAAAACACAAGCAGTACGACAATCCCGTAAATGGGAAGTTGATAGCGGACTGAAGTATCTCCCAAAAGCAGCGCTGTTTTGGATACTGTCACAAAGTATCCCACAACAACAAAGAGAAGAGCCCCATACACCGCGCCCGCATCATGCCGCACGTTTCCTGCCAAAAATTCTGTCTTACAACGGGATTCCCCGCGTTTTTTCCCAATCACCCACAAATATGCCGCACCTGCTGCCACTAAGACAAGCAGAATGGCGCTGAGCAGCCCGCCGAACACATACCGGTTCATCAGATCACTGAAAAAACAAAGTCTCTCAAACGTATTTGACAGGTCAAAAAAACTCTCTGTCGCCTGAGCTCCCCGCTGCCCGCGAAACATCTGTGCCGGAAAGACAGGGTAAGTCACATAGGCAAATCCAAAAGCCGCCGCCTGAAAGAATCCGTAACGCAGGCAGTTGTCAAGCTTCCTGTCCCGGTACAAAAGCCAGACACAAAAGAAACATGAAAGGAAAAACAAAAAAATAAAATAATAATACTGGGTCAAAAAGCCGATGTAGGTCGTTATCGCCATAGGCAGAAGATCCTGCATAACCGATAACTCCATTCTTTTTATGGCCCGGACATGCCAAACCGCACAGAGCAGCACAAATGTCGTAAGCATCTCATACATCCGGATAAACACTACGCCGCTCATGGCCGCCGGACAAAATCCGTAAACAAAGGTCACCAAAAGCGCCAGCTTTCCATCCTCTCCTGCAGCCAAATATGACAGATATGTCAATAATATGAGATTTATCCCGTGGAAAAGCAGATTGACCGACAGGCCGATCCATTTTGAAAACACGCCCGGCACAAGAGAAGCCGCTGTGTGAAACACCCAGTAATACATGGGCGGATGCACATCCCAGGACTGTACTTGGCGCACCAGGCCGTACTGAAACCGCTGTCCCGAAAGCACCACAAATTCATCCCGGTAAGTATCCCGGTCCATCCACCTGCCGTCCTCCACATAGAAACCGTTTGTGCGCGCCGTAGAATAGTAGGTGTAATATTCGTCCTCATGAAACCCCTGTTTTTGGGTACAAAACCAAAAGGCTGCCGTCATCTGCAAGACCCACAGCGCTATGAAATAAAAAAGATATCTTACTTTCTTTTTCTTATATGACAACGCATCCATAACTTTCCAGCATGCACCTTCCTGACTGTCCTCGGAGCTGCCGTAAAAAGCAGCAGATACACCTTGTTTTTTTTCGTCAGATACGGATTTTTCATCGTATCTGCCACATGCCGCCGCAGATATCTGATCACCTCTGCGTAAAAATGATTTTCCATCCTCATCTGTGAAATAGGGACATGCAGCAAATAATCCAGCCTTTGATAGAGATTAAATCGAATCGCATGCGCGTGCAGAGCAGGATATTTTTCATCTGCCAGTTCCTGAATCCGATCTGCATTGTCCACAATATCCAAAAACACCCTCGAAAAACTATCTTTCGTCCGCCTTCTAGTCGTGCTCTCCTGTCTGCATACCACATGATAACCCTGTTTAGGTAAAATAAAAATTCCCTGAATTTCCTGCAGAATTTCCAGAAGGAGGCGGAAGTCCTCGTTCAATTCTCCCTCGGGAAACCGGTGCTTTTCAAACACCTCTCTGGGAAACAGTTTTGTACAAAAAGAGCAGTCTCCTCTGTGCAGCAATAGTTCTTGCAGAAAAGTTTCAGAATCGCAAAACCACTCCTCCCTGGGCGGGACACAGACATCTGGCAGACGCTTTCCCTCCTCATCCACCTCATCCCGGGAAATCTGTGCCGCAGGATATCCGAAAGCCTCCAGCGCACCAACCAGGTCCTCATAAACATAAGGCTCTATGTAGTCGTCACTGTCTACAAAACCCAGATATTCCCCCTCGGCCAACTCAAGCCCTATATTTCTGGCCGAGGAAGCCCCCCCGTTCTTCTTGTGGTATGTGCGGATTCTGGCATCTTCCGAAGCCAGCTGTTCGCAGAGCCTGTCCGTGCCGTCCGTAGAGCCGTCGTCAATCAAAAGAATCTCCAAATGGTCGTAAGTTTGAGCACAGATGGAACGCACACACCGCTCCAGGCAGCCTATGGAATTATATACAGGTACAATAACACTGACTTTTTTACTATGCAAACTCATTTTTTCCCGCTTTCGGCTTAATGACAGGCGCCGCGCTTAAAGGGCCCTCCTTCTCCGGACGGATTTCTCCCAGCCGCAGCTTTTCCGTAAACCGCAGAAGCACATCCGCCGCATGCTCCGCATTCCACATATCACGGATCGTCTCATAGGCGGCGCGCCCCATGCCGCACCTTGCTTCCCAATTGTCAAAAAGATCTATCACCAACGCTTCCATTTTCTCATAATGCCCTCCCGAATAGAGCAGGCCGTTGATGCCATGCCGGATCAGATAGGGTGCGGCACCCACCCTGGCATCCACCACTTCCACACAGCCGCTGTTCATGCCCTCATTGACCACAGCGCCCCATCCTTCCAGATGATTGCTGGTAAAGAGATGAATGTGACATTTTTCCATCACATCACGCACTTGTTCCGGCGGCGTATAGCCATAAAAAACAAAAGCGTCTGACATACCTTCCCTCTCCACTTCTCTCCTCAGCGCAGACTCCAACTCCCCGCCGCCAAGCATGTGCATTCGATAGGCATACCCCTTCTCTTTCAAAGCTTTCCCAAGCCGCACCATATACTCTGGATGCTTTAGTGGGATGAAGCGTCCCGCCCAGACAATTTCCAGCGGCCCCTCTTTCGACTTCAACGCCGCAAAGGTCTCATCGCTGTAAATCCGCAGTTTCGTAAAGTATCCCCACTTGAAAAGCTTATTCGGGTAGGCGCCGATCAGATGAAAGTCCGATGCCGCGTAAGCCCCCGCGCACAACATACATATATTCTCTCTGCGGTACCTGATATGCTCCTGATATTTTGCAATAAGTCCCCTCGGAGAAATTGCCTTCCACTGCCCCTCCCGGTAAAGACGCTCACTGACGCGCAGAGTGGTCTTCCCTGAGCAGAGTCTGGGTGTCACGATATCCTCCCTGCCTGTCCATCCGAAGAGCACCACATCGCTCTCCATAATCCGTTTCAGGCATTCATATTCGTCCTCGTAGAGACACATGAGGTAAGGGATGTCCTCCGTATTGACATGCCATCCCATCTCCACCCGCTCCGCCTCCATAGGCATAGTCTGTATAAATACAAAACCTTTTCCCAGCCTCTTATAGAGCGCCTCACACAGAGGGATCTGGTGGTGATTGATATAGTTGGACACAAAAATAAATGTCATTCCATCATCTCCTGATATATATGCATCAGACGGTAATAGTTCTGATCCGCATCATGGTTAATGCGGGCATGTTTTCTTGCGTTGTCGGAAAGCCGGTCCACAATGGCCTCTTTTGTAAACACCTCAATAATGCTGTCCGCCAGCGCATCCACATCCCCGGGCGGATAGAGGAATCCGTCCCCGCCGTCCGTCAGGATGTTATGTATGCCGCCCACATTAGCCGCAACACAGGGAACCCCCAGAAGCATCGCCTCCCCCACGGAATTGGGAGAATTTTCAAGTGCCGAAGGGCAGACAAAGACATGACAGCTCAAATACTGTGCCTTCATCTCCTCCGCATCGATGCGCCCAAGCATGGTCACCTTCTCCTCCAGATGATTTTCTCTGATCAGTTTCTTTAAATACTTTCCGTAAGCCGGAAGCTTCAACACATCTTTCCAGGTTTCCGCCCTCATAATATCGGCCCCTGCCACATATATTTCCGCATCCGGAAACTGTTCTAAAATTTTAGGCATTGCCTGCAGCATATAGTGAAATCCCTTGAGGGGATAATCTCCCTGACTTAGAAAAATACGGTAGGACTGGCAGTTATATTTACTCCATCTATCCCTGTAAAATACCCCCCGCAGAGTCTCATTCAAAAAATGATACGCCGCGTCAGGGTTGATCTTTGCGGTCTCTTCCCGGTCAAAATCCGTGCGCCCCGCTATGTGGCCGACCCGCTTAATAGCCTCAATCTCATTCTCTCCGCGCTTCTCAAACTTCTTCTGCTGCTGCCTGATACTGTCCTTCCTGACCCTGTCCCGAAATGTGCTCTGTCTCTGTACCTTCACAGGCAGATCCGCCATATATACCTTAGCGATAGCAGACACAAGACCCTGTATCCCAATCAGCGTCCGCTGCGGCTGACCAAACACCTTAATGGACGCAAGCGCATGGGGAAATTCCGTTCCAAACACATGCAGTATGTCTGGCTTATAATCATTGATAATCAAATCAAAATGCTTCTCCAGCCCCACATCATAACGCTCCGGCGCTGCCAAATTCTCCACAAAACCATAACAGTGACAGGAAATATTCTCCCCCAGCTGCATGACCCTGTCAAAATTCCCCACAGATTCATCTACCGGAAAGGCAATGCCTAATTCGATGCGGTTTCTTTCCTGCTCCATCACCACCCGGCCAAGCAGGCCGGAAAGCCAGCCCTCCCTGTTGCTGCAGGGCAGATTAAGTCTCTTGGCAATCGCTGGCGGCATGATGTTGCACACCCACAATACTTTCATTTGTACCTCCATTCCGAAGCGTTCTACTCCGAGAACGCTCGCCCTCTCATACGTCAATTGGAGATTCCAAATACCCTCCATATATCCTTCTCTTCAGCTTTTGATAAACCCTCGCCGTCTTTTCGTTGGACGCCGCATACGTCCGAAGCCGGGACAATGTCATAAACAGAAACAACCGATACTTAAAAATCTGTCCACGGCTCATGTATTTTTGCACAATATGCTTGTGCTCAACGGCGGAGCGTCTCTTGTTTCCTTTGTTCTCCGAAAATCCGCCCCCTTCGTAAGAAACCACCGTCAGGGGCATATAAACCATAGAGGCATGTGCCTTATAATAACACCAGAGGAAATGCTCATAATCCGCCCGGACGCGATAGCAGAGACGGAAGCCCCGTTTCACAAGCAGCCGCCTGTCATAGAAACATGCCTGGTGACAAGGTACGTTCCGATAGCAGGCAAAATCGTCTATCTTGGGATTCGACATCACATGCGCACCTGTGGCCCTCTCCTTGATATTGCCGTAAAAAATGCGCGGTGGAAGTTGTGTTTTTCTCCGCTTGCCCAAACCACCCTGCAAAGTCACAGTCTGATCGCTCTTTGCTATCTCCCGTTTCACCCGGGCAAGCGTTTCCTCATCTACAAAGTAGTCTCCGCAGTTTAAGAAAAAGATATACCTTCCTGACGCATGACTGACCGCCCTGTTCATTGCGTCATAAATGCCCGCATCCTCACCGATAAAAAGCTTCAAGTCCTCTCCCACAGAAATTTTTCCCACAGAACCATCCGTGGAAAGACCGTCCTGTACGATGATCTCGTAATCTTTTTCCGTCTGTCTGCGGATACTCTCTATGGTTTTTTGTAATTTTTCGCCAGCATTATAGCTGACCACAATGATACTGAAAGTCATATTTGTTTCCTCATACTGCCGTGTCCCCATTCCGGGGGCCGGCTTTCACAATCTGCTTGGCCTTAATCTGTATGACTCTGTGTTCACGTCACATCCGACAAGATATCTACCATTTCGTTAAAAAAGAACGTGCGGTAAGGCAGGATCAATACGCCGTCGTTGGAAGCCCTTTTTAAATATACTGCGAAATACAATATCGCCGCCAAAAGAATTCCCGCCCTGAAAAAGCGCCGCCATTTTTTGTCAGAGATACTTTTCAAAAGCATCGGCAAAAACAAAATCTGGCTCACCATCAGATAATACCCGATCCGCGATATGATGGGCAGAAAAGAGCAGAATACATACAGCACAAACGCTCCCAAATTCAGATAGAAATAGAACCAAAACCGACGGTTCCACCACAATTCCTGTCTATTTATGACAAATTCATCTGCTTCTTGGTCCGGACGCTTTTCTTTTCGTCTTATCCAATACACCACTCCCGCAAAAACAAGCACTGCCGCACAGCGCAAAATGCTGATATAACTAGTGCCACCTTCCAGATACTCTGTGTCCTCATAAGTGGGATAAAGAAAAACCACCACTTTCAGATAAAAATCCTGCAAAAACAAAAAGGTAGTACAAAAGACAGCAGCAATGGCAAGCTGCCACTTTTTCCACGGCAGAGAGGCCAAAAAGTAGAGAGGCAGCACCACCAAAAGTGACTTATGAAACGTTGATCCAAGAAGGATCAGCAGCACAAATCTTATCCACTGTTTTCGCAGCACAAACTTCATAGAGTAGAGCGAGACGGCAAGTGCCAAATAATACCGCACCGTGCTGAACGTCTGAAAATAGCAGCCTAACGCCATAAAAAGGAAAAAGGTCAGGCCGAACTCATCACTCTGCTCATACATGGCAAGCAGAAAAAAGAACACCGTCACGAAGGAGTAAAAAGCAAACACCAGTAAAAAATTTTCATAACCCGACAGCCCGTAAATCACCTTAACTAACAAATTAAAGCCAATCTCCGTAGGCACGTAGGCGTCGCAATTTACCAAATGCATGAACTCCACATATTTTGCGTAGTCATTGCCCACATTCAGACGACAGGCAGAGAGCAAAAACAAGATCAAAAAAACCGCTGTCAGACAGACCCGATTGCAAAGCTGCTGTCTCGTCACTTGATAAGGCTGTCTCGTCGGATGGCTGTCCACCATGCCCGCAAGGAGCACTGTGACAACTGCAACTGTGATGTATAGGATCATCTGCCGCGCGCCTCCCGCACGCCTTGACACATAAAACGAAACGCCTGCCAAACTGAAATTTCCCGGCACATCGTTTTCCTATGCGTCCACAAAAACCGCAGGCACAAAGGTTTAGCCAATCTGCCATACAAGTAATGATAGAGCACACCTCTATCGTGGAAAAATTTCTCGTGATAACCGGAAAACCACGTGGATTCCCGCTCCCGCTCTCTGCCAATGCAGGTGGTATGCGCATAGATGCGAAGCTTGGCCTTCAGACAATCTCTTAAAAACAGACTATCCTCCCCGTTGCTGTACTTTGCACCGCCGCCAAAAAGAAGCGAATAGTGTACATTTGCCCTGCGCAGCGCGGAAAGCTTTGCCGATATGCTGTAAGCCGGATATCTGCCGTAATTGCGCCAGGAAACCCTGTGTATTTCCCTGTTCCAGTAAGTCCTGCGGGCAGGCGCAACCTGCACGTTAAAGAGAATGATATCAGCATCCGGCGTCTCTTTATAGGCCTCCAAGATCTTCTCTTTATAATCCTCAGTCAGCGTGATATCCTCATCAGAAAAGAGCACCACATCTCCCGATGCATGCAAAAGCGCCGTGTTGCGGCTTAACCCCACGCCGCGCTCCGGCATGGAAAAGCACTTTACCTTTCCCCCCGCCACAATCGTTTCATAGTCGTAACGGCCGCACTGATTGACAAGGACAGCATCCGTGTTGATATTCATTTGTGAGATAAGCTGCGCCGCATCCTTTTCCACCGCCGAGACGAGAACCTCCAGTTTCACAGCGCGTCCGGTCTTTTTCCTGATCAATCCTCTGCACCATCCTATTTTTTTTGAATAATCCGTCCGTAATACTTCCGCAAAAATCTGGCATCGCAATCACGTATGACCACGCCGCAGAGCACACAGTCCTGTGTCTTTAGCTGTTCGACTGCATAAGCGGCAAAGGTTCCCTGCACACCGCCGAAAGGCAGGGAAAGCACTACGCCCCGGGCATTCCGCATTTCTTGGAGCGCCTCCTTTGAAAAGGATTCTCCTTGTCTTAATTCACAAATGTGGATCTCACCCAGCTTCCCCCGCAAATAGGAAAGGTTTTTTTCACAATCCCGTACCAGATAGTCCTCCCCAGCAGAATAGCCAACAAATGATACATCTGTCACTTTTCTCACATCTCCCGCCACTAAAATCCGGTCATCCATCACATAAAAAAGGGAACATCCCAATAAACTCAAAAGCAGTCCCAGGCAGGCGCCCACCAAAACGGCCTGTGCCAGGCGTCTGTCCGCTGTCACAAGCTTCGCCGCCGTTTCACGTATTGCTCTGATTCCAGTAAACTCCTTTGCCTCCCTGCCATAAGTTTCAAGCGCTTGCACCGCCGCATCCAAAATCTCGTCTGTGCGGGCCGCAGAGCCTGTCGTAACTGTCAGTGTAAGGAGACGGATATCAGACAGAATCTCCGCCTTCATGGAAGCCTCCACTTCCTCCCCGGTATAATCCTCAGTTAGATTCGCAAGAATCAGATCCATTATCGGGTCTGTCGCCATCAGGTCGTTCCAGGTGTAACCGTTGTATGCCTGATAAACCTCCCCAGTCTCGTCTGCAGCAAAATCCAGATACACTTTAGCGTAAGCTGTATACTCCCGCTCCGATTCCGGCACTGTGCGCACGATCATATAAATCAAAGCACCCAAAAACGCACCGCCGGCCACTGCTCCCAAGATCAGAGGAAGCCGCCCCAACAGACAAATCATATATTTTTTGATATCCATTCCCTCGTCAGCGTAGACACGCTCATCCATAGATCAAACAAACCTTTCTCCTATTTCATCGCCGTCGTCTGATTCCCATCAACCCCCTCCGTACTTTCTGGTTTGATGAGAATTTTCAGAGTGAGCAGCATTAATTTCAAATCCAGCCACACGGAATATTGCTCGATATAAGTCAGATCCAGCTTCAGCTTATCATATGGGGTCGTATTGTACTTCCCGTAAACCTGAGCGTAGCCTGCCAGACCCGCCTTCACTTTCATGCGAAAGGCAAACTCCGGCATTTCCTCCATGTACTGCTCTATGATCTCCGGCCGCTCCGGTCTCGGCCCGATAAAAGACATTTCCCCTTTTAAGATATTAAAAAGCTGCGGCAGTTCATCAATCCTTGTAGCTCGTATGAACCGCCCCACCGGCGTAATACGGGAATCGTTTTTCGAAGCCAGTCTGGCAACGCCATCCTTCTCCGCATCCACGCGCATGCTCCTGAATTTCAGAATATAAAACTCTTTTCTGTCCCGGGTACAACGGATCTGCCTGTAAAAAACCGGCCCCCCATCGTACAGTTTGATGGCCGCTGCTGTAATCAACATAAAAGGCGAAGCTATCACCAGAAGAAGGATGGAACAGACAAGATCGATCAGACGCTTCGCCGCGCGCTGTTCCACCTTCAACGCATACTCCCTCGTCAGATAAATAGGTGTATCGAACAGATGCAGCTGATCTGCACCCTTGATGAGCACATCAGAAATTTTCGGCATCGTGTACACCCGCACAGAACAGCTGTAACAGTATTTCAGCAGCGCATTTCTGTCCGCCGCACTGATATCCCACAAAACCACTGCTCCATACCCGGCATTGATCTCCTTCTTCACCCTCTCAAGTCCCTCAGAAATATGCAGGGATTTTTTGATCCAATACTTGTCTTTTCTCGTCTCGAATTTCCTCACAATATCATCTATGGGACGTTCCCCATGCACAATCAATATTTCACGAGGCGGAAACGCCTTATAGTAGCACATGTTACAAAAGAACACCCACACGCCGGCAAACAGCGTCTGCATAACCATAGTTGACACAATAGGCTTCACATCCACAACCCAGTTCGCCATCAGTGAAATCTGAAAATAAGAAATCACATTGACGAAAAGTAGAGAAAAAATTTCCGAGACAAACACATCCACCGACTTTAGGTAACCGATTTTCAATGCGCCGTATGTATTTGCAAAGAAAAACAACAGCACAAAATAAATCGCGAGAATCAGCACGTGTCCTTTGAAGTAAAACCGAAAATTTCTATGCAGCCTCAAATACGGATAATACGCCGTCAACCAGAAATACGCGTAGATCGCCGTCTGAAAAATCAATCCGATGAAAGAAAGCTGCAAAATAATCATTCTTTTTATAGTTTCCGTCTTTTTCATGATTTTATATCCGTCTCACTGTCGCCCTGTACGCCCAAAATACAAAATAGAACGCACTGGCCGCAACTGAGAGTTTCTCCTGTCTGCGGTACAGATTCCAGATCCGCTTCACTGCCTTCAGTTTATTTGACGACAAGGATTGCGAAGGTCTTCTATAAACTGCAAGCACCTCGTCAAATCCGTATGCCTTATGACCCGCCCTCAAAATCTGCCACCAGGTCGCCGTGTCTTCACTCTCAACCTCAGGCATCCGCATTAGTTCATCCGCAATCACATTGCGGTCCAATAAAACTGTGGTGGTAAAAATAACCGTTCGTGACAATGCCTTTTTGTAAGTCAAAATTTCCGGCACATGAACTACTTTACCCGTGGGACAGGCGGCTTCATCTCCGAATTCATAAGCCGAAAAAGCAAATCCGGCATGCTTCCTCTTGAGAAAGGTAAGCTGCCTGTCAAGCTTGTCCGGAACCCAGACATCATCTGCGTCCAGAAACGCAATATACTGTCCCTCAGCCAGAGCCAGCCCTGTGTTTCGTGCCGCAGCGGCACCCCCGTTTCTGTCTTTATAGATAAGGCAGACGCGCTGTCCCTCCTTACACCGATATTCTTCCACACATCTGATATTTTTTAATTTGGAAGGTACAGCCGCCGGGGCATGTTCACAGCCTGAGAGAATACAGGCCGCTTTCTCCATACTTCCATCCCCGGAACAATCATCCACCAGTAAGAGTTCCCATTCCCCGTAAGTCTGCGCAGTCACCATTCTAATCGTATCCGCAATATACGCCTCAGCGCGATACACTGGCACGATAATACTGACCAGCCCGCCTTTTTTATTTTTCAATTTCTTTTCCCTCTATCTCTTCTCTGACCAGATAGATCGGCCTCCGTTTTACTTCCATATAAGTCTTTGATAAGTATTGCCCGAGAATCCCGAGGCAAAACAACTGCACCCCGCTCACCAGCATAATAATACAAACCAGCGAGGGCCACCCGGAAGTCGGATCTCCAAACGCAAGTTTCCGCACAATCGTTACAACAATCATACCGAAGGCAAACACACAGAAAAGCACGCCCATCACGGAGGCAATCGTGAGGGGCACCGTCGAGAAGGCAATAATTCCTTCAATAGAATACAGAAAAAGCTTCCAGAAAGACCACTTCGTCTCCCCTTTCCTGCGCTCCACATTCTCATACTCCAGCCATTTTGTCTGATAGCCAACCCAGCCAAAAATCCCCTTGGTAAAGCGGTTGTATTCTGCCATAGCCAAAATCGCATCCACCACCTGTCTTGTCATCAAACGATAATCCCTAGCGCCATCCACAATCTCTGTCTTGGAGATTTTATTCATGAGACGATAAAACATCCTGGCAAAAAAGGAACGGACTGGTGGTTCTCCCTTTCTGGTCACACGCCTGGTGGCTACCGAATCATAACCCTGTTCAATGTACTCATACATCTTTGGCAGAAGAGACGGCGGATCCTGCAGATCTGCGTCCATTAACACCGCAAAGTCACCTCTGCACTTCTGCAGTCCAGCATAGATTGCCGCCTCCTTGCCGAAATTGCGGGAAAAGGAGATAAGCCGAACCCTCTCATCCTCCTCGTGAAGTTTCTTCACTTCAAAGGCCGTCTTATCATTCGACCCGTCGTCCACGTACAAAATCTCCAGCTCTATCTGTTTTTTGCGGAAAAAATCTGTGTTTTTGCACAATTCATCGTAAAAGTCCCTAACGTTCTCTTCCTCATTATAACAGGGTACGATGACACTCAACTGTTTCATAATGCTCTCCTCCACTGTCAGTCTACCACATTTACATAAAAAAAGGAAGAGACGTGTCTCTTCCTAATTGTCATGCTATCAAATGGTTTTTCAATCGAATGTAATCCGCAACAACCGCAATGTATTCGCTGTTGGTCGGTCTGGTGTACTCCAAACTGTTGCTGTAACCGAACAGTTCCTCAAAAAGTTCACAGTTTCCTCTGTCCCAGGACACCTCAATCGCATTGCGGATCGCACGCTCAATCTTTGTATCTGTAGTCTGATACATCTTTGCCAGATCCGGATAGAGAAGCTTTGTCACGCTCCCGACAAGTTCCATGTTCTTCACGCACATCTCCACTGCACTGCGAAGAAACTGATACCCTCGCAAATGAGCTGGTATGCCCAGCTCCAACATGAAATCAGAAATCATTTTCTGAATTTCTTTTTCACTTACCATATTTTGTTGTACCATTCCCCTATTACTCCTTTGTTCCATGATATCGACCGACAATATTTAGATATGTTCTTCTTTGCCTTTCGACATAATATCAAATATTCATCGAACTGTAAACGGTAAGTTATCGCCTCATAAATCCGTCTCCGTTTCTCCCCAATCTAACACTTATTATAGATACAAAGTGTTTTCCTACATTCTCGCCTCCTGCACATTCTCCTTAAACCAGTCATAGGCACGCTGTACTCCCTCCGTAAGCTCCACCTTATGTGTCCAGCCGAGTCCATGCAGCTTCGATACATCCGTGAGCTTTCTGGGCGTGCCATCAGGCATTGTCTGATCCCAGACAATCTGTCCTGTATATCCCACTGCCTGCTTCACTATCCCGGCCAAATCCTTTATCGTAATTTCTTTACCGGTTCCGATATTTACATGCTGTTCACCACTGTAATTTTCCAACAGGAACACGCAGGCGTCAGCCATATCGTCCACATACAGAAACTCCCGCAGCACAGTACCCGTTCCCCACAAGGTAACTGTGGGCGAGCCGCTCACTTTCCCCTCATGAAACTTGCGGATCATGGCCGGCATCACATGGGAACCCTCCAGATCATAATTATCATGCGGTCCATACAGATTTGTTGGCATACAGCTGATAAAGTCATCCCCATACTGCCTTTTGTAGAATTTACACATCTCAAGTCCCGCTATCTTTGCGATAGCATAAGCCTCATTGGTCTCCTCCAAAGGTCCCGTAAGAAGTGCATCCTCCGGTATCGGCTGGGGTGCCATTCTAGGGTAAATACAGGTGCTTCCCAAAAATAGGAGCTTTTTCACTTTATATTCATGGCTGCACTGAATGACATTGCACTGAATCTGCATATTCTCATAAGCAAATTCCGCAGGTGCTGTATTGTTGGCGTTAATTCCGCCCACCTTCGCCGCCGCCAGAACTACAATATCCGGACGCTCTGCCTCGAAGAAATCTCTCACATCTTGTTGACTCGTCAAGTTAAGTTCTCTGTGCGTTCTGCCAATGATATTTTCGTACCCCTTTGCCTTCAGCGAGCGCACAATAGCGCTCCCAACCAACCCCCTGTGACCTGCTACATAAATCTTGTCTGTTTTATCCATCGCCAACCTCCATGCTGCCGTTTTAAGAATCCTTAAACTCTGAGCTTCTACATAAATTAATAAATTTCTCTATTAAAATCCCTATCAGTCTATCACAGGACAAATCCTTTTACAAGAGAACACCTCATATCATCGCACAAGTCATAACCGTTCATCCTTTGACTTCACTGTCACGCCTCTCACTCTGAGATGCAAAAGCCGTCCTCAATCCCCTCCCCCAGAAATTGAATCTGCGCCTGTGTCGGAGAGGAAGGAAAGCTTTCATACCCTGCCCGGTCGCCCTCTGTCGGACAGTAAAACGGAATACCTTTGATCTCATAGGAATAAGTCTCGTAATTCTCATAGTCTTTCTGAAAAATCCAGTAATCGTTCACATACGACTCCGCCATCTCCCGGCCCAGGGCAAACCCCTTGTAAAATAGAAACAGAACCATAAGCACAGAAACCGCTCTCTCCACCGCCTTCCATTTCCTCAAAACCGTCTCATACATTCCGCCAAAGACCACCGCCGAAGTCAGATACACATAGACACAGCCATAGCGCATCAAAGGGGAAGTGCCCAGCCAGAACAGAAAGGAAGCCGCCGCCATGCCCTGCACAAGCAAAAACTCCCACCGCCTCTGCCACCATCCGAGCACCATGCCTGCTGCATATACTAGTAGAACCAGCACAGAAGCCGCCGCCGCCAGCACAAATGCCTTATCACTGCCTGCCAGCCCGCGAAACCAGCCAGGCAGCCACTGATACACCGGCAGGTCAAACTGCAGCACATCTGTGTAACCCCTGCCCCACACCTGAATCTCCCTTGCATCGTAATCAGCCAATCCTTTGGGAATTTTCCAGACCACGTCAAACAAATCAACCTGTGTAAAAGGATAGACAAGCCAGCCGGAAATAAGCACATTTCTGATAAAAAACGGCAGCGCTGTCACAAATCCCAGCCCTAAATATGCCGCAGTCTCACGCCATTTTTTCTCCCGCAGAAGGCAGCCGGCCGGATAAATGACAAGCATAAGAATCAGCGCCGCCGACAGCTTCACCGTCATCAAAAACACACCCAATACACTGAGAAGCGCATAAGGCAGAACTGCCTTCTCCTCTCTCTCCAGAAGCCCCAGCCAGCGTATCACAAGATAGAAAGTCAAAAGCACCATATAATAATCAGACGCCGGGGAAACCATCTCGTCAAAAATATTGACCAGATAATACACGCACATGACCCTGGCAAAATCACTCGTCCGAAGCCGCCCCGCACGTATATGCCCGACCAGCTCCAGGCAGACCAACGCTAATATAAACGCCAAAAGCCCCGCCGTACAGTGGTAGGACTGTCCCCCCAGAAAAACCATACTGTACAGCGCTGACAGAGCAAAAGAAGCACTGTTGTAGGCCAGTCTGCCATGCAGATTACCAAGCCCTTTCACCACGCCATACTCCTCGATCCACCGTATGCTCTGGGCATGATAAAGTCCTGTATCATAATGAATCATACCGCGCGAAGTCCCATAAGCAAACAGCAGAAACAACCCGATCCAAGCACACAGCTTTAAACAGCCGAAATGCTCCGCAGAGAGAACACGTCTGACCGTTTCTGCAAACACCTGTCTATCAATCCATACAATCGTGCCACAAACCGCACACAAAATCACATTAGCCGCAGCTCCTACCCCGGCAGACAGACTGTAAAACTGCGCATACACAGTAACGCATACAATTCCACACATCAAAAATGCATCCGGATGCCCAATCTCACCTACACCACCGTCTAACCGCTCAAACCCTTGCTCCGATTCCGGCGTTTTGCAAGCATTATAAGGAATGTGCCGCGTAATCACACGCAGCACACCATAACCCGTTATAAAAGTTGTCATTAGGATATAAATCCAAATCAGAATTACCGATACCATATTATCACTTATTGTTTGCGCCGCAGCCGCTTTTTCCCTGGTTACGCGTTTTTCTTATTTCTGTAATCTTCACAGCTGATTCCTGCAATCGCCTTCATATCAGCATCCATCATCATAGACACTAGGCCTTTGAAATCCACATCCCGTTTCCAGCCGAGTTCCTTCTCCGCCTTCGAGCAATTACCCCACAAAAACTCCACTTCAGCCGGGCGGTAAAATTCGGGATTGACGTCCACCAAAAGTCTGCCGCTTTCCGCATCATACCCCTTTTCGCCTACGCCGCTTCCCTCCCAACGGATCTGCATGCCCAGTTCGCCAAAAGCCATCTCTACAAACTCCCTTACCGTATGAGTCTCGTTTGTGGCGAGCACATAATCGTCCGCTTTATCTTGCTGCAGCATAAGCCACATACCCTTGATATAATCTCCCGCAAAACCCCAATCCCGCTTCGCATTCATATTGCCCAGGGACAGTTTGTCCTGTTTCCCGGCAATGATATTTGCAATGGCCAGCGTAATCTTTCTTGTCACAAAATTTTCTCCTCGTCTGGGTGATTCGTGATTGAAAAGGATCCCGTTGCAGGCGTACATATTATAAGATTCCCTGTAATTTACTGTAATCCAGTAAGAATATAATTTTGCCGCACCGTAAGGACTCTTAGGGTAAAAAGGAGTCTTTTCACTCTGGGGCGCCGTCTCCGGAATACCGCCGAACAGCTCCGAAGTAGATGCCTGATAAAACCTGCATGTCCCGCCGTTGACCCGAATGGCTTCCAGAAGCTTCAAAGTACTCACGCCTGTTGCCTCCGCCGTATATTCCGGCACCTCGAAAGATACGCCCACATGGGACTGCGCCGCTAAATTATACACTTCCGTCGGACGGATCTCCGCAATCAAACGCATCAGATTACTGGAATCTGTCGTGTCCGCATAGTGAAGAAAAAATTTAACCTTATGATAATCGGAAGCAATCAGATGATCGATCCTGGCTGTGTTTGTGATACTGTGCCTGCGAATCAAACCGTGCACCTCATATCCCTTTTCTAATAAAAACTCAGCCAGATAAGAGCCGTCCTGCCCCGTAATCCCCGTTATAAGAGCTGTTTTCTGCATATTGATACCTTGTTCCCTTTCTGTGTAAATTAATAATAATAGTTCAGCCCTTGCCATTCGCAAAGGCGCTTTCAGCACTTTCCCGCTGCTAATTGCTCATAATCGGGCGTTTCACTCATTTTACAGAGCATAGCTATACTGCTGCCATATACTCTGCTATCGCATCATGCCAGTCTGCAAACATAAAATCCGTAGTCATTTTGAACATGTAATTTTCCAAAATGGAATAGGCCGGACGCTTCACTGCCGCGCCGTACTCCTCGGAAGTTATCGCCTCCACGGTTGTCTTTTTCCCCGCAAGTCTAAAAATCTCCTCCGTAAACTGGGCCCAGCTGCAGTCTCCCTCACAGGTAGCATGAAACAGGCCATAGTTTTCCGTGGGAAGCAGATACGCCACAGCTTTCGCAAGCTCCGCCGCGCTGGTGGGCGATCCCACCTGGTCTCTTACGACTCTCACCTTGTCGTTAGTCTCACTGAGCCTGAGCATGGTCTTCACAAAATTTTTGCCATCCCCGTACAGCCATGCTGTGCGCAGAATAAAATGTCTGTCACTAAACTCCTTCACAAACTTTTCCCCAGCAAGCTTCGTCCTGCCATAAGCTCCCTGAGGTCCTGTGGGATCCGTCTCCCTATATGGTCTTGTGCCATTTCCGTCAAACACATAATCTGTGGAAATATGCATCAGTTTCGCTCCCGTCTCATTCGCCGCAATACTTAAATTCCGCGCGCCAATGGCATTGATGCGAAATGCCAGATCTTCTTCCGTCTCGCACGCCTCCACCGCTGTGTACGCCGCACAGTTAATAATTGCGTAAGGTTTGACATCCCGTGCAAATTCCATCACATCGTCTATCTTTGTAATATCGAGCTCACCCACATCCGTATTGATAAGTTCATACGCTGTGCTGCCTGCATATGTCAGATTGACGGCTCGTCCCAATTGTCCGTTGCAGCCCGTCACAATGATTTTCTTCATCCCCGCTCCATCCTTTCCATTCGCATAAAGTTACAAAATATTATAAGCTATCAACGGTCCTTTATGCAAGCTCCCACAATCATATTGTAAGGGAATTTCACTAAATTCACACGTTCTTACGGACTTTGCAGCAAGTGCAAAGTCCTGAGCTGAACTGTTACGGGAATTTGACATTTGAATCATTATAAGGGTCCAAATGACCCGGCCCGTTTCATTGGAACGATGGCCGTTTTTTAAAATGCACAATTCCCCAGACAATTAAACTGAGCACCATGACCAAATAGAAACTGATTCCTCTGGTAATGCATATAGACGCCGCAAGGCAGTCCGTCGGAAAAACAGTTTCAAAAACAGTTCTATACATTGCCTCCGTAATTCCCTGCGCGCCGGGTACTGGCAACATATCTACCACTATGTAAATGGAAGCCTGCAGCAGGATAATATCTAACATAGGAGTTCCATATAAACCTAATCCCCAGTATACTACATAAGTAAGGAAAAAGGTGCTTCCCCTTTGCAGAAATGTACCGATGACCGCAGTCATTATCATTATTTTATGGCTCCGCAAAAAAATAACTATTTCCTGATATTCGAATAAGAATTGATCCAGCTTGTCCTTTCTCAAATCAGTCCTTTTCCAAACCTTGAGGCATATCATAATATTTTCTGTTTTATTAAAAATTTTACGAATGATTCCCGGAGAAAACATGACCAAAAGCAATACCGACACCACAGCAATGTTGAGAAACAGTCCCAGAAAATACATCCAGTAATACCCTTTCAAGTATTCCCTCAAAGGCACCCTCCAAAAAAGCATGATTCCAATCCCCGTCAGGGCAAGTACAAATTTATAAATAACAGCTACTGCCATCAAGACCACTGTTGCAGATGAAATTTTATTTCCATCCTTTTTCATATAATATAGCTGCATAGGCTGCCCGCCGGTTGCTGAAGGAGTAATGCCAGAGAAGAAAAAACCAATGAAAGAATATGAAATACAGCGGAACAAACCTATCCTTTCCCCAATGCCCTTTAGCAAATACCAAATCATACAACCTTCCCCTGCCACAAAAAATATCGCCAGTAAAACCGCCATTGCCATGGACTGCATGGACAATGTTTGAATGGAAACCATCATTTCCATGAAATTTTGATTTCGAAAAGCGCTCCAAAATGTCAATGCCATAATACTTACAAATGTGCAGATGTGAAGTCCCCATTTTTGTCTGCGTTTCTTATTCATAGACAGAAACGCTTTCTGGTACACGGTTCAGTCTGTCTGCTGTCATTTCCGACAGGAATCCTTCAAAAACCATTTTCATTTCCCTGCATTCAAAAAAATCTTTGGGTGTTACAATAGAAAAATGTTTTTTTGAAACAGCAATTCCATTTTCCTGCAATAATTTTGCAATATAAGAGGAACAGGTATATTGGTTTTTCAGATAAAAAGGGATACCCATTACAATAAATGGCAAGCTGCACACTGCGTAATGAATATGAAAACGCTTGCCATAATCGTTATGTAATTTCCCCATGATTTTTTGTTTTTGTTCTAAGGTACAGTCTAACTCGCAAATACGGTAAGCTGCCATCGGAAATGCACTTAAAATTTTACCTTTATCCTCCTTCTCAAATCCTGCCCGCAAAGGGATTGCCGGATTTCTTCGCCCCACACTGTATGCATCATCAAGCATTGCATCTCCCGAAATCACTACATGAATATATCTCTGTTTTAAGAATTTCCGAATCAGTGCGGCAAAAATTCCCGGTGTATCTACAAATGCAATATAAATATGAGCCATACTCCCTCCTTCCGCTTTTGCTGGAACTTCCTCCAGCAAAAGCTGTCCATCACCATCCATGATTCCTGTATCATCTCTCTTTTAGCCGCCTTACTGTATTTCTCATTCGGCTGTTCCTTCATAGTCTCTCCCAATATAAATCATATCACTGACTTTTCTTTCTTCTCCTGAACATGGCTGGTTAATAATCTGCCCTTCCTGATACATAGTAACGGAACGTCCTCCGTCCAGATTATAAGCAAGCTCACAGCCATAATCCTTAAAAAGCTCTGCAAACTCCTGAAATGTCATTCCACAACTGTATCCTTCTGCTCTTCCATCCACTGTCACAATCAGCAGATGATTTTTCCCCAATATACCGATTCCTGTACGCGGCTGCTTCCCGCTGATACTTTCATTGAGTATATCTACCTTATAAGGCTCATCCAGCCCCTCGCGGACTTTCCCATCTTCAACCAATACCGGACCAAAAGAAAACACATTCCAGGCTCCTTCCTCTACCAGCTTATTTCCTGATATAGTCCCCTCCTTCATGACACAGGCAGTTCCATCCCTATACATAACCAGACATTCCCTGTCTGACGGCCCATCTCTGTATAAAATGCCATTTCGTATCACAATACCATCTGTCCGGTAACCGTAATAATCGCCATTGACTGCAAAAAATGCGTCATGTTTCTGTGCCATGCCTGACACAGTGTCCTTAATATTTAATCCGTATTGATTCTTCGCAAAAGCTGTTCTTAAATCTGCTGCATCTCCCAATTGTATATCAGCGGCATAATATGTTATTTTTTCCTGTCCTTCCCCTCTTTCCTGCCGCTCTATTTCTATGGCAGGCCTGACATATGTGCTCTCCGGTATTACAACTTCTTCTATATTTCGTTCTACAGTCGGGAAAACATATCGTTTTCCCGCAGTATAAAGCAAAACCATTGTTAAAACACATAAACATTCTATTACCCGTTTGCGATTCATTTACCGAGATCTTATCCTCCCTTTTCTTTTCATAACTTCTCGGAATCTTCAGCCCTGATTTTATAGGGCTTTCAGACCCTTATCTCAAAAAATCACCCACTTTTTTTGCAAAAAAAGCTTGACAAATCGCTCAAAATTTGCGGCGAAGCCGATTGATTATATTTTATTTCAATCGACTGGAGGCGATTTTTTTGTTACCTACGAATCCCGGCGGCCATGCCGCCTATCAGGATACTTTCGTATCCGAGTTCCTTAAATTTTATCCTGATCCCTTTGTGCTTCC
>DLAA01000062.1 GCA_002493835.1 Lachnospiraceae bacterium UBA7060 | reverse complement strand
GGGGTTCGAATCCTCTAGCGCACGCTGGAAAAAGAGACGGGAATGTTTATAAAGTAAGCATTCCCGTTATTTTTAGCCCATATTTGGAAGCATGTTGTTGACATGATTTAACAGCTTTTAGCTATATTCAAGAAGACTGTACAAAATGACAACAAATAAAGAGAACAACGGCATATATAATTTGGAAAAAGACCAAAAAAGAGAATATCATATTGACTTATATTGTGCATATTGTTATAATAAGAGAAATAACAAATAGCTATTTGGGTTGTTACTGCACAATAGCGGGCAAAACCAAATCTTATAATCTGACAGGAAAGTCGGGTTATAGAATTTGGTTTTTTTATGTGCAGGTGTAATGAGGTTTTAGAAATGCGCATTGAAAAAATTATTAATAACAGCATCATTTCCGCCAGGGACCGGCAGGGCATAGAACTGATCGCTATGGGGAAAGGAATCGGTTTTGGACAGAGGCCGGGAGACGAGATTGACGACAGGGCGGCCGAGAAGATTTTCAGATTGGATAAAATGGACAATAAGGAGTATTTTAAAGACCTGCTCGCGTCGCTTCCGCTGGAGCATATCAGGCTGTCAACGGACATTATTGCCTATGCCAAAGATAGTCTCGGACTGGCTTTAGGCCAGAATGTGTATTTGACACTGACGGATCATATCGGTTTTACTTTAAAGAAATATCGGGAGGGAGTGAAATTTAACAATGCCCTGTATGACGAGGTAAAGCTGTTTTATCCGCTGGAATATTCTGTCGGCAGGTATGCACTTGAACTGATCGAGGAGAGGATAGGGTGCCGGTTGCACGAGGATGAGGCCGCCAGCATTGCGCTTCACTTGATCAACGGAGAAATTAACTCCGCCATGGGAACAACTTTTGTGATGGTCAAGATGATGCGTGAGATGATGGAAATGATCGAGAAAGAGATTCCTACTCCAAGTGGAAAACCCTACCCGAAGGAGCGGCTGATTTCGGAGCTGAAGATGCTGTCCAACCGGCTTGTCACGGAGGAGCCGATGTGCGGGAGAAAAGATGATCTGCTCTATGATTTTGTGAGGGAGCACTATCAGAATGAGTATCAGATTATCGACAATATCAGTGAACATATAGAAAAGGAGTACCAGTGCAGTATGACTGAGGAGGAGAAAATATATTTGGTACTCAACATAAAAAGAATGAGAGATTTATACACCTGTTAAAAATTTTTAGAACGAGTTTTCAGTTCTGTGCTAGGGCGGAACTAAAATAAATGAGAAGGAGGTAGTGTTTTATGATGAAATATTTACAAAAACTGGGTAAATCATTGATGCTTCCCGTGGCTTGCCTGCCAATATGCGGTATTCTGATGGGTATCGGATATGCACTTTGTCCGGCGACCATGCAGGGCGGTGAGATGAATGGTTTCCTGAACATGCTGGGATTTTTCCTGGTAAAGGCAGGCGGCGCGCTGATTGACAATATGGCACTCCTGTTCGTAATCGGTGTAGGCGTTGGAATGTCGGATGACCATGATGGGACAGCAGGACTTGCAGCTTTCGCATCTTGGTTGATGATCACGAACCTGCTGGCTACAGGTACCGTGACCACGCTGATGCCGTCGGTCGCAGAAAGCGTAAATAAGACATTGGCATTTGACAAGATTGCCAATCCGTTTATCGGTATTCTTGCCGGTATTATCGGTGCAAGCTGTTACAATAAATTTAAAGGGACAAAGCTGCCCGATTGGCTTTCCTTCTTCAGTGGCAAACGCTGTGTAACAATTATTTCCGGCGTAGTATCCATTGTCGTTGCAGCAATACTACTGTTTGTATGGCCGATCGTATTTGGCGCATTGATCGCAATTGGCGAAAGTATCGTTGGCATGGGCGCAGTAGGAGCAGGTATCTACGCTTTCCTGAACAGACTGTTGATTCCGACAGGTTTGCACCATGCGTTGAATAACGTATTCTGGTTTGATACGATCGGCCTTGGTGACCTGAGCCACTTCTGGGCAGGCGAGACGAGTGCGGATGTGACATGGAGTCTTGGTATGTACATGTCCGGCTTCTTCCCTTGTATGATGTTCGGTATCCCGGGCGCGGCTCTGGCGATGATCCATACGGCGAAGGAAGGGAAAAAGAAAGTGGCAATCGGCCTGGTGGCTTCCGCAGCGATTTGCGCATTTGTCTGCGGTGTTACAGAGCCTTTTGAATTTGGATTCATGTTCCTTGCTCCGGCGCTGTATCTGATCTATGCATTGTTATATGGTATCTTTACCGTTATTGTAACGCTGATAGGATTCAGAGCAGGATTTAGTTTCTCAGCAGGTGCTACAGACCTTGTGTTCTCGGCATCTCTGCCGGCGGCACAGAATACGTGGATGATCCTTCCCTTGGGTGCGGCAGCCTTTGCAGTATTCTATGTGGTGTTCCGATTTGCCATCGTGAAATTTGATTTGAAGACGCCGGGAAGAGAAGATGATGATGTGGAAGCGGAGAAGAAGGCGGTGCTTTCCAACAGCGATTATACAGAAGTGGCGTCAATCATTCTGGAAGGTCTTGGCGGTAAAGGCAATATCAAAACGCTTGACAACTGTATTACAAGACTTCGTTTGGAAATCAAAGATTATACACTGGTGGACGAAAAGAAGATTAAGTCGGCTGGCGTTGCGGGGGTTATGAGACCCGGCAAGAACTCTGTACAGGTTATTGTTGGAACTAAAGTACAGTTCGTAGCTGATGAGATGAAGAAGATGTTATAAATGTGAGAAACGTATAGTAATACCGAAATCCCTGGCATAGCAGAGACCTTTAGGTCTCTGCTATTTTCATGTTGACAAATTGTTCATACTGTATATAATGATATATATACAGTATATACTGATAGCGCAAGCTGTGACGACAGTGAGCGCAAAGAGATAAAGGGAGGCAGGAATTGAACATTATTATTTCGAATCAATCGGAGCTGCCGATTTATGCGCAGATCAGGGAGCAGATGAAAGAACAGATATTGAACGGAAAAATTCCCGTGGGAAGCCAGCTCCCCTCTATCAGGCAGCTGGCAAAGGAAGTGGGAGTCAGCGTGATTACCACGACACGTGCCTACAGCGAGCTGGAGGCGGAGGGGTTTATCGCCACTATGCAGGGAAAAGGCAGTGTGGTACTGTCAACAGACAATAATCTCCTGCGGGAACAGTACCTTCTGCGGATCGAGGAGGGATTGTCCACGGCCATAGAAACAGCCAGGGCGATAGGAATGACGCGCAAGGAGCTGACGGATATATTTAATAATTTATTGGAAACATAAAGTTTCGGAAAGGAATGAAAGGATATGGAACTGCTGGAAGTGAAAAATTTGTCAAAGCATTATAAAGCGTTTGACCTGAGAGATATCAGTTTTACTTTGCCAAAGGGGTACATTATGGGATATGTGGGGCCGAACGGTTCCGGAAAGACGACGACGCTGAACCTGATCACAGGTATTTTGAAATGCAGCGATGGGGAGGTATATATCAATGGCCATACCAGCAAGGAGGATGTGAGGGCTTATAGAGAACAGATTGGGTATGTGGGGGACGAATCCTACTTTCCAGACAACTTTACAGCGAAAAACATCCGCAAAGTGCTGCAGGATTTTTATACTACTTTTTCTGAGGAGAAATTTAACAGCTTTCTGAAGAAGTGGAATCTGCCGGAAAAAAAGCAGGTGAAGGATTTCTCCAGAGGAATGAAAGTGATGCTGATGTTTGCGTCGGTGCTTTCCAGGGATACCAAGCTGCTCGTTCTGGATGAGGCGACAAACGGCCTTGATCCGGTGATGCGCACCGAGATTTTAAAGTTGCTGCAGGACTACGTGATGGACGGTCAACGCAGTGTGATTTTCTCTACACATATTTTGAGTGATTTGGAGCAGATCGCGGATTATATTTACTTTATCGATAAAGGGCGGACTATTCTCTATGACGCAAAGGATGAGATAATCGAGAATTTTCTTCTGGTAAAGGGAGAGAGCAATGCCATTCCACCAGCACTAAAGAGGGAACTGATTGGTCTGGAGGAGAATGCATACGGTTTTGAGGCGCTCCTTAGAAGCGATAAGGCGGAACTTCTTGGAAATGCTTTTCTTGTGGAGAAGCCGAATATTGACAAAATTGTCATCCATTTTATTAAAAACAGAGAGAACGAAAATAGGATATGAGGACAGGATAGAGGCGTAAGAGGAGGAAAAAATGAGAGCGATTAAATATATGAAAGTAGACTATATGTTAACAAAGAAGCAAATGCTGATTTTGCCGCTGATGGTGCTTGTGTCGGTGATGCTGGTAGGAACATCGAGGGATATTGGGGTTATGATGGGGTGTTCTTACATGATTTTTGTTGGGACTATTTTCACCACGGCGCCCTTTGGGAGCTGCCACATAAAAAATACGGGATTTTTGTTGATGCTTCCCGCTACAGTGGCGGACAGGGTAGTGGGAAGATTTTTGTACGGGCTGTCTTTTATTGCCATGGTTGCTTTGCTCTGTGCGGCTGGCATGGGGGTATCCTGCCTGTTTGGCTTTGAAATTACTGCGACAATGATGGGGCTGTTTTTAAGCAACCTGGCGCTGGGGGTGGTCATCGTTGCGCTTGAGTATCTGCTCAGCTATATGTTGGGAGAAGGCAAGGACAACTGGCAGTATGTGGGAAATCTTGTGAGGGTTGCCCCAGGCATGGCTATGTATTTTTTGTTTATGTTTATTCTGGGCAAGGCGGACAGGGAAACTTATGTAGCAGACAGAATGGCGTTCCTTGCACAAAAAACATTGTACGCAGGGGTGCTCGTGCTGGCGGTATCATTACTGATCATGGCGGCGTCCGCTGTAATCTGTGTGAAGGTGATTAAGAGAAGGGATTACGTCTAATGAGAGATTCGGGAAAAGACCGGAAAGGGAAATGGCGGTTATTGACAGAGATATAAACGCCAGGATGGCGTTGCACTATGTGATAAAAGGTGGTATATTAGATACGTTATAAAAATATATTTCTTACTGAGGAGGAAGAATTATGAGAACTGTAACACAGAGAAACATTGCACTTTGTATTGTTTTGTCACTGATTACCTGTGGAATCTACGGATTATACTGGTTTGTGTGTCTGACGGAGGATGTCAATGCCGTGGCAAATGAGACAGAAGCGACATCCGGCGTGATGGCTCTTGTATTCACGATCATCACTTGCGGCATTTACGGTCTTTACTGGGCTTACAAGTGTGGTGAAAAGCTGGATAAAGCGAAAACAGACAGAGGTCTGCAGGCTTCCAACGGAGGTGTGCTCTATTTGATTCTCTATTTATTTGGCGGAATTATTGCTTACGCATTGATTCAGAACGAGCTGAATAAGATGGCGGCCTAAAGATGGATCGTAAACGGCTTGGGAAAGCAGGCTTAGCGGCAGCATTTTTTGCCGGGTATTACGGATTTGTCAGATATACCGGAACGGGCGTTCCTTGCCTGTTTCGGTATATTTTTCATCTGCAATGTCCGGGATGCGGTGTGACTCATATGTTGCTGGCATTGGGGGAAGGCGATTTGGCGGAAGCCTTTCGCAGTAATCCAATTATTTTTTGTTTTATGCCTTTTCTGGGATGGATTTTCGTAAAGCTGCTTTACCATTATTTATATATAAAAAAGATAGTCTGGAGAAAATGGGAATCTGCTGGCATGATGCTATTATTACTATGTTTGATCCTATTTGGGATTGTCAGAAACTGCTTTGAGATATGTAACATTGCTATTTTGCTTGCAAAAGATTGTAGTATACTGTAGAATAGTAGCGTTATCGACTGGCAGTCAATGAGCCGAGACTGGTGTCGACATGATCAGGGCATCGCTGTTAGATTAGGAAGGAGCAGATGTAACGATGGATGAGAATCAAAATTACGGATATGATGGGGGAAATTTCAGTAGTCAGAATCAAGAAGGAAACGATGGCCAGATGCCTTATATGAATCAGCAGACGTACGTACAAGAGGAACAGCCCTTTGTGCAGGCTCCGTATGGCCAGGCGGCTGGGACGGTCCCGCAGTTTAACCAGGTGCCTTATGGTGCACAGCAGCAGTATAATCAACAGAACTTTGGGCAGCCGGTGGGATACGATACGGTTCCTGGGGGAGTGCATGGAACATCGGTAGCGGCGCTTGTGTGCGGTATTCTGGGATTGCTCTTCTTCTGGATTCCCGGCGCGGATTTGGGATTGTGTCTGGCTGGGCTGATTTGTGGTATTGTATCTCTTGCCAAGGGATTTGGCGGGAAGGGAATAGCGATTGCTGGACTGATTCTCTCAATTGTCGCCAGCATTCTGACGCTGATTTTTTTCTATTTTTTCTTGTTGGGATTGATGCTTATTTTGTAAATTGCATATTTCGAAAACCCTGCTTTGCGGGGTTTTTCTTTTTTTAAAAAAATGAACCTTTTTCGGATTCAAAGTCTCTTATAAGTATAGTAAACGACATAACAAATTTCTGCTTATGGCTCTTGCAGGAGCCATATACGGAAGCTTCTGCAAGGCCAAAAACGAAATTTTTAATGTCGTTAACTATAGGTGCACCGAAGAGACAGGGAGGAAGGAAATTTGACTGAGGAAGTATTGGTGAGGCAGATGAAGGAGGGAGATAAGACATCCTTTGATCTTCTCTATGAAAAGTACAGGAATATGGCGATTCATACCGCATATCTGATCACAGGGAATCGCTCTTTAAGTGAGGATATCGTGCAGGATACTTTTGTAAAGGTATACCTTCACTGCAAGGAGCTGAAAAATGACAGCGGATTTAAGGCGTGGATGATGCAGATTCTTGTACGGACGGCTTATAAGTGCGGCAAAAAGGCGAAACGGGAGATGCCGGACGAGGAGATTGTGCTAAAAACCAATACGGGAAGAGTTTCTTCCTCCTTAGAGCAAGTGCTTGCGCTAGAAAGAGCAAAGACAGTGATAGAGGCGGTCAGGTCGCTGCCGGTTAAGCAGCGGAGTGTGGTTATTCTTTACTATTATCAGGAGTATCGGATACCGGAAATTGCAAAGATCATTGGATGCCGGGAAGGTACGGTGAAGTCGAGACTCCACACAGCCAAAAGACAGCTTCGGCAAATACTTGAGGACGAATCCGGGGCAGAACTTTTGGACAATTCTGATGGAAGGGAGAGCGGCTATGAGACAGGAGTTTGACATGGAAAAAGATCTGAAGAAAGCTTTTGCGTTGGAATGTGAAGGCCTAACCGTGCCCCAGGATTTGAAGGCGAGGATTGACGAGAGGATCCTGACGGGTCAGAAGGAGGCGGATATGAAGCATTTATCTATGAAAAAAATAGTTATTGGTGTAGCTGTAGGGTGTTTGCTGCTATCGGGGGGAGTTTTTGCGGCGGGACGCGTAGTGTCGCTGTCGTCCCATCACTGGCTGACGGACGCCTATAGAAGCTATGGCGATATGGGTAAGGCGCAGGCCGAGCTGGGCTATTCTGCGGACTCGGTGGAAGAATTTTCCAACGGTTATCGCTTTGATCAAATGTTTGTGGACGATGTGAACGGAACGGATGCGGACGGCAATGTAGTCTATACTTACAAGAACCTTAACATCGCCTACGAGAAGAAAGGAGAGCAGCCGGTGTGGCTGGATGCGGGAAAGCCGGTGGAGCCGCCTGTGCGGAAGGGAGAGCCGGAGGCCACGAGGCAGGCTGATGGTGTCACAATTTATTACGATACCACGACCTATAAATTTGTGCCGCCGAACTATGAGCTTTCGGACGAGGATAAGGCAAATTTGGAAAAGGATGATTTCACAATCAGTTACGGAAGTTCCGAAGTGCAGGTGCAGAAGGCTTCTGATGTGACATGGGAAAAGGATGGAGTGCATTATCACCTTATGGGATTCGATCTGAACCTGGGAGCGGAGGAAATGCTTGACATGGCGGAAGAGATCATGGGAACAAAATAAAAAATTGAGCTTCGCTCAATTGCGAGGAATTTCCTATAGAATAAAGAAAACGGGGCCGCCATGTTAGCGGTCCTGTTTCGCTGTTTTCTTAAATCGTCTTTGTATTGCAGATCCGTAGTCGGCATGAAATCACCTGATTTCTATGGGGTTGTATTGATCGTTATAACTATATTATAACGGAACGATAAAAATGTGTAAAGTCTATCAGAAAATGAAACTTTTAGGAAGCCTTAATCGTATTGTATATAGGAGAACAAAGATAAGCATGTTAAGATATAGATATCTGTACATTGAAAAGTCATGCTGATGCATTGGTTTTTCAACGGGGCTGTGAAAAAAGTCCCGTAA